>CATKYT010000004.1 GCA_949841245.1 uncultured Eubacteriales bacterium | reverse complement strand
AGTTGTTTAAAGTTTTTTGGAGAAAAGCATGGAAGAATTTTTTGACACATTTGATTTAAATGGCAATTTTTTGGGAGTTAAACCAAAAAGTTTTTGTCACAGTCAAAACCCAATGTGCTATCATAACCCTTTTTGTATTTGGATTATACGCGGGGGGGGGAGAATCTTAGTTCAAAAACGAGCATCCACTAAGAAGAAACACCCAAATAAATGGGATATGCCAAGTGCTGGACATGTTAATGCGGGGGAAAGTATCCTTCAAGGTTGTGTAAGGGAAACAAAAGAAGAACTTGGGCTTGTGACCAAAGAAAGTGATTACATTTTTCTTAAAGAATGGTTGGCACAATCAAGTTGGGAATTGGCTCAGGTTTATTTGCTTAAAACTGATGCTGATTTAAAAGACTTTACACTTCAAAAAGAAGAAGTTGCCGAAGTTCAGTTTTTGCCTTATGACCAATTTGAAAAACTTTTCTATTCAGATGAATTTGTAAATCATTCCAAAGAATATAAAGATTGGGTTTGCAAAGAATTAAAAAAACACATATAAAGGAGATTATATGGAATTTATAGATAGAATTTCTGTAAAAGATTATCAAAAAATTTGTTCTGCTGTTGGTTGGGAATTTATTGAAGACAAAGAAGTAAAAAAGGCTTTAAAAAAATCTCATTTTCTCGTGAGTGCAATAAGCGGGGGGGGTAATTGTAGGAATGGCAAGAATAATCAGCGACAAAGCAATGCAAGGAACATTGATTAATGTCGCAGTTTTGCCAGAATATCAAGGACAAGGTGTTGGCAGGCAAATGATTAAATATTTGTTGGCAAAACTTCAAGAGTTTGTTGACAAACATGATGTTTTTCTTCTTGAATTGTTGCCAACAACTGAAAATATAAGTTTTTATGTAAAATGTGGATTTGATTATAACCCAAAAGTTATGAGTGGTTGTTATTTGTGGCTTAAAAGCCGAAAAAAGTATAAAAACTAACATAATTTATTAGTGTTTTATTAATTTTTGCTAAATAAATATGTTTTTTCATTTATCCTTTTTGTTTGACAATTTTTGTCGAATTATTTAAAATAACTTTGATTTAAAGGAGTTATGATATGTTAGATTTAGACCCAACAATTACTTTTTGGTTGGTGCAGGCTATTGGTATCATTCAAGTTGTCATTCTTTCTGCTTCTTTCTTTTTTAAAGTTAAATGGAAGATAATGCTTTGGTTGACATTTTCAAATGTGTTGTCTGTAATTGTTTTGTTATTCAGCGGAACTCTTTCTGGCGCACTTTTGGTTGTTGGTGCAACTGTAAGAACAATCATTTATTTTGTTTACAGCAAGTTGAACAGAAAACCTGATTTAGCTATTGTGCTTTTGGTGCTGGTTTATGTTACTGTAATAACCGTTGTTTTCTGGGACGGACCACTTGATTTGGTTATGTTTTTCAGTTTGTCTTTAATCACAATTTCAACTTGGCAAAACAATGTTACAATTTTGCGTGTAAGTTATGTGATTGACGGACTTTTACTTTTCCCATATTACATTGTATTAGGTGCTTACACAAGTGCAGCATGTCAATTGTTCTGTGCAATTGCTTCTGTCATTTCTTTAATTAAATATTCCAACACAACAGAAAACCCTATACATATTTCTCAAAGATTTATTTCTGCAAACAAAAATTTATGGGGAAGCAACATTTCAAATTTCAACACTTTTGACATGGTTGTTTCCAACAATGGTGACAAAACTTCACATTGCAATTATTGTGTTTTGAAAGATTATAAAAATGTTTTTGACTCTATTCAAAAAATTAAGGAAGAATGCAAAAACAACAACATTAAAGAAGTTGTCTATTTTCCATTTAACACCAGACATTACAACAACGAAACAAGTCTTGCACACACATTAAACATGTTTTTTCCAATTGAGCGAAACGATGTTTTGATGAAATTGATTTATGGTTTCAATATGAACAATACCAAATGTATGCTTAAAGAAGTGGAATTTAAGGAAGTTGATGAAACTAAGATTTTTGACATTGTTGAACTTTATATAAAATGTTATTTCAAAAAGGACAGCGAAAAAGAACTTACAAAAAGCCAAAAAGCAGAAATTCAAAATTTAAAAAACATCAATTTAACTGATGAAGTGAATGGTTACAAATTCTGTGCCTATGTGGCATATTATAAAGAAAAACCAATTGCTTTTTTAATTTTGATGCACAATGCCATTGAATCTTTCATAACAAAAATTGGCACTTTGCCACTTTTCCGCCAAAAGAATGTGGCGACTGCACTTTTACAATATGGCATTACCAATCAAAGAGCAAAAGGCGTGCAAGACATAATTATTGTTACTGACAAAAACTCTGTAAGTGAAGAATTTTATAAGTTCAACAACTTTAAAGAAATTGGACAAGGCTATGCTTTTGATGTAACTGATATTGAAAAATATCAAGACTTTGTGGAAAATAATAATTTTTAAAAATCGCTTTTTTGCGATTTTTTTCTTTAAAAATTTTGAAAGCGAAACTTAATGTGTTACAATTAATTGTAAAGATAAAATTTGGAAAAGGAGAAAATAATGAGTTTAGCAAATGAAATTTATCTTAAAAATGCACACAAGATTTTAAAAGAAGGTGTTTGGGACACGAAAGAAATTGTTCGTCCAAAGTGGGCAGACGGAACATCTGCTCACACTGCCAAGATTTTTGGTTGGACACAAGTTTATGATTTGGAAAAAGAATTTCCAATCATAAGTCTGAGAAACACCAATTGGAAAGGTGCCATTGATGAAATCATTTGGATTTGGGTGCTTAAAAGCAACAATATAAATTTGCTTAACAGCCACATTTGGGACCAATGGGCAGACGAAACAGGAAGCATTGGCAAGGCTTATGGTTGGCAACTTGCTCAGAAGTCTAAATATAAAGAAGGCAGTTTTGATCAAGTTGATCGTGTTCATTTTTATCTTAAAAACCAACCAGCAAACAGAAGCAATTTAACAGAACTTTTTGTTCATAAAGATTTGCATGAAATGGGTCTTAATCCTTGCGTGCATGGAGCACAGTTTGATGTGTCAGATGGAAAGTTAAATTTAATGTTAACTCAACGATCTAATGATCTTTTGGCTGCTGGAAGTTGGAATGTTGCTCAGTATGCGGCACTTATTCATATGTTTGCCCATGTTCATGGTCTTAAACCTGGAAAACTTTTGCATATTGTGGCAAACAGTCACATCTATGACAGACATGTTCCATTTATTATAGACATGAGTTTGTCACATGCAGAAATAGTAACTCAAAGACTTAAAAAACTTACAGATAAGAAAATTGAAAAACTTATTCTTTGCCAAAAGACAAGAAAAGAATTTATTAAGTTTAAAGATAAAATTTTAAACAATCCAGTTGACATGAAAGGCGAACTTAAAATTGCCAGAGAATTTGAATTAAATGCAACTGACTATGAAGCATATGCAAAAAGAGTTGTTTCAACAAAACAATTTTTGCGTGCTGATTTCATTGTCAACACTTTGGAAGCAAACCATGAATTTTTAACTGCTCTTGGGTTTGCCACACCACGACTTTTGCTTGATGAAAAAGTGACAGATTATTATGCGTTTAAATCTCCACTTGTTCAAGATAAGGAAACTGGAAAATATGTTTTGAACCCTGAAAGCAGTTTTAATGTAGTCGATTATTTGCCAGAAGAAGAAGGAATCAAATTGCAAGCAAGAGTTCCTGTTGCTGAATAAGGAAGCATCTATGAGAAACAAGCTTATGAAATGGGCAAAAATATTTAAATATCAAAAAAATCAGCATTTGCTGATTTTTTTATTTAAGTTTAGAAAAATCTAAATCAACAGATTTTTCACGATTTATTGGAAAATTGTTTGAAGGACTTTTACATTTAAGGTGAAACCTTTTGTTGCCATTAAGTTTAAATTCAGCATTTTTAATTTCTGAAAAAGTCATTGTCGAATATGGAAACACTTCCGAAGCCTTTTGCATGTCAATTACAATAAGGTCGCCAATTTCACTTATGTCTTTGCGGTTTGTTTTTAAAATTTGTTTTTTGCCTGTCATAAGTCTGTAAACAGGTTCTTGACCTTCATTGTTGTAAATTTTTGCAAAAAGTTTGTAAGTGTGTCTTACCATGGAAACAAACTTTTTGCCATTTGAATTTGTAATTTTTGTTATTTCTGCAACTTTAACTAGATATAATTTTTCAGTTTTAAATTTTTTGTCCATAACCACCTTCATTTTACTTTAAAAGATTATCATATAACACTTATTTTGTCAATCATGAAGTTCAACTAAAATCTGAATCAAAATTTGTATTTTCGACACAAATGTGGGTTATGTGTATTTTTTGTTGTCATAAAAACTTTACTTTTTTTTGCCAAAAGTTTATACTTAAAATGTTAAAAGGAGAAGAAAACTTATGAATATTAAACCGATGTTTGACAGAGTGGTTTTACTTCCAAAGGAAAGTGACAAAGAAACCAAAAGTGGAATTTTGCTTCCAACCACTTCTCAAACCAAATCTCAAATTGGCACTGTTGTTGCTGTTGGAGATGGTGGAATCGTTGATGGAAAAGAAGTTGAAATGAAAGTTAAAGTGGGACAAGATGTTTTATATGCAAAATACAGTGGGACAGAATTCAGTTTGGATGACAAAACATATATAGTTATGAAGCAAACTGACATTTTGGCAGTTTTGGAAAGGTAGGTGAATTATGTCTAAGATGATGTTACAAGGCGAACAAGCCCGTAAAAGTTTGGAAGCAGGTGTAAACAAACTTGCTGACACAGTAAAAATTACTCTTGGCCCTAAAGGTCGTAATGTGGTTTTGGGAAAAAAATATGCTTTGCCACTTATCACTAATGATGGTGTGACAATAGCTAAAGAAATTGAACTCTCTGACCCATTTGAAAATTTGGGTGCAGAACTTATCAGAGAAGTTTCAGTTAAAACAAATGATGTTGCAGGTGACGGAACAACAACTGCATGTGTGTTGGCACAAGCAATCATTCGTGAAGGGCTTAAAAATTTCACTGCTGGGGCAAACCCAATTATTTTGAAAAAAGGTATTTTCAAAGCAGTTGAAGTGGCATGTGAAGAACTTAAAAAGTTGAGTAAACCTGTTTCAAATTCAACAGATATTCAACAAGTTGCCAGCATTTCGGCGGGTGACGAAGAAGTTGGAAAACTGATTGCACAGGCAATGGAAAAGGTTGGAAATGATGGAGTAATTACGGTGGAAGAATCTCAAACCATGCACACCGAACTTTCAATTGTGGAAGGCATGCAATTTGATCGTGGATATCTTTCTCCTTATATGAGCACAAATTCAGAAAAAATGATTGCTGAAATTGACAATCCTTATATTCTTATAACAGATGCAAAAATTTCAAGTCTTAATGAAATTTTGCCACTTTTAGAACAAATTGTCAAAGTTGGTGGAAAACTTCTTATCATTGCTGACGATGTTGAAGGAGAAGCGTTGACTGCTTTAATTCTTAATAAACTTCGTGGTTCACTTTCAGTTGTTGCTGTTAAAGCACCAAGTTTTGGTGACAAGAGAAAAGCAATGCTTGAAGACATTTCCATTCTTACTGGTGGAACATTTGTTTCCAGCGAACTTGGAATTGATTTCCAAACTTTGACTTTGGAAAATTTGGGCAGAGCAAAATCTGTTAAGGTTGACAAAGACAGCACAACAATTGTGGAAGGTGCTGGAAAGACTTCGGAAATCAAAGGAAGAATTGCAGCAATTAAAGACCAAATTAAACAAACAACAAGTGACTATGACAAAGAAAAACTTTCTGAAAGACTTGCAAAACTTTCTGGTGGAGTTGCCGTTGTGAAAGTTGGGGCAGCAACCGAAGTGGAAATGAAAGAAAAGAAACTGAGAATTGAAGATGCTTTGTCTGCCACAAAAGCAGCAACTGAAGAAGGTGTTGTTCCTGGTGGTGGAGTTGCACTTCTGAAAACAACACCAGCAATTAAAAAATTGGTGGAAACTCTTTCAGGAGATGAAAAGACTGGGGCAAACATAGTTTTGCGTGCAGTGGAAGAACCAATCAGACAAATTGCAACCAATGCAGGAATTGATGGTGGCGTTGTTGTCAACAAAGTCTATGAAAATCTTGACAAACCTGCTTTTGGTTTTGATGCATTAAATAATGAATATGGAGATCTTATCAAGAAAGGCATACTTGACCCAACCAAAGTTTCTCGTTCGGCACTTCAAAATGCAGCATCTGTTTCTGCAACACTTCTTACAACAGAAGCACTTGTTGTGGAAATTGAAGATAAGAAAGAAGCAGAACAAAGAGATGTTTATTAAAAATTATAAATCCTACATTTGTAGGATTTTTTTATTTTTCTATATAATTTTGTTGTTATTTAATATATAAAGAAAATTTTTGCTGTAAATAAAGGAATTCACACTGTTTTTGTGGTATATTAAAGTGTTATTGTGTTTTTAGGAGATAAATTTGCAAATTAATAAAGGTTTTCCTGTTGAGTGGATGAGTGAACTTAAAAGAAAGAACGATTTAGTTTCAATTGCTTCAAATTATTTACAACTCACTGAAAAAGGAAGAAGATTTTGGGCATGTTGTCCTTTCCATAATGAAAAAACACCTTCATTTTCCATTAACAATGAAGATGGAATTTATTATTGTTTTGGTTGCAAAGAATCAGGAGATGTGATTAAATTTATTGAAAAAATGGAAAGTGTCGAGTTTATGGATGCCATAAAAATTTTGGCAGAAAGGGCTGGCATGGAAGTTCCTGAACTTGAAAACAATGACAAAAGAAAACAAAATATGCAACTTAAAGAAAGAGTTTTGTTGGCGCTTGATTTTGCTTATAAACACTATATGGAAAATCTCTATAACAAAGATGCAAAAGTTGCACAAGATTATATCAAGACAAGAAAATTCACTCGGAGAGAACTGGAAGATTTTAAAATTGGCTATTCAAAAGATTGGACAGACATAGTTGATTATCTTAAAGGAAAAGGTTTTTCGGAAAACGAACTTTTGGAAGCGGGAATTTGTGGCAAGAAAAACAATCGTGTGTTTGATGTCTTGGCAGGCAGACTTGTTTTTCCAATTTTTAATTCTTTCAATGAATGTATAGGTTTCAGTGCAAGGATTCTGGAAAAAAATCCTGAAATAGCTAAGTATAAAAACACAGCAGAAACTATGGTTTTTCAAAAAGGTAGAATTGTTTTTGGAATAAATTTATTAAAAGCACAAAAACAACAGCAACTTTTGGACAAAATTATTTTGGTGGAAGGGCAGATGGATGTCATAGCCATGCACAGAAGTGGTTTTAAATCAACTGTGGCTTGCATGGGCACTGCACTTACAAAAGACCATGTTAAGGAACTCAAACGCTTCAACAACAATATTTATCTTTGTTTTGACCATGACGAAGCAGGAACCAAAGCAACCTTGCGTGCAATAGAGATGTTTAGAGATGAAGATGTCAATTTAAAAATTGTCAATCTTACTGGGGGTAAAGACCCTGATGAAGTGTTGAACAATGTTGGCAGTGAATCTTTGCAGAAGATGATTGAACAAGCGGTGCCTTATATGGATTATTTGATTGAATATTATAAACAAAAGTTTAATCCTGATGTTGCAGAACAAAAGGGAAGATTTGTTAAGGCAATTTTATCTGAAATTAAAAAACTTGGCAGAGAAACTTTGTTTGAGCCTTATCTTGAAAAAATAAGGGACTTGACAAAGATTCCACTTGATGTTTTAAGGCGAGATATAAACTTGCAAAGCACTGTTCAAACGAAACCATTGTTTGAAAAGCAAACAGTTATGCCATCAGAAAAAGGCGATGAAAAAGCAGTTAAGTTTGTTTTGGCTTCCCTTCTTCACAAAAGGGAATGTGCCAATAAAAACATTGATTATAAAAAACTTTTAAGTGGTTATGAAAATTATTTAAACATTATTGAACAAAATTTACCACTTTCGGCAATATATGATTTTGAAGGTGCAAGTGAAGATGAGCTTTTAATGGAAATAGTAAATTTCAATTTTGCCACTTTTGAAAAAGATGAAGAAAGATATTTCAATGAATGTTTATGGAAGATCGCTGAACAAAAACTGAAAAAGTTGCAAAACGAACTTAACGAAGAATTTAAGAATTGTGAAGATTTAACCAAACGCGGAGAACTTGCCAAAAAACTTGGCAAACTTGCGATGGAAATAAAGAATAAGAGTTTGGAGGAATTTAATGGCAGAAGATAAAGAAGACTTGCAAAAAATTAAAATGATGCATGACAAATTGCAAGCACTTGCAATGAAAAAAGGGTCAATCAACAAGGAAGATGTTTATTTTTCCATGTTTAAAGTTGGTGAAGATGCCAAAGGCGTGGAAAAGTTTTTGGAAACTCTTTCCAAACGCGGAATTAAAATTATTGATGCAGAAGAAGATGAAGATCTTTACAAAGACAACTTCTCTGACCTTGTCATGTCGCCAAGTGTGGACGACCCTGTTAAAATGTATTTAAAAGACATTGGCAAAGTTCCACTTCTTTCGGCAGAACAAGAAAAAGACCTTGCAAAAAAAGTTATGGAAGGTGACCAATATGCAAAATCGGTGCTTTGTGAAGCAAACTTGCGTTTGGTTGTCAGTGTGGCAAAAAAATATGTAGGAAAAACATCTATGTCTTTTTTGGATTTAATTCAAGAAGGTAACATGGGGCTTCTTCGTGCTGTTGACAAATTTGATTACACTAAAGGTTTCAAATTCTCCACATATGCAACATGGTGGATTAGACAAGCCATAACTCGTGCCATGGCTGACCAATCGAGAACGATAAGAATTCCTGTTCACATGGTGGAAACAATCAATAAATATGTCAAGGTTTGCAGAGTTTTGATGCAAAAACTTGGCAGAGAACCAACTATTGAAGAAATTGCCAAAGAAATGGAAATGACTGTTGCAAAGGTTATGGAAATTCAAAGAACGGCACAAGACCCAATTTCTTTGGAAACACCAATGGGTGAAGAAGATGACGGAAAAATGGCAGATGTCATTGTGGATGAAAGTGCTAAATCACCAATTGAAAGTGCGACTCAAACTCTTTTAAGAGAACAACTTTTGGCGGTTATTGACACACTTACGCCAAGAGAACAAGAAGTCATCAGACAAAGATATGGGCTTCTTGACGGCAGACAAAAGACTTTGGAAGAAGTGGGAAAAGAATTTTCTGTCACAAGAGAGCGTATCAGACAGATTGAAGCAAAGGCTCTTAGAAAACTTAAACATCCAAACAGAAGTAAGCGTCTTGCTGACTTTGTGGAATAAAAGTTTACAAGCGAATGCTTAAAGCGTTTGCTTAAATTTAAAAATGGAGAAAAAATTATGAAAATAGAAAGTTTGTTGGATTATCAAAAATTGGATGGAGAATTGTTTAAAGTTGAACAAAAACTTTTGGAAAGTCCATATCGTAAAAAGGCGACAGAACTTGCAAACATTGCAAAAAAAGCACAAGTTAGGTCAACAGAACTTGAAACAGAAGCGGAAAAACTTTTAAATGAAATTTCTGACATAAAAGAAAAATATAATTTAAACAAAGCAAAGTCAGATGACATGCTTGGTTTAGATGTTGACAAAATGTCAATGGAAGATGCTGAAAAGTCACTTACACTTAAAGGAAAAGTTTTGTCAAATTTAAACATATTAGAAAAAATGCTTCAAAAGAGTGCTGAAAAAATTAATGCCATTCTTTCAGAATTTAACAAGACAAAAAAGGCATATGATGAAGCCAGAAAACAATATGATGTATGCAAACAAAAGTTGGAAGAAGAAAAGAAACAATACGAGCCAGAAAAAGAACGCATTAAAAAAGAGTTAGAAAAACTTGAAAAAAATGTGGACAGCTCACTTATGGCAGAATATAAGAAAAGAAGAAATGACAACATTTTTCCTGTTATTGTGCCACTTGAAGGCAGTTTTTGTGGAAGATGTCGTGTTGAACAATCCATGGTGGCAATTTCAAGACTTAAAGAAAATGGTGTCATAACTTGCGAACATTGCAAAAGATTTATTTATAAAGCATAAAAAAGAAAGGTTTGCCACTCAATTTTGATACTAGCGGAATTATTAAAAGAACTCTAAAATCATAGAGTTCTTTTTTGTTTTATTTTTATTAAGTTTTTGTGTAGGTAAATGCTTGTCTAACGTAGCGAAGCTAATCCATTTGTATAAGCAAGTACCATAATAAATGCCAAGTTTTAATATGAGAGATTTAAAATATGATTCTTATTTTTTTGATTTAATAATAAAATCAACTGCTTTTTTAAGAATAATATCATCATGATTTTGTATATTTTTAATGGATTCTTCTACTAAGATATCAGGTTGTATTGCTCCCTTATAACCAAAAATATCGCTGAAATCCCATAATTTAATCGAAGCAGAAAACCTTTTACCTTCAATTTCCAATGGTTTAGTATATCCATATGATTTTGCTGCCCCACCAGTTGGTTCGCCAATAAGTGGAGTGTTAAATTCTTTTTTAAATCTTGCTACAGCAAATCTGCCAGAAGAAAAGACTCTATTATCTATCAATAAAACACCATATAGATTTTTATCTTTTACTAATTTTTGAAAAGGATTGAGAATTTCAGAATTTCCACCACTGTTTCCTCTCAAGTCTAAGATATATTTACTAATTTTGTTTTTTTCTATTGTTTCTGTGATTTCTTTTAAAAACTCTGAAAAAGGAAATTCTTTATTTTCACAACATCTCTCGTATTTAAAATATAAAATATTATCATTTAAAAGCTTAAAACTATATGGTGATTTAGGTTTGTCGTATTTTCTATTTAATATATTTTGTTTATGTAATTCTAGTTTTGTTCCATCCACTAAAGTTATTTCCAGATTATTATCATTCAATTTTAACATTTTGTAAATATACGCATTATTTATCATATTTTTAATACTACTATTTAACCATTCTTGAGTTTCATAATTTACTAATGGTTCAAGTTTTTCATGCATTTCACTTGCTTTTAATTTACCAAAACTAGATATTTCTTTCCATATATCATTATCTAAAATGTAAAATTTTCCGTGAATATATGTGAGTTTGTAATCTAATGGTATATATTGAATTCTATACGAAGTATGAGCATCTTTAAATAATGCAAAAAGTTTTAACATTTCTAAGTCAAATTCACTATCTGACATTTCATTTAACCTATCAATATTTGCTATATGCTCTTTTATTTTTTCTTTTGAAACGTCGTGATAAAGGTTAATATGTTCTTTTTCTAGTATTTTTAAAATTTTATCTACAATTAATTTGTTTGTCATTTTTACTCCTTAAATCATATTATAACACAAATTCTTCTAAATCGCATCATAAAAACAAATAAAAATATATGTTTGTATTTAAAGAATGCTATTTAAATTCAAAGACATTAATCAAAATTAAAAATTAGTTTAAAAGTTAATAGTTCTTTTTTTAAATTTGGGGTATTGACAAAATTTCAAACCAGTGTTATACTTTTTAAGTAAAGGAGTAATTATGTTGCAGACATTTTTAGAAAGTACTGAAACTAAAATTGAAGAAAGAAATAAAAAATTTCATTATGACAGAAATACACTCAAAATGCATAAAATTGGCAAAAAAGTTTATTGGAGTTGTGAAATAGTTGCTGACAAAGATTTTGAAGTTGAACTTAATATAAATGGAATTTCAAATAAAAATTTGATTCCAAAGAATTCTCGTGGCGGTAGAGTTTGGGTTGACTTTAAGAAAATCGCAACTGATGATTTTGATTTTTGTGGTGGACTTTCACAAGAAGGAAATTGTTGGGTGGGACCTAATTGTTTTATTGGTTTCGGAAGTTTTGTAAACCGTGATGCAATTGTAATTAACAAGTCTTCTCCTGTAAAAGAGATTTATCTTATAAATGTAAAGGTCAGCGATAGGGCTGTTGTAAGTGAAAGCAATATTATTTGTTTAAATGGAAAGACTTCTGCAATTATAAATGATTGCCAAGTTGTAAAATCAACAGTTTACGCAAATTTGAATATGAGAGATCAGGCTAAGTTGAGACACACTATTGTTAAAATAAATCCCCAAAATGCAGTAGGTGGACTTTCAATGCAAGAAGAAGGAATTTTATATAATTGTATCATCAATCCAACTGCCGAAGAACATATTTCAGTTTGTGGAAAAAGTTGTCATTCAAACAAAACTATAACAGGATTTGGGGCAACTCATGGTAGTAATGTTACTGTGGAAAGAGTTAAATAGGTTTTGGAGGTATTATGAATAAAGAAGCAAAGCAAGAAATAAAACAAAGAAAAGCAAACATAAAGGGAGTTGAAACTTTCATAAGAAAACAAGTAGGACTAAAAGAAGGACGAAACTTTATTGATCGTATTTCTGCTAGGCAAGATTACATACTTGATGTTTCAAACCCTAAAACAATTCTTGTAAATGGTTCTCAAAAAACTTTTTATCAAATGATTGCCATCAGAGATTTCGAAGTTTGGAGCATTAAAATAAAAAAAGGTCAAAAAGGCGCTTGGCTGGAAGAAGGTGCAAAAATTGGAAAAGGATGTTGGGCTGATGATGAAAGCATCGTTTACGCAGAAGGAACGATGATTGTTAATGATTCTTATGTAAAAAATTCTCGCATTTTTAATGGTGTAGAGATTGATAATACTTTTGTTTCAAATTCTAAGTTGACTTGCATAAATCCACAAGAATGTTTAAGTTTTTGTTTTTGTTCGGTTATTTCTTCAAATATAAGAGTTATGGAAAAAGCAACTTTTAAAGAATGTTTTTTTAATGAAACCAACATTACAAATGATGTTCCATCAGCATCTTGTGAAAATTTCTATAATTACAACAACACTGACGGATTGGATTTTTTTGGAAACATTGACTAAAAAAGATGACTTAATTGTCATCTTTTTTCATTTTTTCATTTAAAGAAATAAATCTTTTTATGGCGTAAACTAAGCGCTCTATTTCTTGATAAGTGTTTACAAAGGAAATGGAAACACGCACAGCGCCACCATCTTGTGTGCCGAGTGATTTATGCTTTAAAGGGGCACAGTGAAGTCCGCTTCGAACGCAAATATTCCATTTTTCGTTGAGATAGTTTGCCACATCACTTGAAGCAGTGTTTGGAATGTTAAAAGCAAACACGCCATTTGTGTTTTCGGTTTTTGTATAAATTTCAATTGGAAGTTTGGAAAGTTCATAATGCAAAAAAGTTGTTAAATCTTCAATCTTTTCTTTGATAAAGTCAAAGTTTTCTTCCACATATTTAATTCCTTCGCCAAAACCTAAGATTGCAGGAGTGTTTAAAGTTCCACTTTCCAGTCTTTCTGGAAATTCTGATGGCATTACAAGTTCTAAGGAATTTGTGCCTGTTCCACCAAATCGTGTTGGTTGAATGTCAAAATCGCCATTTATTGCCAAACAGCCCACGCCTTGTGGGGAATAAAAACCCTTGTGTGGGGCAAAAGTCAACATATTAATGTTCATCTTTTGCATATCATATCGAAAGTGTCCGCCACCTTGTGCACCATCCACCAAAAACAAAATGTTTCTTTCTTGAAGTTGTTTGCCAATTTCTTCTATGTCTGCCACATCTCCGTTGACATTAGATACATGATTGCAAACAACCAAATAAGTCTTGTCTGTTAAACATCTTTCTATGTCTTGCCAAGTTATGCCAAAAGAAGAACTTTGTTTTGCCACACTGTAAGAAAAATCTGAATGAGTGTTTTTAAGATGTTCAAGTGGACGCAAAACTGAGTTGTGTTCGTTTACAGTGCAAACCACATGACCATCGGATTTGTATGTTCCTAAAATTGCCAAGTTTAGTGCGTCAGTGCAATTAAGTGTAAAGATGATCTTTTCAGGTGTTGTGTTGACATGATTGGCAACCAAATCCCTGACTTTTTCCACTTCCATGGCGGTTTTTATTGAAAGTTGGTGTCCGCTTCGTCCAGGGTTACCAGTAAACATATTCAAAGCGTTCAAAACTGCTTTCTGAACATTTTTAGGTTTATACATGCTGGATGCGGAATTGTCTAAATAAATCATATTAAATCCTTTAAGACAAAATTTGTCTATTATAAATATAATAAATAAGGGGAGAATTTGTGCATAAGGAGGTTACGCGTGAATTATATTTTGGCTGTTTTTAAATCTCGTTTTGCGACTCTGAATTTTGCCAATCTGCTTAAAGAAAACAATATTCCTGTTGCAATCATAAATACACCTGCACAGATAACTCGTGCGTGTGGAATTTCGGTCAAGTTTTTAGGGGATTATCTTCCAAAGGTGCAGTCACTTTTTTTAAGACGACCAAACAATTTTGATGGATTTTATTCTGTTATTAAGTCAAATGGGAGAGAACAATATTTCAAAATTTAAAAGAGCATAATTATGCTCTTTTTTCATAAAATAGCGTTATGAAGTGGTTTTGTGCTGTTTTTTTGTGTGTTTCTTTTATTTTTCTTTCCGTTTTTGGCATGAATTGCTTTTATGGATATTTGTTTCCAATTAGGTTTCAGGAAGAAGTAAAAATTGCAGGTGAAAAATTTAATATAGGTGAAGATGTAATTTATTCCATTATAAATGTTGAAAGTCACTTTAACACTGATGTTGTTTCTTCAAAAGGTGCGGTGGGGCTTATGCAAATTTTGCCATCAACTGCCAAAGAAATGGCTGACAAAATTTCATTAAAAGAATATGATTTAAAAAACAGTAAAGATAACATTTTGCTTGGAACTTCTTATTTTGCTGAATTGCTTTCACAATTTCAAGATTTCGACAATGCTGTTCTTGCTTACAATGCTGGTCCTGCAAATGTTAAAAATTGGCTTAAAGATGAAAGATTTTGCCAAGATGGAAAGGTGGTTTCAAACATTCCTTTTTCTGAAACAAAAAATTATTTGGCAAAAGTTAAAGAAAACTTGAATTACTATAAAACAAAAGTTTGACTTTTTAACCGAATTTCATTTTTATCATAAAATGTTATTGGGAGCAAAATGCTCTCTTGGAGGTTTCAATGTCTTACTTTTTTAATAATCGTTGTTGCAGAAATCGTGACAACGACCGCTTTATTTTTGTTTCTTCTGGTGTAACAAGCATTACAGGACCAACAGGCCCAGCAGGTCCAGTTGGTGCGACAGGGGCAACTGGTCCAACAGGCCCAAGCATTACGGGTCCAACAGGTCCTATGGGTCCAATGGGACCAATCGGTCCAACTGGAGCAACCGGAGCCACTGGTTTAAGTGTAATTGGCCCAACTGGTCCAACAGGTGCAACCGGCCCAACCGGAGCCACCGGAGTTACCGGCCCAACAGGACTTAGTATAACTGGAGCCACTGGTGCCACTGGTGCAACAGGTCCAACAGGTCCAACAGGTCCAACTGGAGCAACCGGAGCCACTGGTCCAATCGGTCTTAGTATTACTGGTGCAACAGGTCCAACAGGTCCTACAGGTGCAACGGGTGTAACAGGTGCAACCGGACTTAGTATTACAGGCCCAACAGGTGCAACTGGCCCAACTGGCGCAACAGGTGCAACGGGAGCGACTGGCGCCACTGGTGCTACTGGTGCCACAGGTGGTGTGGTTTCTAATTTTGGAAGTTTTTATTCCACTGCTGAACAATCTGTTAATAACACAACTTTCCCATTGCCAAACACAATAGTTGCATCAGGAATGACAATAGTCCCTGCAACAGGTGTGGTAACTTTGCCTGATGTTGGCACTTACAGAGTTGATTATGGCGTATATGCAGCAAGTGGATCAACGGCTGCTGACAGAGTGGCATTATATCTTAATGGTTCAGAAATTTTAGGAACATCTAGGGGACTGGAAAACAACACTATGATTAATGGCAGTGCTATTATTCAAACTGCTGCTGCAAACAGCACATTAAATATTCAAATCATAAGTTCAAATGCTGTAACTTTCTTGGATGATGATGGAATAAATGGTTATTTAGTAATTTCAAGAATTGCATAACCTTTTAAAAAATAAAAGACCTTCCTAAAAAGAAGGTCTTTGTTTTATTGATTTAATGTTTTGTTTTCATAGTTTGATGGAAACTGAGTTTTAAATTCTTCCCAAACTTGATTTTCTTGATTTGGATTTCTTACACTTTCAATCTTCGCACGAAACGCTTGTTTAATAATTTTGCTGTTTTTCTTATTGTAAATAACATTATTTTCTTTGTAAAATGAGTCAACCGATTCATCAGCAATTTTTAAATATTTATCTAAATTTGTTCCATTTAAGAAAAATAAATCTGGAAGTAAAAAGAAATTTTTAGGGTCTTTTATCAAAGCAAGTTTAAGTGGGTCAGTTGCATATTGCAATGTTTCAATGCTTTGAGTTTCCATTATTTTCCCATTGCAATTAACAAGTGCCCAACCATTGTTGGAGTTGGTGTTTTTAAGTTTAACAACAGCCCAATAATTTGAAAAATTAAAGGCTATTTCAAAACGATGTTTCATAGTTTCTTCTTGTTTGTTTACATAGGTCCAGCCACTTTCGTCTATGCAATCGACACGAGCAAAACCGAAACAATAATTGTCTGCATATTTATATTTTTTGTCTGAAACAAGGACATGATAATCATTATTTGGGTTAACATATGCAAAAGACCAACTTTCGTCAAAGTTTTGTATTGAAAGTTTTTTCTCATGAAACTCATGCAATTCTTTCACTTTCAACAGACGTTCTTTACTGCTTGGCATCAAAATGTTCCAAGCGGTTTTATCTTCTGTTCTTTGGGCATGGAAACCATTGCCAATAAACATTAAATCTGGTCTGTAATCTGTCATATTCCTCCAATATTTTTTATTTGTCACATCAAATTTTTAGACGCGACTTTGCCATTATACCATTTTTAAACTTCTTATGTCAAGAAATTTAGGTATGTGATAAGATTGACTTGATATAATAAAAAACTGTTAATTCAACAGGCCTTTTTTGTTTAAACTTCTTTAAATTTAAGAGTTGCTTTTTATTAAGCAAAAGAACAAAATTTTTAAAATGGCGGAAACGGTGGAATTCGTTTCAGGCGGAGCCGACAACCCATAGTTTCTTCTTCGACCAAGGGTTGAGCCCATGGAGCGTGGGTTCGCACAAACAAAGTTTGTGGAATGCTTTGCATTTAATCCCACCTTTTATTAACTTAAAATTTTTGAAATGGCGGAAACGGTGGGATTCGAACCCACGTGCCAAGTTTCCCTGACAACCGCATTTCGAGTGCGGCTCGGTGCGACCACTTCGATACGTTTCCATGTTTTAATTTTGTGTAACTTGTCCCAATTTTTGACTGAAATTGTTGATTTAACAAAATTAGTTTATTTTTTGGCTTTATTATTTTATCACTTAAATTATGTTTTTGCAAATCTTTTCTTTAAATATTTGGCACGCTTTGTTGCAAAATGAAGAATTAGGTTTTAAAATTATTTTGTAAAGTTAAACCGAAAACCAAAAGTTAAAAAGACTTTTTGGTTTTTATTTTCAGGGGGATAAAATGATTAATCGAGAAAAAGAGATTTTAAAAAATATAAGCAACGAAACAATAGACAGAGATTTCGAGTTTAATAAACTTAGAAGTGAAATCACTCTTTTAAAAAATGGAATGGAATGGGAACAGATAATTTCCGAACCAATGGTGACGCAAAAAGTCAGAACTTACATCAACAAAAATTTATTTGATTTTGAAAATTATGACTATAAAATTGACGCTTACGTAAATTCACATAACATTAATGGAAACACTTGGAACAATGTCAATTTTCAAGTTTATCTTTTGGATTCGGCAAACACCAGATTAAAGTTTCATAATCATTGGTGCAGAATAAACATGAATGAAAACTGTGAACCAGAAAGCAATATTGAAAAAAGTGTCACAGCTGGGGGATATGCTAAGTCAAAATATAATGACACTGTTTTTTGTTATGGTTTTGACAGCAATGACGGGGAAGATGGTGTTCGTTTTGTCATGGAAATTATTCCAAGTATTCTTTCAAAAGGGACAAAAACATTATCTTATTCAGTTGATATGGCAAGTAATAGTATTTGGCGTCAGATGTTTTACCATTATAAAGGAACACTTGTTGACGAAAAATACAGCATAGAAAACATTAGAAGTTTGGAAATCACCAATGCAACTTCTTTGGTGTTTGTGCCGAATCAATGTTATATTCGTGTGTTTAGACGCCGTGGGGGTTTCAACAAATTTAATTAAGGAGATTTTTATGAAAGTAACAGCACAAATTAAAGATGAATTTAACAAAACTTATTTTGAAGAAATTGAAAGAGAAGATTCGGATTGTTTTGAGTTTGAAAATATTTATAATTTAGAAAAAATGAAAAAAAGACTTGCCGAACTGACAAAAGATTTTGCTCAGGTGCAAGCGGGACTTGTTGTTTCAGATATTGATGATAAAAGAGAAGAATTTAGAAATCTTTTAAATCAAATCAGGGTTTTGGAAGGAAAATTGCCAAGAAAAACACTGGAAAATGCCGATTTGGAAGTTTAAAATAACAAAATTTATAACATATTTGCTTATTTTGCAAATATGTTTTTTTATTTAATGCAATAATAATATGTTCAAGAGTGGTGAATTTGTTGTTTTGTTTAAAATTGTTTGACAAATTTATAAAAAGTTTTTGTTTTTTCTTGACTTTTTATTTTCGTTGTGATAATCTATTAAAGCATTTGCAGGTGTAGTTCAGTGGTAGAACACTAGCCTTCCAAGCTGGTTGCGAGGGTCCGATTCCCTTCACCTGCTCCATTCTGCTTCCATAGCTCAGCTGGATAGAGCAGTGCCCTTCTAAGGCAAAGGTCGAAGGTTCGAATCCTTCTGGGAGCACCAGCAATCTGCGATTTTACGCATTTGCAATTACTCCTGGAAGATTGCTGGTGCGAAAAGACAGGGCTCCCAATAATGTGTAACATTTTTGGGAAAAAGGAATGACCAAGAATAATTTAGGTCATGACATGTGGTGGTCTTAGTTCAGTTGGTAGAACGCCAGATTGTGGCTCTGGAGGTCAAGAGTTCGATTCTCTTAGACCACCCCATATAAATTTCCGCTTACTCTTGGCGGACTCGATGGGGTGTCGCCAAGCGGTAAGGCATTGGACTCTGACTCCAACATTGCGTAGGTTCGAATCCTACCACCCCAGCCAAATATAATTTACGATTATTTTGGCTTATGCGGGGAATATGGTTGTTGGTCTTGCGAAGATGGACATGGTTTACATTTTTTAATAAGATGTAAACATTAAAAGCAGAATTTTCATTTTAAATGAAAGTGAGCAAGAGTGATGTTTGTGACACGGTTCGCTAGCTCAGTCGGTAGAGCACTTGACTTTTAATCAAGGGGTCCCGGGTTCGAATCCCGGGCGAGCCACCAAATTTATAGGGGTGTCGCCAAGCGGTAAGGCACAAGATTTTGATTCTTGCATGCGTAGGTTCAAATCCTGCCACCCCTGCCATTTAACAAAAAAACCTAAACGACTAATGCAGTCGTTTTTTTTGTTTACAAAAAGTTATAACGGCAGGATTAAAAAGTCAAAGACTTTTTGCAAAACTGTGTTTTGCTGAACCTACTTATGCGTAGGCTCGACCCAAGGGCGGGTAAGTGACAATGGGTCGGCGGTTGTGCGACAACCTGTGACAAACCCTGCCACCCCTGCCATTTAACAAAAAAACTTAAACGACTAATGCAGTCGTTTTTTTGTTTTAATTAATTGCTTTTCAGGTTAAATTGGTGTAAAATAATAAAAAGGAAAGATTGATGATTGAATTTGAGTTGAAATTGCAGGTGAATGAGTTTCCAGAAATTAATGAGAAGTTTTTTGTAAAAGAAAAGCGTGTCTTTGATGTATATTATGATACAGAAAAATATGATTTACTTATTGGTGGGAATTTTTTGCGTGTAAGAAATGAAGACAAGATTGATTTTAAGTTAAATATTGGTGATGACTCGCACTCTTATTGCAAAGAAACATCTTTTTTAGTAAAAAATTACGCTGAAAATAAAAATGTAAAACAAATATTTAAATCTCTTGGTTTGAATTACAATCACAATTACAAAAATTTTGAAGAATTTTTAAAAGTCAATAATTTGGTAAAGTTGGCTGTAGTTGATAAAAAACGCAAGACTTATAAAATTGATGACATTGAAATCAGTCTTGACGACACAAAAGATATTGGTAAATTTATTGAAATTGAAAAAGATTTTTTTGATGATTATGTAATAGAAAAGGATAAGATTAGAAAAGAAATTCTACAACAATTTGAAAAGGTTGTAAAATTGAAAGATTTTAAGTTTGTTGATATAGGTTATGTGGAATTTTATCTTAAAAAACACAATCAAAATGCATACAACTTAGGAAAGTTTAAAGATTAGGGGTGTAGGGGTGTTATGGAATATTTAGATGTTTTGGATGAACAAGGAAAACCAACAGGAGAAATTATTGCAAGAAATCAAGTTCACAAACAAAAGACTTGGCATAAATCGGTGCATGCTTATCTTATAAATGATAGGAAACAAATCTTGTTGCAACTTAGAAGCAAAGATAAGGATATATATCCTAATGTTTGGGATATTTCTATGGGCGGACATATTTCTGCTGGAGAAAATTCTTTGACAACTCTTTATAGAGAATTGGAAGAAGAATTGGGAGTTTTTATCAATCCGGAAAATGCAAAATATGTTTTTACAAACAAAGAAATTTTGCGAACAGGAAAAGACATAAGTGCTGAATTTGTAGACATTTATATTGTTAATAAAGATGTTTATGAAAAAGACATAACACTTCAAAAGGAAGAAGTTGAGAGTTTTAAATTTGTTGAATTGTCTGATTTTATGAAAATGATTGAACAAAAGGATGTAAACTTATTTCCGCACTGGGAAGAATATGAAAGAATTTTGCCTGTTTTGAAAAAAGAATATAAATTATAAAACACTAAAATTTTAGTGTTTTTTATTTTGATATTTCTTTATTATTATTTATTTGCGAAAAGTTTTCTATGTTTTTTATGCCGACAAAGTTCTGGGAAAGTTCTGGACATTTATATAAATCGGTTACACAAAGATGGTTATTTTTTTCGTTGAATGAAAGCATTTTAAGATTGCCAAGATAGAATCCAATGTTGGTTATGTTTTCTGTATCATTTGATTGAAAAAAAAGAAGGTCGCCAATTTTGGCTCTTTCTGCCAATATGTCCATTTTTCCAAAATGATAGAAATCTTTGTTTATGTAAGTTCGCTCGCCACCAGCAAAGTTGAAAAGTGCATGATTCATAAGATTTTCATCATCTTTTAAGGATAAATTTATGTCGAAAAATTGTTTTAATTTTTCTGTCACAAAATGTGCATAATCATAAAAATTTTCTTTTTGATGGTTGTAATTGGCCAGTAAAAAAGTTTTAAATTTCATTCGTAACTGTTCAGTCATATAAAATTCCTATTATATATTATATAAAAAACCTGATATTTTGTGATTTAATTGCATCTTTTGCGATTTTTTTTGTGTTTAGCACTTGTAATTTGGCTGGAAATGTATTAAAATAGAAGAAAGGAGTTTGATATGGAAGCAGGAACAATCGTTTTAATTATAAACATAGTTTTCTTCGTGATTCTTTTAATCGGATTTTTAACAGGACTTAGAAGGGGATTGAAGCGTTCTTCACTTCATCTTGCTTTTGTGGGTTTGGCTATTTTAACAGCATTTTTCATCACAAGACCAATTGTTGACTTTGTTGTTGGGCTTACAATTGTGCCATATGAAGATGATGTAATTTCTATTGGTCAATTTATTACAAATTCAATGATGGATGTTTCAAAATATTCTCCAACTATGGCAGAATTTTTTACACAACTTCCAACCGCATTTGTTAGTCCAATTATTTTCATGGTTGTGCTTTTGGTTGTGCAATTCTTTATGTGGATAATCTTTATGATTGTTGCCAGAATTTGGTTTAAAACGAAAAAATATGAAAAGAAAAATGGCATTAAGCGTCACAGACTTTGGGGTTCTTTAATTGGAACAATTGAAGCTCTTGTTTTTGCTGTGTTCTTGTTTATGCCTTTGACATCTTTGACAAACACTTTTGGCGAAATTGCTTATGTAACAGCATCTTATGACAGTTCAGCTGAAATTGGCAGTGAAAGTGTTCCACCAACAACTGGTGCATTTATAAGAAAGGCAATGCCAGAATTTGCTTTGGATTTGTTGGATGGTTACAACACAAGTGTGATGGGTTCAGTTTGTCATCTTGGTGGTTTTGATCATGTTATTTACAATGGTTTGTCATATGTTGTTTTAGATGGCGAAAAAATTATGTGGAGAGATGAAGTTTCTTTGATTGTAAACATTTACAACAAAACTGTTGTCATTGTAAGCAAAGATGGGGATTTGACCACAGAAGATTACAACAAATTAACCGATATGTCTAACCAATTGTTGAATGGTAAATTTTTAACACATGTTATTTCTCCCGCTGTTAGCGAGATGATTGGAAACTTTGATAAAATTTTGGAAGACGCTGACTTAGACGAAGAAGTTAAAGTAAGAATTGAAAATGTTGTTGATAATGTAAACAACAGAATTGAAGCAGGAACAACTTTCATTAAATATTTGGAAGATAATGTCAAAGTTTTAGGTGAAATAAGTCAAGCACTTAATGAAAATGGTGCTTTGGATGAAATTGCAAATGCAAAAGAATTTGTAGATGTTTTGACTTACGACACACTTTCAAAAATTGTTCCACAAGTTGAAAAATTTGTTGGGTTAACTATTATTGAAGATTTTTATGGTTTGATTAATGAAGAATTGGTTGAAGCATTGCAAGGAATGGATGAATATGTTGAAATTGAAAGTTTTAAAGATTACAACAATTTTAAATCTGACCTTCCAAAAATCTGTGAAGTATTTAAAGAAATTTCTTTGATTAAAGAAAGTGAAACATCAACAACAAACATGTTGCAAGATCTTGTTAACGGAAAAGAAATGGATCCAAAGGTTTTTGTTAACAGTGATTATGCAGCAAATGTAATTCGTAAAATGACACAAGTTAAGACTTTGGAAAAAGGCATTGTGACAATCATGCAAACTGTTGATGACGAACTTATTAGTTTAATTAGTGACATGAGTGATAAAGAAGTTTTGGCTGACCAATTTTTGAGAACTATTTCAACAACAAGTACACCAGAAGAAAAGATGGCTTTTGTTGAAAAAATTGGATTACAAGCAGATTATTTTATAAGAATTGCAAGAGTTGCAATCAATGCTGATTTGTCTGAAAATATAGCAGATGTTGGAGCTGTTCTTGATGTAATGAAAGAAAATGTTGTTCAAAACAATTTCAATGAAAGCACATTAACAAGTGATGGTGTGTTTAATGCAATGTTTACAAACATGTATAAAGCATTAAATGGCACATATCAAGATGTTGAAGGAAATCCTGTGTTTACTGAATATCAAAAGTTTAATGATCTTATTACAAACAGAGCAGATGGCGAAACAACTGATTTGAAATATTACAAAGTAAATTACACAGAACTCTTTGCTGATTTTCAAAATGCAAAAGATGTTGCTGATGCTTATAACAAGCGTAAAGACACCATAAATGAAATTTTGTCAGGAACACTTACTCCTGAAAGTGTGGCTGAACTTGCAACAGAATTCTCTGCAATTATAAATGAAGTTGGTGCTGACGAGTTTGTTGGTGCGGTTAATGTGGCAATGGATATTCTTGGTGATGCCGGATATGACATTGTTGGAAGTCTTGGACCAGATGCAGAAAAGACAGTTTCTGATGCCATTGATTCTTTGAATCTTGGTGATGAAGTTTCTGAAACAACATTACAAGAAATTAAAAACAGTTTAAATAAATTGTTTCATCAAGCATAATATAAAAGCAATCAAATTGATTGCTTTTTTATTTTGAAAATATTATAAAATTTGTTATTATAATATGTGTGAGGGAAATTATGTTAAAGACTATAATTTTTGATTTTGACCAAACAATGTATATTGGAAATGTTGGAAATACTGGGAAAATTTGGGATAAATCTTTGTTCATGGAAACTTTTGAAGATGGTGCACAAAAATATGAAATGTTAATAAAAAAATATGAAGTAAACAAAAAAGATATTAAAGACTTGGTTGATATATGTTTTCTTGAAGGTCTTGATGGTAAGAAATTGTCAGATAATTTTTCGCAGTCAGTTTTTCAACATATAATTAAAGACAAGATTGAACTTTTGCCAAATTCGTTTTTCAGAGAGTTGGCAAAACATTATAGTTTATATGTTGTTTCTATGTCGCAAAAGAAATATTTGAATTTTTATTTTAATAAATATCAAATTGATGTAAGTGTTTTTAAAGATGTTGTTTGTATGGATTTAATTAAAAACAAATCAAAAGGAGATTTGTTTGAAAAAATTATGAAACAAGAAAATAATAAATCTGAAGAAATGTTGGTTATTGGTGACAGTTATTCACATGACATTCAGCCGGCAAAAATGTGCGGCAGTGGGAGAATGCAAACTTTACATTTCAACCAACATAATTTTAATCAAATTTATGATTTTCTTTCTTCAAACAACATTTTGGATTGTGAAAAATTTAAAGCAGACAGAAAGTTTTTTCCAAGTGAAAAAAAAGACTGAGAATTCAGTCTTTTTTTTATTATTTTGTTTGACATATAAAAATTGGAATTGTATAATTTTTTTGAAAACAAAGGAGAAAACTTATGGATTGGGCGAAAATTTGGGATAATATTTGCACTTATTTCAAAACAAATGTTTGGAATATAGTTTGGTTTTTTGCCATTCTTGTTATTGGAATAATTGTCATTAAAATTTTGTTGGCTGTTATAAGAAAAGTTTTGAAGCATACAAGAATGGAAAAAATTGCTCAACAATTTATTTGCACTATTTTGAAATTTATTTTATGGCTTTTGCTTGTTCTGTTGCTGTTGTCACAACTTGGGGTCGAAGTGACTGGAATTTTAACTGCATTTAGTGCTGTTATATTGGCTGTTGGTATGGCTTTACAAAACGCCATCTCCAATGTGGCAAATGGAATAATCATTATTTCCAGCCGTATGTTTAAAAAAGGTGATTACATAATTACAAGCGGTGTGGAAGGAAAAATTTCAGACATAAATTTCATGTTTACAACCTTGATTACAAATGACAATAAAAAAATCACAATGCCAAACAGTGATTTGTTAAACAACAGCGTTACAAACCTTGGGGCATTTCCAAAACGCAGAGTTGATTTCATGTTTTCTGCGGCTTATGAAAGTGATGTTGAAACAGTTAAGAAAATAATTACAGATGTAATGGTAAGCAATGGAAAAGTATATCTTGAACCTGCTCCATTTTGCAGACTTAAAGTTTTAAACGCAAGCAGTATAGATTTTGCTGCAAATTGTTGGTGTGACAATGAAGATTATTGGGATGTTTATTATTATGTAACAGAAAATGTTTATAATGAATTTAAACGCAAAAACATTTCAGTGCCTTATAATCAACTTGAAATTCGTGAGCGTAAAGATAAGGTTGTGATGCCTGTTGCAGGTAAATCTTTGCCAAAACGTGTGGAAAAAGAAAGACCTGAAAAAGAAGAAAATTCTTTGGAATCCTTGACTAAAATTTTCAACCATAAGAAAAAAGAAAGTAAAAAATCTAAGAAAGAAGAAGTGGTTAAAATTGAAAATAAATCGGAATCAAAAACAAATAAAAATCAAGAAAAAACTAAGAAAAAACTAAACAACAAAGAAGACTGAAAATGCAGTCTTTTTTTATTTCAGCAACGACTTTTTTATATATGTCTGAGAAACTAAATGCTGTTATGTTTCAACTTAACAATATATTTTTAATGATTTTATATGCTTTATCTTGTTTTGGTCGGTTTAAGATTATAAAATATATAATTGAAACAATGATGACACTGAGTTCTATAAAATCCAGTATCGCATTTGTGTATGTCTTGCAAAGGATGCAATAAATCATAATCAACGCATTTGGAAAAATCAGAATGAATCTCATCAATTGAAGATTTTTTATGTAAAATCCAAATGTAAACATAATGCTTGTGCAAATTGGAATGATGTCAAACCATGATTTCCAAAACAAAATGCCTAATGTAATGTAAAAGCAGAAGAATATTGGAAGATAGTATGCTGTGTATTTAAAATTAAATTTTTCACAAAAATAGATGTAAAAACATCGAAAGATTGAAACTAAAGTAATTAAGCCAGCAACCAAAGATCCCATAAAAATAAAAGAAGCACCATAAAACAAATTTGAAATAATTTGAATAATCAAAAAAGTGGATTTGTTTTTAAGAAAATAACTTATGCAAACCAATAAAAGTGCAATACCGCCAGAAATTTGAGAAATAACAAAATTCATAGATGAATTATAACACAACAAAATTTAAAAAACAATCAACCTTATTTAATTTTTATGATAAAAAACCTTAATTTATATAAGGTTTTTTAAGTTAATAAGGTTTTGTATTTATAAATTTATATGTATAATATCGTTTTATATTAGTTGGTGCGAATAACAGGAGTTGAACCTGCACCCTTTCGGACTGGAACCTAAATCCAGCGCGTCTGCCAATTCCGCCATATTCGCATTATTTTTTATGCAAAATTTTGTTTCAATTAAACCAATTCAAATTGAAATGTTTTATTTTAACATCATTTTTTCAATGAAATTGTAGCATAACACATTTTATTTTGCAAGTTTTTTGATGTTGCTTGCAAAATCTTGTGTTTTTGTGTTATTATTTTCTTGAAACGATAATGAATTCTAAAAATAAGAAGTTTTTTCATGCAAGACCATTGTTTTTTGGCTTTTTGGCTTTGTTGTTGGCAATCTCAACGACAAGGTTTGTTTTTTCAGGTAAAATTGAATACATAATTTTGGTGGCATCACTTCTTGCGTTATTTGCTGGACTTTGCATCTTTCAAAAACAATTTATTTTTCTTTTAGTCATTCTGGCTTTCTTTGGTTTTGGTATAGGATGGTATTTTTTTGGAATTTCCAATTTTCAAGTTCAGGAATTTTCAAGTCAAGTTCAAGTTTCTGGTCGCATTTCAGATGATGTTTCTTACAATCAATATGGCAATCAAGTGACTGTCATTTTAAAAGATGTAGAAATTGATGGAGAAAAGTCTGGCAACATTCGTTTAAAAATTAATCTTTCACAAGATGAAAAAATCAATATTGGTGACATCATCACTTTTAAAGCAGAAGTTGAAAACAGTAAACTTTTTACTTTTAATGATTTTAATCTATGGTTCTATCGCGACGGAACACCTTACACAAGTCAAGTTTCTTGCAAAGAAATTGAAGTTGATGGAACAAGCATCAAGTTTGATGAAAAGTTCAGGCTGAAAGTTAAGGATTTACTTTATAAAAATATGGGCAGTGAAAATGGTTCCATAGCTTTTGCAGTTTTGTTTGGCGACAAAAGTGAAGTGTCCGATGAAATTTATGACACCTACAAATTGACTGGCTTAATACATTTGTTAACTGTCAGTGGTTTACATGTCGGATTTTTAATCGCACTGATAGGGTTCGTTTTAAAAAAGTTGAAGGTTAGGGGGATTTGGAATTTTCTTGCTTGTGCCTTAATCTTAGGTGTTTATGCTTATCTTTGTGGATTTGCACCATCAGTTTTGCGAGCAGGAATTATGGGACTGGTGCTTCTTTGCACAAAACTTTCGGGGAAATGTTACGACAGTTTAAACTCACTTGGTCTTTCTGGCATAATTATTTTGTTGATTTCTCCTTTGTCAGCTCTTGACAATGGATTTCTGATGAGTTTCTTCTGTGTTATGGCAATTTTCTTTATCTATCCTTGGCTTTCAAAAATTTTTAACAAAGCATTGCCAAATGTCGTGGCAAATTCTTTGGCCATTTCAATCTCTGCCCAGATTGGAATTTTGCCATTCATTTCGCAGTTTTATTCAACATTAAATTTCTTAACTCCATTTGCTAATTTGTTGGTGATTCCACTTTTCTCTGTGGTTTATCCATTCTTGTTTGTCAGCACACTTATCTGTCTTGTTTTACCTTTCATGGGTTTCCTTCTTTCAATGTGCGGATGGGGATTTTCGTTGTCCACTGGCATCGCCGATTTTTTTGCCAAAACAAATTTAATCTTAGAACTTAAACCAGTTAATTTCACACTTGTGGCATTGATATGTCTTTTGGTGTTTTTGTTAAGTAAGTTTTTCATTGTGAACAGAAAAGTCAGAACAATTTGTTGTTCGGCCTTGACTTGCATTTGTCTGGTAATTTTTGGGTGTCTTTACATTCCAACTGCTCCGCAATCTGCGTTGAGTTTAAATTATAATTACACAGATGAAGTTGTGCTGTTGACCAATTCGCAGGGTAACAGTGTGTTGGTGGATGTCAGTTATGCTGATTTTACTCAAAGAGTTTTAAAATCACATAATATTAAAAATGTTGATGCAACTTTTGTTTTGCAAAAGGCAACAATTAAAATAGATGCTGTTCGCAAAGTTTGCAATGGAAGGGTGATTCGATGTGACAAACTTGAAGGCTATGATGAAGAAGTTTTAAGCACTGCTGGAACAGTTGCTGGTTTTTCATATGAATACATCTTCTTTGGAGAAGAAAAGAAATTGGTGGGTCTGGAAATCTGTTTTGATGACACCAAAGTTTTTATTTTGAAAAACAAAAATCACACAAAACAAGAATTGGAGAGTCTGCAAAATGAAAACTATGATTTTGTAATTCTGGATAAAAAAATTGGTTACACTTCTTATTTTTCAGACAAAAGCAATATTTTAAGTTATTATAAAGGGGAAGGCATAGATTATTCATTCAGTCAATTTGGAAATTTTACATATACAATAGACGGGAAAAATTATCAGTGGAGGTGTTTAGATTGAAAACTTTAAAGTCAAGATTACAGAAAAAAATTCAACCTATTTATTTGGTGCAGGGAGAAGATGTTTTGCTTTATGACAAAGCATTGGAACTGATTAAAGGGGCATGTGATTTGCAACTGGAAGAATTTAATTTTCTTTCCTTTGATGATGACAGTTTTGACGGGGATGCCATCATAGATGCATGTGAAACTTTGCCAATAGCAAGTGATAAAAAAATCATCTTGCTTAAAAATTTGACAAAACCGAATGAAAATTTTAAGAAAAAATTGAAAGAATATATGAAAAAGCCGGTGGAAAGCACTTGTCTTGTCATCTTTGATTTTTACAACAAATTTGATTTCGTCATTTGTGATGTCGTTTCGGCCAAGCGTCTGGATGAAAAAAGTCTGCAAGAACTTGTTGCTTCTGCACTTAAAAAACAAGGAAAAACCATAACAAAAGAAGCCTGTGAAAAATTGATTGAATCTTGTTGTAGTTATTATTCTTTAATTAAAAATGAAGTGGACAAACTTTGTGCTTGTGACGATTTTGAAATAACTGAAAAAATTGTGGAAAGCATGGTTTGTAAAGAAACTGAGTTTACTGTGTTTGAACTTACAGATGCTCTTTCCAAGCGTGACAGCCAAAAAGCAGTTTCACTTTTAAACCTTATGGATAAAGACACCAAAACATTTACTTTGGTTTTGAATCATTTTCGCAGATTATTTTTTGTGGCAATCTCGGATTTGCCTGATAAAGAATTGGCGGAAGTTTTAGGGGTTAAAGAATTTGCAATTGTCAAAGCAAAAACACTTGCCAAAAACTTTTCTAAGTTGCAACTTAAAAACATTTATGAAATGTTGGACGATGTGGATTTTTTCATTAAAAATGGTCAAATGCAAGTGGAAAATGCTTTATATTATTTGATTTTTGGTATTTTATATTGTTAAAATAAAACAAGGAGTTTATCATGGATTTAGATCAAATTAAACAGGAATATTTAGATATATTTTATGACAGCATAGAAAGAGATGGGGCAGAAGAACTTTTAAACTTTTTGGAAAAGTCTGACTTTTTCACGACACCTGCATCCACAAGGTCGCATTCCAACTTTGAAGGTGGATTATGTTTACATAGTATCAATGTTTTTAAACGCTTTGTCAAAATTTTGGAAAGTGAATATGGTCAAGATTGGCAAAAGGTGGTTTCGCTTGAAAGTGTGGCAATAATTGCTCTTTTGCATGATGTTTGCAAAACAAATTATTACACCGTGGAAATGCGAAATGTTAAGGTTGATGGACAATGGGTGCAAAAACCATATTATAAAATTGCTGATTCCTTGCCTTATGGTCATGGCGAAAAGTCGGTTTATATGATTTCTGGTTTCATGCGACTTTCTCGCGAAGAAGCCATGGCAATCAATTGGCATATGGGCAGTTTTGATGATCGCGTCAAAAACAATCCTTTATTATTGAAAAATGTTTTCATTAATTATCCAATTGCTTTTCTCTTTCATGTTGCTGACTATATGGCGACATATTTAGATGAAAAAATTGTTGATATGTAATTGTAATTATTTATCAAGCATTTGGCATATAAACAATAAAGATTAAATATATTGACAAAATTCGTAATTATTTGTAAAACAAGCACTATTTTTTGAAAAAGGGTATTGACAGAATTGCGAAATTGTATTATAATATAGTCAAGAAAAGTAATTCAGGGAGGTGAATTATGGCAAAACCAAGTAAAAAGAGATTTAATGAGTTATGTCAACTTGAAGAAAATAAAGATAAAACTTTTATTGGTCGTTCAAGTGGTGGAACAGAATACATTTTCTTAATTGACGAATCAACTCTTAATGTTTATTATAGAACTTTCAGTGATAATTCAGCTACGGGAGAAGTAAATGCTGTTAAGTTCAGCAAATTTAAATTGGATAATCCAAGTTTAAGTCAAGTTGAAATAGGAGATAAAGATTCATTAGACCGTGAAGATCATGTATATAACGATCAGATTATAGCAAAAATTAAAGAATTTAAAACTAAGAGAAAAATAAATCAAGCGGCAAACAAAAAGGGGGATGAAAAAATGAACGAAAATGAAATCAAACAAGGTGTTGTTGCACAAGAAGGTCAACCAGTTGAACAACCAACACAACCAGTCGTTGAAGAACAAGTGGTTGAAACAGAACCTGCTGTGGTAAATGAACCAGCAGAAGCACCAGTTGTTGAACAACAACCTGCACAACCAGAAGTTAAAACAGAACCAAAACCTGTAAATTCATCAAATGATGTTGATTTTACTTTAAAATATGGAAATTATCTTAAGTACCTTTTAGATGAAGCAGAATATTCAGATGATTTCAGAAAAATTCCACTTGATGAAAGACGCAACGCTGCGTTTAAATTGTTTTCATATGAATTGCAAAGAGTTTTTCCTGAAGTTGAAAATTTGTTAACTGTTGAAAATGTTAGAAAAAATTATAATAATGGTTTGCAATACAATTTTATAGATGAAAACAAACAACCAGTTGAATTGACTGAAGAACAACAAAATGTTGTTGATTTGGTTAACAGTCATTTTGAAAACTTCCATTATGAAGAAGAAGTGGAAGACTTGGTTTCTAAACTTGCAGGAAGATTTGTTAATTTAAAATTGGATACTGGTCGTGACCAAAAAGGTTGGGAAGAAGAAATTCTTAATCTTGTAGAAAATGGTCAATTATTCGTAATTGATTCACAAGTTCCTTACAGTGCTACACAAAAACAAGCCTTTTTAAATGCAAACAGAGATTTAATTGATTTGCAAATTAAAAATGCTGTTCGTGGAGTTGAAGCACAAGATAATTTGAAGACTGTTTTTGAAGTATATGCTGAAAATTTGGCTAAGTTGGGTGGCAAAAAAACTGTAAAAACTTGGTTGGCTGAAATTACAAGAGTTTATGGAAAAACTGGAAAAGAAACTGCCGTTTCTACTGAAAATATAAGTGAAGAACAAAAAGTCCTTGTCAACGATTTGAATAGATTTATTTCTGATATTCATTATGAAGAAAACAGAGATTATGAAATCTCTGCTCTTGCTGAAACATTAACTGGAAAATGGAATTTAGACTTCAAAAAGGCAGACTGGGAAGCAGAAATTCGCAAAGCAATAGATAGTGGAAAAAGATATGAAGCTACGGAAGAAGGAACTCAAAATTATGTTTTGGATCTCAATAAAAAGTTGATTTCATGGACAATTCAAGATGCTTTGAGATATGCTTCAAACAAAGAAAAACATGATGTAATTGTAAGAACTCTTGCTCTTGAAATGAAACATGTATTTGGTGGGAAAGATGTTGAAGAATGGCGAGTTGAAATTGAAAATGCTTACAAAGAAAACAAAAATTTTGAAGTAAAATATGACGGCGAAATGCCACCTGTTAAAAATCAAGTTGTTGACATTGTAAATAAACACCTTAGAGATTTGCATGCTCAGGAAGAAAAAGAAAACGCACTAGTTGTTCCACAACAAGGTGGGGTTAAGAAAAGAACTAAAAAACCACTTTCTCCTGCTACTAAAAAAACATTAAAAATTATGGCAGCAATATTTGCACCAATTGTTGCTTTTGGTTTGATTACAGGTGCAGTAGCTCTTGGTATTCATATTACAAATAATAGTGAAGGCAACAACAAAGGCGATGGTAATACAAATAGTGATACTAACGTAAACACAAACGGTGATGTAAGCATCAATAATGCTACTATTGCTGAAAAACTTGAAGATAAGTTTGGTGAAAAGTTAGACTTACAAAGCGTTGTAACAGAAGTTAAAGACGGAAAAGTTACAGTAATTGTTAAGTCAGAAGATGGTCAAAAACTTTATAAAGTTGTTGGAGCTGACAAAGGAAACGATGGAAAGGTTACATTGGACGATGTAAATGATTTGCTTTTGACAGAAAATGCAACTGAAGCATGTTTGGGAACAAAATTCTTTACAGGTGCTCATGAAGGCGAAATGGAAAATGCTAACGAAGTTTATGTTTTTGTAAGCAAGCCAGATGCTGAATATAATGTAAATGTTTGCACTTATGAATACACTGTAAATGGTGTTATTACAACACAAGGAAGTTGCAAAATTTCTGCAACAAAGTTCAATAACGATGCTGACTATGAACAAAAAGCAGTATTAGTTGCTCTTGGTAAATCTGACTATAATGGTTACAGACAAGGTGAATCCGAAAAAAATATGACAACAGACAATAACGGCACTGTTAAACCAGTTGAAGACGAAAATGAAAATACTACAACAGCTGCAGTTGCTGAAAATGGTGATAAGTATTTATTTGTTCCAGGTGGCGAACGTGAACTTTAATATTAATTAAAACTTTAAAAAGCAAGTCGAAAGGCTTGCTTTTTTTATTGGTTTTCAGTATCCTTATTTCATAAGGAGAATGATTTGGAAAAGAAAATTGTTGAAATTTTTGACATTTCCTATGAAGGTGCTGGTGTGGGAAAGCTTGATGGGCAGATTGTTTTTGTGCCTAAGACTTTGCCAAAAGAACAACTGGAAATTTCTGTTGTGAAAAGGAATTCGAATTTTCTTATTGGCAGGTTGGAAAAAATTTTGAAAGGAAGTGAAATAAGAATAAAACCTTTTTGTCCGTATTTTGATGTTTGTGGCGGATGTGATTTTCAACATTGTGATTATTTGCAAGAAATACAAATTAAGAAGCAAATTTTGGCAAAAGAACTTGGCAAAGCAGAATTTAATGGAGAAATTGAAACTGTTTTAAGTGATAAAAGAAAAAATTACAGAAACAAAATTAAGTTGGAAGTAAAGGACGGAGAAATTGGTTATTTCAGGCAAAAATCGCATGATTTCTTTAAAATTGAACAATGTCCTGTTGCAAGTGAAGCAATAAACGAAATTCTGCCTGTGGTAAAGCGATTTATAGATTTAAATAACTTTAAGGCATTAAAAAATGTTTACATAAAACAAGTGGATAAAAGGCTTGGGGTTTGTTTTTTGTTTGAAAAAAATGGCAAGAAAAGTCTCAATAACATTAAAAAGATTGAGTTGTTTGGTGAAAATTCTGTTTATTTTGCCTATGGTGATGTTTTAGAAAGCAATAAAACAGATGTTTTTTGTGTGTTTGGAAGTGCCAAATTACACCAAATCCTTAAAGGTTTAGATTTGGAAGTTGATGTTTCAAGTTTTAATCAAATAAATGATGAAACAGCAGAAAAATTATATGAATGCATTGTTGACAACACAGCAAATAAGCGAGTTGTAAATGCTTATTCAGGGCAGGGTTTTTTGACATTTTTGATTTCACAAAAGGCCAAGTTTGTTTATGGGATTGAATTTCAAGTTTCCGCTCATGAAAGTGCTGAAAAGTTGAAAAATTTAAGTGATGATTTTAAATTTGAAAATATTTGCGGTAAAGTGGAAGAATGTTTGGATGTAGTTTTACTTAGAGATGCAATTGACATTATTGTGCTTGACCCTGCACGCGAGGGTTGTCAAAAATCGGTTTTAAATTCCATTCTTAATTCTAAGATTGAACAGGTGATTTATGTTTCTTGCAATTTTGCCACCTTGGTCAGGGATTTGAAAATTTTGAAAGAAAATTATAAAATTGAAAGAGTTTTGATGTTTGACATGTTTCCTTGCACTGCCAACATGGAAACTGTTGTTTTGTTGTCAAATAAATGTAATTAAATTTGGCGATTTTTGTTGTAAAAAGGCGAATGCTTGAATATAGATATTTAAAAATATTTAACTATTTTTTAATTGACAAAATTCGCCCGCTGTGTTATATTATTTATAAAGATAATTAAAGTGGAGATTATCGTCTTATTTGGTTGTCTTTAAAAGTCGTTTTACAGTTGTTGTGGAGATTACATGGCACTTAATTATAGGAAAATAATGAGTTTTATTGTCATTTTCGCCATTGCCTTGGTGACAGGTGTTTCTGTGGGACAAATCTATGTCGGAACTCTTGAAGCCAATCCAAACATCTCTGCAAATGAAAGCGATTTAAGAGATAAGCCAGAAGACATTGAAAAACTGATTAATGAAGCGCTTGGCGGAAAAGATGTTTCACTTTTTTCGGGTGTTCAACTTTTTCAAATTGCCGAACATTATCTTGCTGAAAATGATTTCTTTAAAGTTATGGTTGGGCTTGTTAATGCTCCTATGGGCATTAAGCAAAATATGAGAGGCGAAAAATTGAAAACAGAAGGCAAGTTTGTTTACAACAAATTAAGCCCTTCTACAAATTCTATGTCTCCACCAATTCATTCACAAGTAAGATTTAATCTTGACAATTTAGATGAAGTCAAGTTGAATTCAAACTTAAACATTACCAATCCATATGATGACCCTAAAAATGGTTACAGATTTACTTTTAATGAAGCAGATTTTCAAACTTTCAACAATAAACAATATGTAGAAGCGTTTAACACTCAACCTACATCTTATCTGCCTTACATTATTTCATCCAAAGTGTGTCCGGCATCTGCTGTTTCAAAAGTTGTCAAAAACAGTGATGACACATATTCTTTTGACATCAATTTAAGCGGAGATTATTTGGCTTTTTCCGCTTTGTATTATTCTTATGAAATCAGATTTTCCAGTGGTTTTGAAAAATTGCCTAAGTGGGACAGTTTAAAGATGACTGTCACAGTTGGAAGTGATTTCCGTTTTGTTTCCATTAAATACACAGAAAAATATAAGATGTATGTTTCTGGGCTTGGTTACATGGGTGTTACTGATGATTTTGTTGAAACTTTCCAATATGACAATTTGCCTTCTTATGATGCAGTTTGCAATGGGGAGGTGATTTAATGGAAAGACCAATTAAAAAAGTTGGAAACCTTGTTCCAAAAATGTTTAAAGCATTTTCCCTTTATATTATAATGACTTTGCTTGTTTTCTTTGGCTATATTCAAATTTTTGGTAAGATTGAGTCAGGACCAATCACTTTGCCAGTTTTGGGAGCAAGCGCCGAAGAAGAAAATTATTTTGCAGAATTTGTGCAAAGTTTTTCCAAATTTAAAAACATTGATGTGAATTTTGATCTTAATGTGAAAAATGGAAACATTGATTTCTCTGCCAAAAACAGCAAGGTTGCTTTTGACATGGAAAAACAAGAATTTGCCTTTGAAACGCTTTTGGCTTATAATGGTCAAAGTTTTGCTGTGTCTGCTGGTTATGTGAATTCGTGTTTGCACCTTTCTTTGAATGGAAAAAACTATAAATTTGACATATCAAAAGCAACTGACATGGACATGTCAGCAGTTTTAGATTTTGTGTTTAACAATGTCAACATCAATACTGATGCCATTTTATCCAAAGTGTCAGCCATAATTGGTGTTGATTTGTCAAAGATTGATTCCACAACTATTCTTTCAAGTTTAGAAACAAAGGAAGAAATTTTGGATGATGGAACATATAAATTTAATATTAAATTTGGAAAACTTGAAGCACTTGTTTATTGTGATGAAAACTTTAACATAACATCTGCAAAAGCGCATCACAGCACACTTGGCGGAATCAGTTTAATTGCAAATGTAAATGCTATGAACAGTGAAGATTTCGAAGTTCAATATGAAAAACCTGAAAATGAAATTGAACTTGACGGCATTATGGATTATATCTCTTATGCAAAAGAATTGAACAATAAAGAAATTGTTTCTGCTGATTTAGATTTTGAAATTAATGGTGAAAGTTACGGTGGTTTGCTTACAGTTGACAGAACTGATGGACTTAAAGTTAAGTTTGATTTCAACCAAGGGGTAAATGCTTGCGTTGTTTATGCTGATGAAACTGTTTATGTTCAACTTGAAAATATTAAAGTTAAGTTTAATGTTGAAGATTATAACAAGTTTAAAGACGCGTTGGATAAAACAATTCAAAATGCAACATCATTGACAACAAAAGAATTTATTGTAAGCATTATTGAAAAACTTTTGAAAAACAATGGTTCAGATAATGGTGAATTTGACTTTAATGACATTATTTCTGATGTTTCTGAAAAATTGGATTTAAATAAAATTCTTTCTTATCTTCCAGACCAAGCAGTCATGACTGAAAACGAATATAGCATACTTTGGAATGCTGGACTTGAAATTGTTTTAACTCAAGATGCAGGTGTGCTTAATGGAGTTTCAGTAAACTCTGAAAATGTAAATTTAAGTGCAAACATTTATGACGGCAAAGTAATTGTGTTTGATGATACTGGATATTGTGATGCTGTAAACTTGCTTCCTGTATTAAATTTCTTGATGTATATTGAAAATGGAATTTATGAGTTTGACTTTGTTGTGAATTTTAATGGCTTGGATTTAAACGGAACATTTAAATATTTCAATGGAAAAATGGAAATTTCAGTTTTAAATTTATTTGGCGAAAATTTGAAAATTAATATTCAAGATAGTTACATTTTTGTAAATTATGCCAACATGAAATTTAAAGTTGCTGTTCCACAAAATCAGGGAAATTCAAATTTTGATTTGATTGAAATTTTAAACTCATTGACATCAGACAAACTTGGTGTTGACATTGACTTTGGAGATTTGCAACCGGTGATTGATGTGCTTCAAAACTACACTGTTCAAGACTTTTTCAAGAATTTAAAATTGTCTGCAAACAGCACTTGTGTTGCGTTGGAACTCTATTACAACAACAAAGTTGTGGCAAAATTGACATTCAGCAATGAAGAAAATAAGTTGACAGAAGCACAAATTGATTGTTCTGTTTTAAGCGGAAAAGTTGTGGTTAATTATGTTGAAAAATCCACAATTGATGTCATAAATTCTGGTGATTATGAAACTTACACAACTGACATTGTTGAAGGAATTTTAGACAGTTTCAAAATAACTGATGGAATTTACTCTTTCAACACAGACCTTGCTGTTCGTTACAGCACAAACCAATTCTTTGGAAGTTTGGTTGGAATTCTTATTAAAGATGATGACCACAAAGGTTTGATTGATGGTTATGTTCCTGCTGTTGCTTTCTATACAAGTTCTTTGGGACTTGACAGTTACATCTTCTTGGTTGACAACACAGTTTACATCAGCATCACTGGTCTTCAAGTTTATGCTGACTTAAATGAACAAACTATTTCTGAAATAATGGAAATTTTCAACCAATTTACTTCTTCGGATGCGATTTCATTTGTTGAAACTGCTGAAACCTTTAAAATGGTTTTGCCAAGTCTGACAGAAATTTATGGACAATGGATTTTTGAACTTACAGAAGAAAATGAAACAAATTTTGGTGTTCAAATAAACATTAAAGATAATTTCTATTACGCAAGTCAAGCAAGTTTCTATGACATTGTTGCAAAAGTGATTGTTCAAAAAGATGGAAGCAAATTGCTTCCAAGTGCAATAACTCTTGGTGCGAACATTGACGATAAAAACACAACACTTAATGAAAATGGTTATAAAGATTATTTGCTTACAGTAAATGGAGAATTAATTGAAGATTATGACCTTACTGGAAACAAAAATTTTGCGGTTTACATTTACAACTTGACTGCTGGAAATGCATCTCAAATTTCTGACAATTTTGTCATTGAAAATGGTGAACTTACAGGCTTTGTAGCAAATGATGTTGTATTGAATATTTCAGATTTCCATCATTACAGTGAATTATTGCCACTTCTTTCTGCTTATGACTATCTTACAAGTTTCAACTATCAATTGGGTCTTTCTGGCAGTGTGGCAAGTGAAAGTCAAATTATTAAAATTAATGAAGGTTCAGATTTAACTTTAAAAATAAATCAACTTACAGATGTTCCTGTCTTTGATAAAGATGAAGAATTGGGTGAACAAGTTTTGTCTTGGTTTGACAATAATTATATCAAAGTTTTAGGTGATGTTGACATCAACATTCAGTCTTTAATTGATGACACTGATGTTCAACATAAAATGTCTGTTTTCTATGAAAGTAACGATTCAGGTGAACTTTATCTCTCTTATTCTCACGGAGATTTGGTTGGAAATAAAGAATTTAATGGCAAAGTTAAAAATTCTAATTTAAGCACATTGGTTTCTATGATTCTTTCGCTTATGGGCATGGAATTGGACGAACAAACAATGATTTCTTGGGGACTTGAACCTTGCAAAACAGATTTCACTTATTTGCAAAAACTTTTGAATATTGATGTAAATCAAAACAATGATAATTCAAACATTGATGACATGTTGCAATCAATTACAAACATTACAAATGTTTTAAGTGCAGTTGAATTGGAAACAAGTGAAGAAGATGTTTTTGGTAACTTTACAACCACCCTTAAAATCAACTTGAAAGAAACTTTTGGGGAAAATGCTTCAATTAGTTTGGTTATTTCCAACAATAAAATTGCAGACACCACAACTTCAAAACTTAACAAACTGGCAATTTCAGGTGTTTGTGTTGGTGACAACAAAATCAATCTTGAAATTAAGTTTGACCAATTTACAGATGAAAAATTTGACTATGACACAACAAAAGCACACATAGATTTAAGTTCAATAACTGAGTTTATGGATGTTGCTGTAAGCACACTTAACACACAGAACATTGCTTTCAATGGCAGCACAAGCATTGGTATTATTGGCATAGACGCAATTACTGTTTACTATGACTTGTTGGTTGAATTAAGTGACAGCGGAGATGTTGGACTTTATCTTGAAATGGTTGTTCCAAGTTTTGTTGATGTTACTTACAATGCTGGCGGATTTGGAAATACCTATACAGTTTATTCTGCATATGGTTTTGATAAGCGTGTTTCCACTTTGGAATATAAAGATGGCGTTTTAAATCTTGTTCAAAACACTTATGGAAACAAGTATACAGGTTGGGCTGCTTGGAAGAAGCGTGATGAAAAAATTACTAAATCTTGGAGAGCAGACGAAATCGGAAGTCATATCATGGAAATCTTTGCTTATATGTTGGGATTAACTGACACTGTTTACAACAAAATTGGTGACCTTATTGCAAGCATGAATCCAAATCCAAGTTTGGAACAAACAATCATGAGTTATGCTCCAATATTTACAACTGTAAACCAGAAAGAAGTATTTACAGGCTTCAGCATGGGCTTAGAAGGTAAATCACTTACTGGTGATGCAAACTTTGATAATATGAATGTTCAAATTGATTTAAGTGATGCCTATGTTGTAAATGGCAAAGAATACAGATTTATTGAGACTGTTTCAACAAAGATTGGAATCAAGAATGACACAGTTTCCATACCTTTAAAATTAAATTCTGTAACTGGTGAAAGTTATGTTACGACAGGTGGAAAAACAATCTATTCCAATGATTATTACAGAAAACAATATTTAAACAAAATTGTTTAACAAAAAAACACATCATTTGATGTGTTTTTTTTGATTTAAATTTTTAATTTATTTAAGTTATGCGAGTTCGGTTTTATATCTTTCGATTGTTTCATCGTCAAGACGGGCAAAAAGTGGTTTAGGCAGATTTACTTTATGTGTTTTTGAAATATTGATTTTTGAAGCATCTTGCCACCTATTTATATCAGCAGGATTTCCATCAAAGTTTAATTGTTCTGTCCAAATTTCGGCTGTTCTGTTTGGCATAATAGGGCTGGCAACAATGGCAAGGGCTTTTGCCATGTTAAGGCAAAGATAAAGCACTTTTTTTGCGTTGTTTAAATCGCCATTTTTAATAAGTGTCCAAGGTGCAGTTTTTTCAAGATATGTGTTTCCAATGGAAGCAAATCTTAAAATTTCTTTATAGCCTGCTCTGAATTCGGTTTGTGCAAACAGTTTTGCAATTTCATCTGGACAAGTGGAGATGGCGTTAACCATTTCTTTATCATTGTCATCAAGGTTGTCTTTAATGTCGTCAAAATCAATTCCAAGTTCGCCAGAAAAATTCTTGTTGATCATGTTTAATGTGCGGTTAAAGAAATTGCCATATTTACCTACAAGTTCGGCGTTTGTGTTGAGTTTAAATCCTTCGTATGTGAAATCGCTGTCTTTATTTTCTGGGAAAATTGAAACCAAATAAGCACGCAAAGCATCGATGTCAACATCACTGTTTAAAAGTTTGTCGCAGAAAATTCCAATGTGTTTTGACTTAGAAAATTTTTGACCTTCAAAGTTTAAGAAATTGAAACCAACAACATTTTGTGCCAAGTTATATTTTTCGCAAGCAAGTTCCATGCTTGGGAAGAAAACAGCGTGAAAATCAATGTTGTCTTTTCCAATAAAGTTGTAAATTTCACAATCTTTATTTTGCCAACGGTCTTTAACCAATTCTTCACCACCAAGTTCTTTTGTGATTGAAATATAACCGATTGGGGCATCAAACCAAACATAAAAAACTTTGTCTTCGAAACCTTTAAGTGGAACTTTAATTCCCCAAGGAATGTCACGAGTGATACATCTTGGTTTAAGTCCTTCCTTAAACCATTTATTTGTCATGCTGTAAACATGTGGACGCCAAATATCTTTTTTGCTTTCCACCCATTTTTGAAGTTTTGGTTGAAGTTTATCTAAACAGATATAAAGATGTTTAGTTGTCTTTTTAACGGCATTTTGACCGCAAAAAGAGCATTTAGGGTCTTTCAATTCGTCAAGTTCATATGTTTTACCGCACTTGTCGCATTGGTCGCCATAAGCCTTATCATAACCGCAATAAGGACACACACCATAAACAAATCTGTCGGCAAGTGCAACATTATCGTGTTCGCAAAAAAGCATTTGGCTTTCCATTTCTTGTGTATAGCCATTTTTGTATATTTCGTTGAAGAAATCAATTGTTACTTCTTCATGAGTTTTTGTGTTTGTTCCACTGAAAATGTCAAAGCCTATGGAAAGTTTACTTGCAATTTCTTTCATTTTGGTGTTCATTTGTTTGATGTAAGCAGATGGTTCCAAACCTGCTTCTTTTGCAGAGATATAACTTGTTGTTCCGTGATCATCTGTTCCACTTACATAGACAACATCATTTCCAAAAGTTTTGTTAAATCTGGTAAAAACATCAGCAGGAAGCCAACATCCAACAACATGGCCAAGATGTGGCAACCCATTTACATAAAGCAGTGCGGCTGTGACTAATATTTTTTTCTTTTCCATAATTTTTTCCTTTTTATGTTTGTTTTATTTAATTGTTAGGCATCAAAGATGCCATTCGGTCATCTTTTAATTGCTTGACAACTTGATTGAAATCAAGGGAAATTTGTTCGCCTGAGTTCATGTTTTTCAAAGTGTAATTTCCAGATTTAACTTCATCTTCTCCAACAATTAAAACATATTTTACTTGACGGCGGTTTGCTTCTTTCATTTGTGATTTAAAAGTTTTGTTTTCATAGAAACTTTCTGCTTTGATGCCATTTTGACGCAATTTTGACATAAGTTCTAATCCTGCATTAAAAGTTTCATCAAAGGTGACAACTGCACAATCAATTTCATTTGCTTTTGACAAATCAAAATAATTTTCTGCAAGCAAAACATCAAACAAACGCGTAATACCAACACTCATTCCAACGCCTGGCATCTTTGTTTCAGAGAAATAACTGCACAAATTTTCGAAGCGTCCACCACCACCAACTGCACCAGTATATTCTGAGTTTTTCAAGAAACCTTCAAAAACTGTTCCAGTGTAATAATTGTGTCCACGAATGATTGAAAGGTCATATACAACCGATTTGTTTCCAAAAAGTTTTAAATAGTTTGAAGTTTTTTCCAATTCTTCCAAACCCAAAACAAAAGTTTCATTTTGGCTTAGTTTTGAAATTGAATCCTTAACTTCTTTAAAAGTTCCATTGGTTTTTGTCAGTTTAATAAGTTGCTGACTTCCAGTTTCTGAAAGTCCAATCTCTTTCAGTTCGCAAAGGGCTTCTTCAACAGGAATTTTAGCCAGTTTGTCTAAAACAATAAAAATTTCTGTTGACTTATTTTCAAAACCAAGTTCTTCAATGAATCCTGCTAAGATCTTTCTGTTTGAAACCAAGATTTTTACATCAAGCCCAAGTGCATCAAAGCATTTTTCGAAAAGATTGATGCATTCTGCATCTGCAACTTCTGACAATGTTTCATGTCCTATGATGTCTGCATCGCATTGATATAATTCTCTGAAACGACCTTTTTGTGGGCGTTCGCCACGATAGACTTTTCCAATTTGAAAGCGTTTGAAAGGAAAGGTAAGTTCGTTTTTATGCATGGAAACAAATCTGGCAAGTGGAACAGTAAGATCATAACGCATACACATGTCCGTTTCGCCTTTTGTAAAGCGAAAAACTTGTTTGTCGGTTTCTCCACCACTTTTTGCCAAAAGTGCCTCAGAATATTCCAAAATTGGGGTGTCTAATGGCAGGAAACAGTTTGCCTTGAAAACTTCTTCAATCTTGTTTAAAAGGCCGGAAAAAAGCATCTGCTGTTTAGGCATAAGTTCCCAAAATCCTTGCAATTTTCTTGGAGTTATAAGATTTTGTTTGTTCATTGGGTTCTCCTTAAAATTTCAGTCGTTAATAAGTTATCAAAAGTATATAATACATTAATTTTAAACCAAATTCGGCAAATTTGTCAATAAAAAAGCACATATAATGTAACATAAGTTTTACACATTGATTTTCCACTTATCCACAAATTTATAAATATACAAATCCGTTTATGTTTATACAAAGTTGCTAAAATGGGGGTAAAATGTGTAAAAAGTGCATAAGTTATCCACATTTCCACATTTTTGTGGATAAATTTTTCAAATTTTGATAAGAAAGTTATTAAAATAGACCTTTATGATGTGTATAAATTTGAGTTAAAATAAATTACAAAATATTAAAAATTCAGCAATAGTAACTAAAAATACCAAGCGGAAGAAAATTGTCGTTTTTTATGCATAAGTTTTGCATATAAATTCATAAGAGTTAATTATTTAGATGTGTTTTTCATTAAGAATTTGCTTGGTTTTCCATTGCTTATGAAATAAAGTTTATGCAATGCTCGAGTGCTTGCCACATAAAGTAAATTTCTGTCAAGTTCGTTATGAAAGTTCTTTTCTGTGGCAAAAGGCATTATAACGCAGTCAAATTCCACACCTTTGGCTTTTGCTGGGGTGGAAATAAACAATTGTGTTTTTGTTGAAGAATTAAGCGGTTTAAACTTCTTAATTATTGCACTTGCTTTTTGAAGTGCTTTAATTTCTTCATTTGTTTTGCAAATAATGGCAATGCTTTGATTTTTATAGTGTGGATTTTTCTTGCGTAATTCCACAATCTTTTCAATTGTCTTTGCACAGTCACGAGATGTTATACATTCCACTTCTTCGCCTTGCCTGTTTACATTGTCGGCAATCTTTTTGCCTAAAATCTTTTGAGAGAATAAAGAAATTTGCAAAGTGCTTCTGTAAGATTTTGTCAAAAATTTAATTTTACTTTTTGTCAATTTTGCCAAGTTGTTGATGTAAGAGAGTGGCAAAGTTTTGTCTATGCTTTGGTTTATATCACCTAAATAAAGTTTTGAACATTTCCAAATTTTGTCAAACAGATAGAAATGGCATGGTGTGTAATCTTGCATTTCATCGACAATGACATATTTGGCATCAAAGTTGTTGTTCAACGAAAACAGGTTTTCTTTTATAAGCAAAATTGGGGCAATGTCATAGGCTCCAATCTTATCCACTTCTTCAAGTTCGGAAGCACGCAAAAACATGTTATAGATTTTAAGTAAGTCGGTTGTTATAAATTTGTTGTATAAAAGTTTTTTGGCACGCTTAACAAGGTCACTTCGTTCAAAATCAGGAATCTTGAATCTGTCAACAATGTTTTCTGCCAAGATTTCAATTCGTTTATGAACAGGTAAGTTTTTAAGACGATTAAAATAAATGTCATGAATTTCATTTTTTTCAATTGTAATATCACCAAAGACCATGGTTTTAGGAATAAATAAATTGCAGATGTCATTGTTTAAGAAATTTTTTATTTCTTCCAAAAATTCAAAACTGGATTTAATGGCAATGTTTTCAAAGTCTTTTTGATTTTGATTTGCCACAACTTTTTCCAACAGTTCTTCTCGATTTTCAAACTTTTCTCCTAAAAGTCTTTTTGCCATTTCTGCAAAAGTGGTTGTGAAAGCACTTTCTTCGCCAATTGCTGGCAAAACTTCATCTATATAGTTTGAAAATTGTTCGGTTGGTGACAAAATTAAGATGTCTTCACTTTTAAGATAATGTCGATATTTAAAAAGCAAATAGGAAACTCTGTGCATCGCAATGGAAGTTTTTCCAGAACCGGCAACGCCTTGAACGATGGTGTTTACAAAATCGTTATCACGAATCATTATATTTTGTTCTTTTTGAATTGTGGAAACAATGTCGTGCATTTTAGTGGTGGCATTTTTGGAAAGTTGTTCCATTAAGATGTCATCATCAATAAGCATAGAGCTGTCAATGTAATAAGAAAGTTCGGCATTTTCAATTTTATATTGGCGTTTTAAAGTTACTTCTCCTTTGATTTCGCCATCAGGGCAGGTGTAAGATGTTTTGCCAACTTTGTCATCATAATAAAGCGAACAGACATCAGCACGCCAATCATAGACTAAATTGGTGTTTTCTTTATCTTTGACGAAACCAAGTCCTATGTAATATGGACTGCTGTTTTTTTCTGAATTTGCTTTGAAATCAAATCTTCCAAAATAGGGTGTTTTTTTCTGTTTATCAAGACGAGTTATTTCTCTGTGCAGATTGTCATTTTGAATTTGCGTGTTTTCAATTTGAATGTTTATGCTGGCATATTCATCTTTGTTTGTATGACCTATGTCATAATAGTTATCGGAGAAATATTTTTTTAAACCTTCAATGTTTTTGTTGTTATCTCTGATTTTTTTGTTGTTTTTAATTTTAATGTTATCTATTTCCTTGATAACTCTTGCAAGATATTCCCTTTCTTGCTGTTTGACAATTTTATCCATTCTTATCTCCCAAGCATAGTGTTTTAATGCAATAAAAGAAGATTAAAAGGTTTAATCTTCTTTTTCAGCAGTTTCTATATTTTCAGTTGCTTCTTCTTGCTCTTTTTCAGCAGTTTCATCTTCTTCTTTTTCAGTAATTGCCACACTGGTGATTTTTGCTTCATTTTTAAGTTTCATAATTCTTACACCTTGGCTTGTTCTTGAAAATTGACTGATGTCATCAATTGGTGTTCTTATGATAACTCCGCTGTCTGCAATAAGAAGAAGGTCACAATCTTCAACGATTTGTTTAAGGGCAACCAGTTTGCCTGTTTTATCATTGAATGTTCCTGCCTTAACGCCTGAACCACCGCGTTGTTGAACTCTGAATTCATCAACATTTGTCTTTTTGCCATAACCATTTTCTGAAATAGTTATAATTGTGGAATTTTCTTTTATTATTGCCATGTCGACAACATAGTCTTTTGATGAAAGTTTCATGCTTCGAACACCTTGACTGTCACGACCAACCACTCTGACATCTGTTTCATTGAAACGAATACATTTTCCGTCATGTGAAGCAATTAAGATGTCGTCTTTTCCGTTTGTAATGTCTACGCCAATAAGTTCATCTCCTTCAACAAGTTTAACGGCAATTTTGCCAACTTTTCTGATGTTTGAATATTCACTTAATGGTGTTTTCTTAATAAGACCATTTTTTGTTGCCATAATTAAGAAGTTGTTTTCTGTTTCGCTTTTCATTGCAATAATTGTGTTTACTTTTTCTCCAAGGCTTAATTGAAGAAGATTGATGATTGCTCTGCCTTTGGCTTGTCTTTGTGCTTCTGGAATTTCATATGCTTTTGCACTGTAAACTTTGCCAAGGTTTGTGAAGAATAACAAAGTGTCATGAGTCGATGTTACAAACATCTTCTCAACAAAATCTTCATCTTTGGTTTTATGAGCAGTTATGCCAACACCACCACGGCGTTGTGCACGATATTCTTCTGTTGACATACGCTTGATGTATCCCATATGTGTCATGGAAATGATTACATTTTCTTCTGGAATAAGGTCTTCTATGTCAATTCCACCCATTTCCATGCTGATTTCTGTCTTTCTTTCATCGCCAAAAGAAAGTTTAACTTGTTCCAAATCATCTCTGATGATTTTTAATACTCTTGCAGGTTTTTCTAATATGTCTTTAAGGTCGGCAATTAATGCTTCAAGTTCGGCAAGTTCTTCTTTAAGTTTTTCCACTTCCAAACTTGTAAGTTTAGAAAGACGCATTTCCAAAATAGCATTTGCTTGAATTTCATCAAGTTCGAAGTTTGTGGTCAAGTTGACGCATGCTTCTTGCTTATCTTTTGACTGTTTAATGATTTTAATTACTTCGTCAATGCTTGCAAGAGCGGTAACAAGCCCACGAACAATATGTGCGCGTTCTTCGGCTTTTGCAAGGTTAAATTTAGTTTTTCTTACTTCAACTTCTTTTTGGTGTTCAAGGTAATAATAAAGCATTTCTTTAAGGTTTAAAACCTTAGGTTCGCGGTTAACCAAAGCAAGCATAATAATTCCACTGCTTTGTTGAAGCATTGTGTGTTTATAAAGAGAATTTAAAACGACTTGTGCATTTGCATCCTTTTTAATGTCAACTACAACTCTAAGTCCATCTCTGTCACTTTCTTCTTTAAGATCGCTTATTCCTTCAATTTTTTTGTTTTTAACAAGGTCAGCAATTTGTGTAATAAAACGAGCCTTGTTGACGCCATAAGGAAGTTCGGTAATAACAATTCTTTGTCTGCCGGAAGAAGTTTCTTCTATTTCAGCGCGTCCACGCACCAAAATTCCACCACGGCCTGTTTTGTAAGCGTGTTTAACAGCAGTTCTTCCCATAATTATGCCGCCTGTTGGATAATCAGGTGCAGGAATGATTTTAATCAGTTCATCTATGTCAATGTCAGGATTGTCAATAAGTGCCTGAACACCATTTATAACTTCTGTAAGGTTGTGTGGCGGAATGTTTGTTGCCATACCGACAGCGATGCCGTCAGCACCATTAACCAAAAGGTTTGGAAATCTTGCTGGAAGCACAGTTGGTTGCATAAGGGTGTCATCAAAGTTTGGATAGAAATCAACTGTTTCTTTTTCAATGTCGCTCAACATAAGCCCAGCAATCTTGGAAAGTCTTGCTTCTGTATAACGCATGGCAGCGGCAGGGTCACCATCGACAGAACCAAAGTTTCCATGTCCATCGACAAGGGGATATCTTATTGAAAAATTTTGTGCCAAACGCACCAAAGCGTCATAAATTGAACTGTCGCCATGTGGGTGATATTTACCCATAACTTCACCAACAATACGCGCACTTTTTTTGTGTGGGCTGTTAAAGAAATTGTTAAGTTCGCCCATAGAATATAAAATTCTTCTATGAACTGGTTTCAAACCATCTCTAACATCTGGAATGGCACGACTTACATTGACAGCCATGGCATAAGAGATGAAGGATTTTTTTAATTCTCCAACAACTTCAATAGGCTGAACTCTTTCGTTTTCCAAAAGTTCTTTTAAATTTTTCTTGTTTTCTTCTTTTTTATTCATTTCTTTTTCCTTTTTGGTTTTTGTCGCAATTATTTATGTTCTTCAATATATTTGTCTACAATTTTTCTTCCGCGTTGAATTTTAAAATCCATAACATTTTCAACTTCTTTTTCGCCAAACAATTTTTTTATTTGACTTGCACAAATTAAGACATCGGCGGTTTCTTCAATGATGTTTTTCTTAATTTCTTCAAGTTTTTGGTCGTTTTCTTTAGACTTATCATTTCTTGAATATCTCATAAACTTACAAAGTTCTTTTGTAAGTTCGCTCATTTCTTCAATGCACATTCTGTATTCGCTTTCTTCGCCCCAAGCAGAAATAAATTTGTCAAAAGTTTCATTGTAAAACTGTTTATCCAACATGTATAATTTCTCCTTACATTAATTTGTTAAATAATCTGGCTTTAACTTTATTAAACATCAAGGTCAGTAACAAGAGTGGCATTTTCTTCAATGAATTTCTTTCTAAGGTCAGGGTCTTCACCCATAAGTTGACTGAAAATTTTGTCTGCTTCAATGGCGTCATCCATAGTGATTTTCAAAAGTATTCTGTGTTCTGGGTTCATGGTTGTTTCCCAAAGTTGTTCTGGGTTCATTTCGCCAAGACCTTTATATCTTTGAAGGGTTGTTCCTTTTCTGCCATTTTCATCAAACCACTTGTTTAATTCTTCATCGCTGTAAAAGTAAAATTCTTCTTTTCCTTTTGCAACTTTGTAAAGTGGTGGTTGAGCAGAGTAAACATGTCCATGTTCAATAAGTGGGCGCATAAAACGGAAGAAGAAAGTCAAAAGCAAAATTCTGATGTGAGCACCATCAACATCGGCATCGGACATACATATGATTTTGTTATATCTAAGTTTGCTTTCGTCAAAATCGTTTCCAGTGCCAGCCCCAAAGGCAGTTATCATGGCACGAATTTCGGCGTTTTCAAGAATTCTGTTAAGTCTTGCTTTTTCAACATTCAAAATCTTACCGCGAAGTGGCAAAATTGCTTGGAAACGGCGGTCACGGCCTTGTTTAGCAGACCCACCCGCAGAATCTCCTTCGACAATATAAATTTCACATAGACTGCTGTCTTTTTCTGTGCAGTCGGCAAGTTTTCCAGGAAGTGTAGTGTTTTCCAATGCACCCTTTCTTCTGGTAAGTTCTCTGGCATTTCTTGCAGCATCACGGGCGCGCTGAGCGGTGACACTTTTCATGATAAGTTCGCGTGCTTCGCTTGGATGTTCTTCCAAATAATCACCAAAAGCTTCTTGCATCGCTTTATAGACAATTGTTCTCATCTCGCTGTTGCCAAGTTTGGTTTTTGTCTGTCCTTCAAACTGTGGTTCTCTAAGTTTAACAGAGATGACAGCAGTGATGCCTTCACGACAATCGTCACCAGAAAGTTTTTCATTTTCTTTGATGATTTTGTTTTTAACTGCATAGTCATTTATAACTTTTGTCAATGCATTTCTAAAACCTTCAAGGTGAGTTCCGCCTTCTTGTGTGTTGATGTTGTTGGCATAAGTGTTTACAATTTCGTTGTAACTGTCATTATATTGAAAACATACTTCAATTTCATTTATTACTTCACCTTTTTCATTGTGGTTAAATTTATTGAAATAAACGGGATAAGACAGAAGTGTTTGTTTATCTTGATTGAGATAGTTTACAAATTCAACAATTCCACCTTTAAATTCAAAAAGATCTTTATGCTCTTTGTTTTCACGGCGGTCTTCAAGAGAGATGACCAAACCCTTGTTTAAAAATGCAATTTCACGAAAACGATTTTTCAAAACATCATAATTAAATTCCACTGTTTCAAAAATTTCATCATCAGGCCAGAAAGTTATAGTTGTGCCTGTTTTGTCAGTGCTTCCAATTACTTTAAGTGGAGCAAGACTTCTTCCGCGAGAAAATTCAATAAAATGATGTTTGCCATTTTGGTATACATCAACTGTCATTTTGGAAGAAAGGGCATTAACGCAGGATACACCAACACCATGCAATCCACCAGAGATTTTATAACCTTCCCCACCAAACTTTCCACCTGCATGAAGTTTAGTTAAAACGACTTCAACGGCACTTTTACCTTCTTTTTCAATAATTCCAGTAGGTATGCCACGACCATTGTCGGCAACTGTGCAAGAGCCATCTTCATTGATGATAACTTCAATATGAGTGCAATAACCAGCCAATGCTTCGTCAATAGAGTTGTCCACCACTTCTTGAACAAGGTGATGAAGCCCATGAATATCAGTTGAGCCAATATACATTCCAGGACGTTTACGAACAGGTTCAAGTCCTTCCAAAACTTGGATTTCACTGGCGTCATATTTAACGCTTTTTTGAAGTTTATTTTTGTCTAATTCTTCTTGATTATTAATTTCATTTTGTTCCATGTTATGTTTATTTCCTTTATATATAATATATATACTATATTATATCATATATAAGGCAATAAAGGAAGCGAAAAAACAAAATTTTTTAAGAAATTAGGTATATAAAACAAAAAAGATAAGGGAATCCTTATCTTTATATTTTATTTTTTTAATTTTTACTTTAATATATGAACAAACCTATTAAACTTGAAATTTAAATTTTTTCTCGTGGCATATTCAGAGTTTTCTCGTTTAGTGGTTGAACAATCGCTTCCAAATTTGTTCTAAGTCTTGAAATGCTGAATGGGATAAACTTATCTGATGTGGCGTTTATATTTGAGTTATCAACTGAATATTTTAAAGCATCAGCTATACATCTGCTTACATAATCACCAGTTTTTGTGGCGTTAATATTTTGTGTTCCATCATTTGTGCGGGTAAACTGTGTTATCTCGTGATCTTGGTGGTTGAAACGCAGTGGAGATGTTACAAGTTGAAGTTGATTTTCACTTTCCTGCATAACATAACAGCGTTCATTGTTGTTATAAAATTCTTTTATAAGGCGTGGAGAGTCCAGGGGATAACTTAATTTTAATAACGCTTCCATATCTTTTTGTGGAATATTGACTATATCTTCTGGTTTTAATTTTGCTTTGTCAGAAGGTGTTAACTTTTCCAAAGCCATCAATTTCCAAATCATTTTATTCCAGAAAAATTCTCCAGAATGGAAGAAATGTTCATCTGATGGAGAAACAATGCTTAGATGATTAATATATGGTTGAACCATTGTAATTCCATATGAAACAACAAAAACTTGTTTTGTAATTTTGCTTATTTCATCGTCTTTATAGTTAAACTTTTTCATAATGTCTTGCATTTCAGAAATAATATTTTCAACAGTTTTTCCACCCAAACTATGCGCAAATATAGTAACGTTGCGCATGTTTTTGCATGCTTCTTCAACTGGCAATTTTTTATTCCCTGAACAAAGCAGTGGGGTAAACAAATCTCTGGTAAATCTTCTGCAATAGTATTCAAACAGTCCATCAGTATATACCTTTCCATTATAATAAACTGAAAGCAGTTCTGCTTTTGTTTTTGTGCTGTCAAGCATACTCTGAATAATTTTTGCATTACCATTTGCACCAAAAGACCCAGTTGTTGCATTGCCTCCAACTACAAGCACAGTTGGTTTATTTATGAGATATACATCAGGATTAAGTGGTAACCAGTTATTGAAATGTGAGTTTATTCTTTGACCTAATCCAAATCCTTCAAATTGAAAATCCATTTTTACCTCCTAGTTATTTCTATTTTAACATAAAAGTTTTTACATTTCAATAATTAATTTGAAATTTTATTTAAGAGTTTTATAAAAAATCTTTATTTTATTATTTATAACATAAAATAAAAAAAGCTCTATCTTGCGATTGAGCCTTATTTTGGTTGCGAGGACAGGATTTGAACCTGTGACCTCCGGGTTATGAGCCCGGCGAGCTTCCGAGCTGCTCTACCTCGCGTCATGTTGTTTATTATATGCTTATTCTATGTGTTTGTCAAGCAAAATATTGAAAAATTTTAAATTTAAGACATTTAGACAAATTTTATTAATTTATTTGGTCGCTTTGCATATTTATGTTATATTATTTTAAGGAGACATTATGAAAAATTATCAAAAATTTACTTATCAATTTATGGAGTCATGGAAAAACCTTGAGGGGGGGGAGATTTGTAAACTTTTTGCAGATGAAATAGAATATTACGAAAATCCTATTGACAAACCTCTCACTCGAAAAGAAGATATTAAACCATTATGGGCAATTGTTCCACAAAATCAAAAAGATATTTCTTATAGATTTGACATTTTGGCAGAAGATGAAGAAAGGTGTATGGTTCATTTCATTATGACAAGAACCATGACCCAAACTAATATTGTTCAAAATATTGATGGTGTTTTTGAAATCAAATTAAATGAAAATAACCTTTTAACTTATTTTAAACAATGGCGTTTTACAAAAGAAAATTGAAGGTTTTGCAAAAGAAGTAGTTAAACTTTCTTCCGAAGGTTCACAAACAGTAAATCGAAAAAGTATATTAAAAAACAGCGACCGTAAGGTTGCTGTTTTGTTTTAAATGATAAGTGTTGAAAAAATTACAAACATAGACAGAAAATAGGCGATTTGAGTGTAGTTGTTTTTCCAAAAGTATGTTAGGGCAACATAGACAACATAAATCAAAGCACCTAATGCAAACAATATGTTTGTAAGAGTGAATGAATAAATTAAAACTGAAATGATGTGTCCAAAAGCAATTCCAGCACCAGTAAACATTAAGAAACAACTTGCTATGTCAAACAAGTTTGTAATGCGTTTAAGTGCCAAAAGCAAGAATGTAACAGCAAGTCCAACGCCAAGTCCAATTAAGAAGCCGTAAACTGTTTCTTTTCCCAAAAATAAAGCACAAAATCCAAGACAAATTGCAGTTAAAAAAATGGCAATGCTGGTCATGAAAGAGTTGTTGCTTGACATAATGCCATGATTTGGCAGGCTGTTTGATTCATTATTTTCCAAAGCAACATCTTGTTTTGGTTTAAATATTTCTTTTAAATTTATAAGTGACAAAAATTGTGGTGCAACTGCTAAAATTACAAAGATGGAATATCCATAAAATGTTCCTTCATAAATGGCACATGAGAGAGCCAAAGCAAGAGTCCCAATCAAAGCCAAAGATTTCAACAATAAACTTACAGGACTGCTTTTATAAAAACATCCTAAAACAATCAAAATTATTGTGCCGACAAGCGACAATATGATTGGAATCAGCATTAACATAAAATTATTATAAACAATTATAAACAAATTGTCCAATAAAAATAAGACAAAAAAAGCAAGATTAACTTGCTTTGATTTTTATGTGGCAGGAAATATTGCAAGGCGGACAAAATAAAATTTGGGACATTTTGCAGGTTTCTGCCCGTAACAAAATACATTTCTTTGGGTCAGCAAAGCGTAATAGATTAATTAATTACAAAACTTCGGCACAAATTTTAAATGTTATTTTACATTTTTGGCAGTTTAAAACTGTCTTTCAAGGAAATTGTTTTGTTAAACACCATTCTTTCATTTGTTGTGTCTTTATCAACGCAATAATATCCTTTTCTGATAAACTGAAATTTATCTTCAACTTTTGCTGTTTTTAAAAAGTTTTCAGCAAGTGCTGTAAATTCTTTCATTGAATTTGGTGTAAGCATTTCATCAAGTTCAACGCCATCAGCAAGTGCTTTAATTGGGTCAATGTATTCATCTTTAATCAAGTTTTCAAATTCTCTGATTGTCACTTCAAAACAATTGTCGGCAGAAACAAAATGTATGGTGCCTTTGCATTTAATTCCACTGTTGTCTTGTCCGCTTTTCGTGTTTGGCAAATATTCGCATTCCAAGTGGTCAATTTCACCATTTTCAGCCATAACTACCTTGTTGCACTTAATTATATAAGCACCTTTAAGGCGAACGATTCCGCCTTCAACAAGACGATTATATTTTGGTGGTGGATTAAGTGAAAAGTCTTCTTTTTCAATAAAAATGACATTGCTGAAAGTGCCTTTATGAGTTCCTGCATTTTCAATGTTTGGATTGTTGTCAACTTCAATTTCTTCATTTCCTGAATAATTTGTAATAATCACTTTAAGCGGGTCAAGCACAACCATTGCACGATTTGCAATCATGTTTAGGTCGTTTCTTATATGAAAGTCAAGTGCTGAAAGGGGAATAATGGCGTCTGATTTTGTTACACCTGCACTTTTTATAAAGTCCTTAATGCCTTGTGCTGTATAACCACGCCTTTTCATCCCTACGATTGTCAAAAAGCGTGGGTCATCCCAACCGACCACTTTCTTTTCATTTACAAGTCGTTTTAAAAATCTTTTGCCAAGCAAGACATTTTCAAGGTTAAGTCTGGCAAATTCAATTTGTCTTGGTGGATATGGCTTTTTCCAGCATTTTTCCAACACCCAGTTGTATAGTGGACGATGGTCTTCGAAACTCATGTCACACAGACTGAAAGTTACTCCTTCCAAGGCATCTTCAAGTGGGTGAGCAAAGTCATACATAGGATAAATGCACCACTTATCTCCAACATGATAATGATGGGCTCTTAAAACACGGTAAATTACTGGGTCACGCATGTTCATATTTGGATGAGCCATGTCAATTTTTGCACGCAAAACAACGCTTCCATCAGCAAACTTTCCTGCTTTCATATCACGAAACATTTGCAAACTTTCTTCAACGGGTCTGTTTCTGTAAGGACTTTCTTTTCCTGCTGTGGTCAATGTTCCACGAGAAAGAGAAATTTCTTCCGCTGATTGTTCATCAACATAAGCATTTCCGGTCTGTATAAGTTGTTCTGCAAATTCATAAATTTTGTCAAAATATGCTTCACTGGCATAGATAAGCGCTTTTGGCTGATAACCCAACCATTTCAGATCAGCCAAATAACTGTTTGCAAAATCGCCATCTTCTTTGCTTGGGTTGGTGTCATCCATACGAAGATAAGTATAGCCACCATATTTTTTTGCGGTTTCAAAATCTATTGTTATGGCTTTGATGTGTCCAATGTGCCAATAGCCACTTGGCTCTGGTGGGAAGCGGGTGATAACTTCTTTTGCTTTTCCACTTTCTAAGTCTTTATTTATTTCTTCTTCAATAAAATTTGATGGTTCTATTTTAAGCATATTTTTCTCCTGTTTAATATTTTAAATTTAAAGCAAATTTTTGTCAATTAAATGCAACCAAAGCCTTTATTTTTCTTGCAATTTTTCACGAAGTTTTGTTTTAATTCTTGTCAAACTGTTATCAATGCTTTTACTATTTACATTAAGTGTTTGTGAAATTTCTTTATATGAATATCCTTGCAAATAAAGTTTTAAAACTTTTAATTCTAAATCAGAAAGAGATGACTTAATTTTTTGCTTTAAATCGGCAAGATTTTCTTTGTGTATCGCTTTTTCCGCAGGGGTAATGTCAAGCACCAACTCAATAGGCAGAAAGTCCATGTTTTCATTTAATGTGTCATAACTTTGAAGTGAAACAGCATTTGAAAGTGGACTGTTTTTGTTGGTGTTTGCTTTTTTAATTGCAGTTTGAATTTGGTGCTTAATGCAAATTATTGCAAAAGTTTTGAATGATGCATTTTTTTGGTCGGAATAATTTTTAATTGCTTTGTAAAGCCCAATCATTCCTTCTTGAATTATGTCTTCAATGTCGCCACCGACAAGAAAATATCCACGACTGATTTTTACAACAAGGTCTTTATATCTTGTCAAAAGTTCATTTTCAGCCTGTTCATCGCCTGTGCTTATTTGTTTGATAAGTTCTTCGTCTGTGTTCATTTTTTCCTTTTTTAAGCCAAAATAAGCGATATTTTGGCTGTTTTTAATTGTTTTTCTTTATTTTTTTAAATTTTGTCTAACAATTTCATAAATTACAACAGCAGTTGCCACACTGGCATTTAAAGAATTTACACTGCCAAAAAGTGGCAAGGTGACAATTCCATCACAATAACTTCTCAGTGATTGTTTAACGCCTGCTCCTTCACTGCCAACAACAATGCCTATTGGACCAGTAAGATTTTGATTATAAATAATTTCGCCGCCAGTTTCAGCAGCATAAATCCAAAGTCCGGCATCTTTCAAGGTGTCAATAGCGTTTTTCAAATTGGTAACTCTTGCAATTTTAATGTTGGAAATTGCGCCAGCACTTGTTCTGACAACTGTTTCATTTACTTGACAAGCACGCACTTTTGGGATGATTATTCCGTCAACACCAGCACATTCACAGGTGCGGATGATTGCACCTAAGTTATGTGGGTCTTCAATGCCGTCCAGAAGCACAACAAAAGGGGAATGTTCTTTGTCTTTGGCATTTTGCAAAATGTCTTCAACATTGCAATAGTTAAATTCAACGGTTTCAGCAATATATCCTTGATGATGTTGCGTAACGCTGATTTTATCTAAAACCGTTTTAGGCAAAAATTCCACTTTAATTTGATTTTTTCTTGCAAGTGAAATGACATCATCTTTGCGTGTAACAAAGTTTTTGTCAACAAAAATTTTGTTGATTGTTTTGTCATTTTTAATTGCTTCAATAACTTGGTTTTTTCCTTCAATATTCATATATAAATTTCCTTTCAAGTGCAAAATAAAATTGCAAATTATTTTAAATTTTTGTTATTTTAAAGAAATCTTTAAGATTTCATTCAATCTTTCTGTTTGTTCTGAAAGAAACAAAAATCCAATAAGTGCTTCAAAAGCAGTGGCTTTTTTATATGTTTCTTCATCATAATTTTTGGCATTATGTTTCGGATGACTGTTTCTTGCACGGCGGATTATGTTCTTTTCTTCATCATTCAAACTTTGCATAATGTTTTCCAAGGTTTCGGCCTGAGCCTGTGCATTGCAAAATTTTTTTGCTGTGTTGTGATAATTTTTTTGAGTGTTTGCTTGTCCTTTCAAAACTTCTTTACGCACAAAAGCGGTGTGAACAGCATCACCCATAAAAGCCAATGCAAGCGGTGACAGTTTTTCAAATTCGTTCATTGTGACTCCATTTTAATTGTTAAATCGGAAAAGAACGACATCACCATCTTGAACGACATATTCCTTTCCTTCCATTCTGACTTTTCCTTTTTCTTTGGCTTTTAAGAAAGAGCCTGCTTCAATAAGGTCATTGTAACTTACAATTTCTGCTTTAATAAAGCCTTTTTCAAAATCACTGTGAATTTTTCCGGCAGCGGCAGGTGCTTTTGTTCCTTTATTGATTGTCCAAGCCCTTACTTCTTTTTCGCCTGCTGTTAAATAACTTTGTAAACCTAAAAGGTCATAACTTGCAACAACAAGTTTTTCAAGTCCGCTTTCAGTTATGCCAAGTTCTTCTTTAAACATATCTCGTTCTTCTTTATCAAGTCCGACAATTTCTTCTTCAATTTTGGCAGACAAAACAACAACTTTTGATTTTTCACTTTCGGCAATTTCTCTGACTTGTTTGACAAAGTTGTTTTCAGGTTTTCCAATTTCATCTTCGGATATGTTTGCCACAAAAATGACTGGTTTTGCAGAAAGCAATGCAAAGTTTTTCAAAAGTTTTTGTTCTTCATCAGAAAAATCTAAACATCTGGCTTGTTTTCCAACTTCCAAAGTTTCTTTAATTTTTGTCAACATATTTACTGTTAACACAAGAGATTTATCACCAGTTTGTTTGGCAAGTTTTGCGTTTTTATCTAAAATTTTGGTCACTTGTTCAAGGTCGGCAAGGGCAAGTTCCATTTCAATCGTTTCTACATCTCTTTTTGGGTCAATCGAACCACTGACATGAATGATTTTTTCGTTTTCAAAACAACGAACAACATGCACGATGGCATCAACTTCTCTGATGTGACTTAAAAACTTATTGCCAAGACCTTCGCCATGACTTGCACCAGCAACTAATCCAGCAATATCAACAAATTCGATGCTTGCAGGTGTGATTTTTTGTGTGTTATACATTTTTCCCAAAACCTGCAATCTTTCATCAGGCACATCGACAACTCCTATGTTTGGTTCAATGGTGCAAAAAGGATAGTTTGCACTTTCTGCACCTGCTTCTGTGATGGCATTAAAAAGTGAACTTTTGCCGACATTTGGCAATCCAACAATACCTATTTTCATATAAACTCCATATAATTTAATAATACTCTATATATAATAGCATAAAATAAAGCATTTCGTCCACATATTTAAACAAATTTTTGAAAAACAAAAAAGAGAGAAAAATTCTCTCTTTTTAATTATTTTGAAGGTCCTTCACTTTTTACTGTAACATTTGAAGCGTTACCCTTGTAATTTTTGTTTGCAAGAACAGCGGCATCATATTTTTCCTTGTTGTTTTGATTATAGTATGCTTCTGTGCCTGTATGCTGATTTCCTTGTTCATCTGTGTATTCGTTTCTTAAATCTAAGTCATATGGCGTTCCGTTGTTATACAAAACTTCTCCTGTTTCAATCAAGGAACTTGCTTTATTTCTTTGTTTTTTAATTTTATTTTCAAGTTGTTTTTTTCTTTTTTCAAGTTCTTGAATGTCGTTGAAATTTTGGTCAAAGATTTTTCTTTGTTCTTCTTCAAGCAATTGGGCATCTTCTTTAAGTTTAGCCTGTTTTTTTGCATCTTTTTGAAGTTTGATTTCTTCTTGCTTTGCAATTAAATCTTGTTGAATTTTAACAATATCTTGAATTTGCTTTGAAGTAAATCCGCATTTATCTTTAATTTGCAATGGGTTGCCATTTTTGTCTATTGGATTGCCACTTGCATCAAAGTTAATGTCTTTCAAGTCAACAGGGGTTCCGTTGGCATCCATAATGTTTACAGAATTGCCATTTATGCCCAAAAGTTTGTTGCAATTGATTTTGCCTGATTTGGCATCAACTTTTCCAGCACGCTGTAAGATTTCATCTATTTTTGCTTGAACATCAGAGATACTTTTGTCTGTTTCCACAATTTTAGAACGAGTTTTTACAATATTGTTGTGAATGTCCAATGCATCTTCATCTCTTGGTCCAAACGCTTCAACTATGGCACTAAGTAATCCTGTATCTTTTAGAACTACTGTTGCAAATAAAGCACTTGAAACAATAAGGAAGAATGGATTGATAATTCCAAGAATTGCTGCCAACACTCCAAGTCCGATAAGCCCGAGTGTAGAAATGTATTCGTTGACTTTTTTCTTTCTTCTTTTAGGAACTTTTGGCATATCATAAACGGGCTCTTTCTTTTCAACTGGCTTTTCTTTTTCAACAATTTCTTTTTGTGCATTATTTTGAAGTTTAGCCACATTATCCCAATTTATATGATAAGATTTTTCTCCACCGATTGAATACACTGGTTGATATTCTCTGCCTGCTGTTTTTGGTTTTTCAGGATCTCCATCTTCTTCTTGAATGTTTTTAACAATATTAATGGTTTTTTCGCCTGTTTCAGGGTTGGTGTCAATTTGACGATAACCTTGAATAGCAACTTGTTGTTTGTCATTTGAAGAAATAAATTCGTTTAAGTGGAAATTTCCTTTTGAATTGTCTTGAATTTGCTCTAAAACAGTAAGTAAATTCTGGCTTGTTTTATCAGTTAAGTCAACATTTCCAACTTCAATTCTTATGCTTTCACTGTTGTTTTGATTTTTTCTTTCTCCCAAATATAAACCAGATGAAATGACATTTCCTGCTTCATCAAACATTGCTTCCATATTCAAATGGGTTATTTTAGAGAATTTAGGGGCAAGTTTTGCAGCACCTTTTGGTGATTCCAAGTCTGCATAAAGTTCTGGTGTTTTTCCTTTTTCTTGTCTGAAAACGAAGTTTTGAATGGAATCTCCAACTTTTACTGGAAGGGAATATAATGTCAAGTTTTCTCCATAGTTGAGAATTACAGGTTCATTTGTTGCCATTTGACTTGCCTTAAAGCGAGCTTGTTGAATGGCCATAACTTGAAGCTCATCTTTGATTTTGCCGTCTTTTAATTCAAAGTTTGTGTTTGTTTCGGCATCATTTAAAATGGAAGAATTAAAAGTGAAATCAAGTGGTTGTTTTTCCATTCTGTGGCGGGCAACTTGTTTTCCATTGCTTATCATATAGCCAGCAGCAGTAATGTCGATTGCAAGTGTTTTCCCTGCGGCCTTGATTTCAACACCTTGAATTTTTAAATCATCTGAAATGAGAATTTTATCTACATCAAATTTTACTTTTCCTTCTTCGGCTGTAAGTTTGCTTAAATCTAAATCAAAATCTTGATTGTTTAAGGTTTTATAGTCTTGAACCATTTGTTGCAACAATTTTGCATCAAAATTCATAGAGAAAGAAGTTTCGCCATTATTGACTGTTCTTGTGAAACTGATTGTTTCTCCACCAATTTTAGGGTCGGCGACTGAAATGATTTTTTCTTCACTTGGATTTGCAGGGTAAGTGTCGTTTATTCCAGCATTGATTTCTTTATCATTGATTAAAGTGATTGTTTGAGCGGTATTTTCTTCAAAATTAAATTTTTTGTCCATAGGAAGGGCAATGGATGTCGTTCCGTTTTTGTCAAATTCAAGTCTTTGTCCTTTGCGGGTGTCGTAAGAAATTTTTGGTTGATAAAGGAAATCTTTAACTTCTTCAATTTCTTCTTCCACAATGTCACTTATGTTGTTGCGTAAGTTGGCAATTGTGTTTGTGCCTTTAATTGTGTTTGTGTTGGTTTTACTGCGGGAATGAATTTCCATGAAATCTTTTACGGTTGTTCCAGCAGGAAGGGGTTTTGGCAAAGTTGAAAAATATGTTCCAGTGCCTTTTTGTCTGTAACCGATTATGTTTGATTTTAACTCATTGAAAGGAAATCCAACATAACCATCATTACCTTCATGAATGTTGTCAAGAAAGTCGATAATGCCATTTTTTGCAAAACTTTCATAGGCAAGGTTTGGAAGGTTTAAGCGAACTTTATTGTTGTCAGATTTAATGCCCAAATAAAGACCAAAGCCTTCGGCTTTTCCTTTTTCACTGGCATTTTTTGCACCTTCAACACTTTTTGCTTCAATGCCAATTTCTTTGATTTCATAGAATTTAGGTGCAAGTTCGGCACCTTGTTTTTGTCCTTGTTTTGGTGCACGCATATCAAGGAAAATTCGTGGAGATTTATTTTTTTCACGAATGATATTAAAATAATATGGTTCAGCCAAACCTTCTTCATAGACAGGAACAGAATTTATTTGAATTTCATTGTTGTCACCAAATGTTCTGGTTATAATGGCACTTTTTTTGTTTTCATCTGCCTTTTCAGATTTTTGTCTTTCTTGCAAAATTGACATAACCATAAGGTTTTCAGCAATATGCCCTTCCATTTTCACACTTGGAAGTGGTGGGTCAATTAAATTTCCTTCGTTGTCAACAACTGGATTAACAGTTGCTGCTTCGTGCAAGAATTGTGGGTTAACCGAAAAGTCAAGTGGTCTTGATCCAGAACTTAAAAAGGCGATTTCATCATGTGTTTGTTGTTTTCCTTTTTCATCAAGTTTTGGCGAACCATCTTCATTAAACAATTTTTCTGTGCTGACAATTTTCATTCCAGCGGCGTCAAAAGATATAGAAACAGTTTTGCCATCTCCAATGTTGATTTCAGCGCCTTGAAGTTCGTTGCTGTCTGACATTTTGATTGTTTGTGGGTTGAAAATGTTTCCTGTTAATGGAAATTTCTTTCCTGTTCTTATTTCGTAATTATTTAAACATGCTTGCAAAGATTCTTTATCAATATGAAGTTGATAATTTGTTCCATTTTTGGTGACAGAAGCAAATGTGATGTTTTTGGATGAATTGTTGCTGTCTTGTTTATAAATTGAAAGTAAAGTTCTTCCAATATAGTCAGATGAAATTTTTTCATCAGTAAGTTTGATTTTTTGAGTTGCACCATTTTGGAAATGTCCACCACTGATGGAAATATCCATGGAAATTGAATTGTCCAATTCGTTAATTTTTGGTGCATTTATTCCTGAATTGCCATTATAAGAAACTTTTGATTGTTCTCCGATTACCGTTCCTTTTGGTTTTTCTGGCTGAGTTGATTCATTTTCAGTAGTTGGTTGTGGATTTGCAGGTGCAACAGGTGTGGTTTGTGGCTGTGGAGCGGTCTGCTGAGAAGCAGGGTTTGCGTTTCCAGCAGTTTGATTAGTTGGTTGCATTGGATTGCCACCATTTTCAGCAACAAAACCATTTCTGTCAACTTCTTTTACAATAAGTTGGTTTTCGGTGATTTTTTCTCTTTTAAATACAGCATGGTTTGCCACATTTTGCACAAATCTTGAAGGAAGCAACTCAAACCCATCTAAGTTTGCAGTGGTGACTTTTCCATTTGCAATGCTTTGAAGTGTGCCAACGAGTTCTGGGTTGTTTTTGGCGTCAATTGGAAGGATGTCAAATTTATTGTCATGTGATAAGTTGGTTTTCATGGCAATCTTGCCAGTTTTTGCATCAACAACAAATTCTGTTGGAGAAACATTGATAATGACATTTTCATTGACATTTAAAAGTAAGTCAACTTTTCCAGAATTGTTTAATTCAAATCTCATAAAATTAGTTTCATTGCTGTTGTTTTTATAAGGAACATAAACCATCTTTGATTCAGGTGTATAACCTTTGGTCCAATAATTTTTAGGTTGAAAAGTCATGAAACTTTTTGCCTGTTCAACAGTTTGAAAAACAGTTGGCTTTAATCTGCCAAATTCCAATTTGTTTTTATAGACATTTGAAGGTTCAATTTCAAAATTTCTTTGTAATTTGTTAAGTTCCACACTTAAATGGTCAACAGGGTCTTCTGCTGTTGGAGAAAATTTATATGGCAAAAAACATTTGGCAGTTTGTTTAAGATCTTTGGAGGAATCGATGTAATATTCAATTTCCATCAAATTAGTTCCGTCATCATCTTTTATTGCATTGATGTTTTTAACGGTTACATATTTAAACTCTTTGGTTTCATCATTAAGCAAACCAATGTCAAGAAATGTTTGTCCATTTTTGTAAATTCTTTTTTGAACAAAAAGTTGTGAATCGTTATCATTGATTGTGGAATAAGTGAGATTATAACCATAAGAAGAAAACTTTTCAAACTCTTGAATTTCAAGGCAAGGAAAAACTGGTTTAGTTTTGTCTTCAAGGGTGTAAGATTCTCCTAAAATGTCATTTTGATTGTCTGGTTTTTTGTTAAAAATTGCCATCACTGTTCTCATTAAATATATATAAAAAATTATAACAAAATTTTAATAAATAGAATAGAAATATTGAACAAAAAAATAAATCAGAGTCGAATATTGTATTTTTTTATAAAACCGGAAAATAAGAGAAAAGGAAGATATAATAGAACGGAGCCGAAAATCAATAGGAGGTGTTACATATGAAAAAGCCTTGTATCGAATATATCAGCGCATGTGCATGATGCGAAGTGTTTGGCGACTTGGTTCAAGTCCTGGAAAAGGAATATGAAGGAAGAGTGAATGTGAAGATCTATCGTGCAGGTCAGGATTTT
>CATKYT010000003.1 GCA_949841245.1 uncultured Eubacteriales bacterium | reverse complement strand
GAAAACATATTGCATGGCTGATTTGCTGGGTTGTTGCTGCGGTTGTAATTATTGTCGTTTACTTTGTTGCTTTATAATTTAAAAGGATGAAAATGTCTAAAATACCTTACATTGTCACAATTATTTTGGTTTTGCTTGCTGGCATAAGTGCAATACTTGTTCAAACTTGGACAGGTTTTGTATATTTTGCCATGACATTTGCCATGCTTTTAAGTTTGTTTTGGGGTGTTTGGCTTATTTATAAATTTTACACCGAATTTAAAACAGAATTGGAAGAGAATTTCAAATTTTATAAAGCAGAAATAATAAACAAAAAACAAATTACAACAGATTATTTCAACGAAAATGAAAATGCTTTTAAAAAAGATTATCACAAAAAAATGAAGAAATACAAAATTTTGCATTGGCTTAAAGTTCTTTTGTGTTTTTCTATTGTTGGAGCATTTATTGCTTCGATGATAATCTATTAACAATCATCAAAATTTTAAAAACAGGCTTTCGAGTCTGTTTTTTTATGTCTTGTTTTATTAATTTGATCATAATTTTGTCGTAATTATTCAATTTTATTTTGACTATATTTCGTTTTTTGATATAATAAAATGGTTAAGCGAGGTTGTATGTTATCAAAAGTTTTAAGTTATGGGCTTTGCGGTATAGATGGTTTTTTGGTCACTATTGAAACAGACATGGTGGGTGGCATTCCACATATCGACATGGTCGGTTTGGGCGACACGGCTGTTAAAGAAAGCAAAGACAGAGTTAAGTCTGCCATAAGAAATTCCGGCTTTCAATTTCCAATTAAACATTTCACAATCAATCTTGCACCAGCAGATACAAAAAAAGAAGGTCCACATTACGAACTTGGCATGGCAATTGGCATTCTTTCTGCATCAGAACAAATTATAAATAAAAAATATAAAGATTTCATTTTTATTGGCGAACTTTCTTTGGACGGAACAATTAAAAAAGTTAAGGGTGTTTTGCCAATTCTCATTTCAGCAAGAAGTGCTGGTTTTAAAAAGGTGATTATTCCAAGCGACAATTGCGAAGAAGCAAAATTTATTGACGGAATGGAAATTTATGCTGTTTCAAATTTGCTACAAACAGTCAAGTTTTTGAATGAAGAAATCACTTTATCTAAACTTGAAACAAGAAGTTTTGAAGATGTTTCCAAACAAAACACAAATAAATTAGACTTTGAAAATGTTAAAGGGCAAGCCATGGCAAAGCGTGCTTTGGAAATTGCCGCTGCTGGCGGACATAATGTGCTTATGATTGGTCCACCAGGAAGTGGAAAAAGCATGTTGGCAAAATGTTTTTCTGGAATTTTGCCAGATTTAACTTTTGAAGAAGCATTGCAAGTGACAAAAATTCATTCCATTGCAGGAGAACTTGATTTAAAAAAAGGCATCATTACTGAAAGACCTTTCCGAACACCACATACAACAGCAACCGTTGTCAGCATGACAGGTGGTGGAAATCACAGCAAACCAGGGGAAATAAGTTTGGCACACAATGGTGTCTTGTTTTTGGACGAATTTCCTGAATATTCCAGAAATTTAATTGAAACCTTGCGTCAACCTTTGGAAGATGGAACAATTACTGTGGCAAGGGCAAACCAAACAGTAACATATCCTTCAAGTTTTACACTTATTGCCAGCATGAATCCATGTCCTTGTGGAAATTATGGTGCCAAAGACAGAGAATGTCGTTGCACACCAGCGCAAATTCATAAATACCTTTCAAAAATTTCTGGACCAATTATGGACAGAATTGACATTCACGTGGAAGTGGACAACATTTCTTATCAAGACCTTAACAATGAAACAAATGAAGAAAACAGTGAAAGCATTAAAACAAGGGTGGATAAAGCAAGAAACATTCAATTAAACCGTTTTAAAAACACAAAAACTTTTTCAAACGCAAAGATGTCTGTTCCACAAATGAAAAAATATTGCAAACTTTCCAAAGAATGCCAAGAACTTATGGAAAATGCTTTTTCCAGATTGAAATTAAGTGCAAGAGCTCATGACCGAATTTTAAGAGTTGCTCGCACTATTGCAGATTTGGAAGGAGAAATTGACATTTTGCCAAGACACATTTTTGAAGCCATTTCTTATCGTGGACTTGACAGAAAATATTGGGATTAAGGAAAATTAAATGAAAGAAATTGAAAAACTTTTGGTGCTTTTTTCCATTTGTGAAATAGCCAACAAAAAACAAGAAATAATAGCAGAACAAATTGGAGATTTATCTGTTGAACAAGCATTAAACAACAAAGTTATTTTGGAAAATTTATCCACAGAAGAATATCAAAAAGTTGTTAAAAATTATAATAAACAATCATTTGATTCCATGCTTAATAACATGGAAAACAGCGGAATAGAAATTGTAACTATTTTTTCTGATAAATATCCAAAAATTTTAAAAGAACTTGACGACAGACCTTTAATTTTATATGCCAAAGGTGACTTGTCACTTTGTGACCAAAAATGTTTTGCAATTGTTGGAACACGCTCTCCAACTAATTATGGCAGAATAATTACCGAAAGATTTGCCAAAAATCTTGCTCAGTGTGGACTTGTTATTGTCAGTGGACTTTGTTACGGCATTGATGCCATTGCACATAAGGCCACCATTGACGCAGGCGGAAAAACCATTGCTGTAATTGCCAGCGGTTTCAATAACATCTATCCTGCTTCAAACACTAACCTTGCTGACGAAATTTCTGAAAAAGGTTTAATTTTGTCAGAATATCCACCATCTTTTAAGGCTAAACCTTACACTTTCCCAAGAAGAAACAGAATTGTGGCAGGGCTTTCCGATGGAATTTTAATTCCAGAAGCAGGTTTAAAAAGTGGCACAGTTTACACAAAAGACTATGCTTTGGATTATGGCAAAGATGTATTTGCTGTTCCTGGGAACATTGACAGCAAAACAAGTGAACTTACCAATCAACTTATAAGATATGGTCATGCAGAATGCACTTTGTCTTCTGATGACATCATTGATTTTTATGGTTTAAACAAAATTTCGAAAGAGAAAAAAATGCAATTAGTCAGCCTTGATGAACAAACCATCATAAATTTATTGGAAAACGGACAACAAGATTTTGACTTTTTGCATGAAAATTCCAAAATTCCTGTTAATATTTTGAACAGTTGTTTGACAACGATGGAAATTCGTGGTTTAATAAGAAAGTTGCCAGGCAAAATGTTTGCCTTAATTTAAAAAGGAGATTAATCTTGAAATTAGTTGTAATCGAAGCCCCAGCAAAAAGGGATACATTAAAAAAATATCTTGGAAGCGACTATGAGGTTTTTGCCACAAAAGGACACATCAGAGATTTGCCTGCAAAGTCTTTTGCCATTGATTTAAACAATAATTTTGAACCTCATTATGAAAACAATCCAGACAAAAAAGCACTTATTTCTGACCTTAAAAAGAAATCTGAAAATGCTGATGAAATTTTAATTGCAACCGACCCAGATAGGGAAGGGGAAGCAATTTCTTGGCATGTTGCCCATGTTTTAGGGCTTGACCCAAACAAAAAATGCCGTATAGAATTTAATGAAATTTCTAAAAAAGCAGTTTTAAAGGCTTTGACAGAACCAAGAACTATTGACCTTAATCTTGTCAATGCTCAACAAGCAAGACGCGTTTTGGACAGAATTGTTGGTTACAAACTTTCTCCAATCATTTCTCGAAAAATTGCACCAAAACTTTCAGCAGGAAGGGTGCAATCTGTGGCATTAAAACTTGTTGTTGAAAGAGAAATTGAAATTGAAAACTTTAAACCAGAAGAATATTGGACAGTTACTGCTTTTCATGAAAAAAGCAATGTCAATTTTAAATCAACGCTTACAAATTATAAAAATAAAAAAATCAAATTGTCAAATCGTGAAGAAGTTGACAAAATGCTTGGGGACATTAAAGGAAAAGATTTTGTTGTTGATGAAATTAAACGAACAAAGACAAAATCTCATGCATTACCACCTTTTACAACCAGCACAATGCAACAAGATGCTTTAAACAAACTGGGAATGAGTTTGAAGAAAACAACATCTTCTGCTCAGGAACTTTATGAAGGCGTTGAAGTGAAAGGAGAAGGCAAAATTGCCTTAATCACTTACATCAGAACAGACTCCACTCGTGTTTCTGTTGATGCACAAAACGCTTGTTTAGATTTCATTACACAAAAATATGGTAAAGATTATGTTCCAGAAAAACCAAACATCTATGCCACAAAGAAAAGTGCTCAGGATGCTCACGAAGCCATACGACCTATTTCAATGCAAATTACACCTGACATGGTTAAAGATTCATTGACTAAGGACAATTACAGGCTTTATAAATTGATTTATGAACGCTTCTTGGCAAGCCAGATGAGTGAAGCACAATATTCAAGTGTCAATGTTTCCATTGCTGTTGATGACTATAAATTCAAGGCAGTTGGCAAAACTTTGGAATTTGCTGGTTATACCGCAGTTTATAAAGAATTTGTTGATGAAGAAAAACAAGAAATAAGCAAACTTCCACCACTTGAAGAAAAAGAAATTTTGAAAGTTTTGGAAATTAAAGAAGAACAAAAATTCACTAAGCCACCAGCAAGATATACAGAAGCAAGTCTTGTAAAAGCTATGGAAGAAAAGGGAATTGGTCGTCCTGCAACATATGCTGCAACCATCACAATTTTGACAGCAAGAAATTATTGCACAAAAGAAGGGCGTTATCTTATTCCTACACAACTTGGAAAAAATATAACTGAATATTTGGAAAAATTTTTCCACAGTGTCATCAATGTGAAATTTACCGCACATTTGGAAAACAGATTGGATGACATTGCAGAAAGCAAAGACGATTGGCATGATGTGGTTGAAAGTTTCTGGAAAGGTTTTAAAGACCTTCTTGAAAGTGCCGATGCCAGCAGTGTTACAATGAAAGCACCACCAGTTGAAACTGACATTGTTTGTGAACAATGCGGACATAAGATGTTGATTCGTGAAGGCAGATATGGCAAATTTTTAGGGTGCTCAAATTTCCCTAAATGTCATAATGTTAAGCCTTATGAAGACGGCGAAAAGAAACCTGTTGGAATTTGTCCAGAATGTGGCAAAAATGTTTTTGCATTTAAAACTAAACGAGGAAAAAATTTCTATGCTTGTGAAGATCGTGAAGGTTGCAACTTCATGAGTTGGGATATTCCTACTGGCGAAAAATGTCCAGAATGTGGCAAATTTATCATTAAACGCGGAAAGAAAATAAAATGTTCTGCATGTAAATATGAGGTGCAAAGCACGGATGATTAATCGTTTTGTGTCAAATAAACCTATTAAAGTCATTGGCTGTGGATTGGCAGGAATGGAAGTTGCATTCATTCTTGCCAACTATGGTTTTACTGTCCACATTTTTGACAATGGCGATGACAGTGCAAAACATAAGAAATTTGATTATTACAACCCTTATGAAATTTTTTTAACAGAAAATATGAAATTTGAATTGGAGTGTTTGGGCAGTCCACTTTTTTCACTTGCTAAACGCGAAAATTTTGATAAATTTGGTTTTGTTTATGATGAGAAATTTATGCAAAAAGCCAAAGAAATTTTGCTTAGTAAGCCGAATGTGAAATTGTTTAATGGCACAATCGACACGCTTAATGAAACTGAAACAAACATTATTGCAACAGGGCATAACACAGAAAAAAAACTTTTGAAAAACTTGGAAAATTACATAGGTCAACAAAGAATATGTTATTTTCACCCAGAACATTTGGTTTTGAATGCTGGAAATGTAGATTTAAAAAAATTAAATTTTGTTTCACAAACAGAATGTTTTGCCAATTTGACACAAGAAGAATATGAAAAACTTTATAATACAATTTTAAAACTTTATGAAGAATATGAACTTCCCAAAGAAATTGCTGTTGAAAAACAAATAACAATAGAAAGCATTGCAAAAAGGGGATTTGGCGGACTTAGAAATTCTGTTTTAAGACCACACTTTGATGCAAACACTTCCCGAACAAACATTTATGCCAGCCTTAAAATGGCATATAACAAAACCGAAAATGTTTTAATTGTCAAAGATTTCTTTACAGCTTTTGACACAGAAGAACAATATGAAATTATTTCTTGCATAGAAGCGTTAAAAGATGTTAAGATTGAAAAACCAAGCGTAATAAGAAGAAAGACTTATCTTCTTACACCTGCATGTTTAAATGAAAATTTGCAGGTTTTGGATCATGAAAACATCTATGTGTGTGGCGGACTTCTTGGCACTAATGGAAGTTTTGAAAGCCTTTTAATGGCAAATTTATGTGCATACAGCGTGATTGAACAACTTGATCACTATATAGGAACAAAATATTTAAAAGAGAAATGTTGCATCGGCAAAATATACGAAAATTTGTTTAAAAAAAGTGTTATAAATTTTAGGTTATTCAATTTGAAATATGATATAATTATTATGAATAGTTTAGAATCCAAAAATTATGAAAAATTTGTTTCCAATCTTTTGGATAGTTCAAAAACTCAAACGGATAAATTTAAGGAGAAATATTATGGAAAATATGTTTAAAGGAACGACTATTTGTGCCGTAAAAAAAGATGGTAAAATTGCCATTGCTGGTGACGGACAAGTAACAATGTCAAACAGCATCATATTTAAAAGCAACGCAAAGAAAGTAAGAAGACTTTACAACAACACTGTTGTTATTGGCTTTGCTGGTTCTGTTGCAGATGCTTTTACATTAAGTGAAAAATTTGAAGCAATGCTGAATAAGTTTTCTGGAAATCTTATGCGCAGTGCTGTTGAACTTGCTCAAACATGGCGCAGTGACAAAGGCATGCGTCAACTGGAAGCACTTTTAATCGTGGCTGACAAAAACCAACTTTTAATTTTGGATGGCTCAGGCGATGTAATTGAACCACAAGATGACATCTGTGCAATCGGTTCAGGTGGAAATTATGCACTTGCAGCGGCAAGAGCCTTGGTTCAAAACACAAATTACACAGCAAAAGAAATTGCCTTTAAATCACTTAAAATAGCCAGTGAAATTTGTGTTTTCACAAACGACAACATCATTGTTGAAGAAGTTTAAGGAGGAAATAATGGATTTATCACCAAAACAAATTGTAACCGAACTTGACAAATACATCGTAGGTCAAGCAAAAGCAAAAAAAGCAGTGGCTGTTGCTTTGAGAAATCGTTACAGAAGAAGTCAACTTTCTGATGAAGTAAGAGATGAAATCACACCTAAAAACATCATATTAAAAGGTCCAACTGGTGTTGGTAAAACAGAAATTTCAAGAAGACTTGCCAAATTGGTTGTCGCACCATTTGTTAAAGTTGAAGCCACAAAATACACTGAAGTTGGTTATGTTGGTCGTGATGTTGAAAGCATGGTCAGAGATCTTGTTGAAGTTTCTGTTCGTATGGTTAAAGACAAAAAGAAAAAAGAAGTTGAATCAAAGGTTATGCCAGCAGTTGAAAACAGAATTGTGGACGCAATTTTTCAAAACAGAAGGGTGACAACTGTTGATGTTGACAGAAACAAAATATTTGAAGAATTACACAGTGGGAAATGTGAAGATGAAACAATTGAAATAAATGTTTTGGAAAACACAAAACCTATGATGGCATCATTTGGTGGAAATGAGATTAATTTAGGCTCTATGTTTGATGGTCTTACACCACCTAAATATAAAAAGAAAAAAATGACAGTTAGACATGCCAGAGAAGCTATTTTGCAAGAAGAAAGCGACAAAATCATCGATATGGACAATGTTAATGATGAAGCAATCACTTTGGCAGAAGAACAAGGCATTATTTTCATTGATGAAATTGACAAAATCATTGGAAAAAGCCAATCTACAAACAGTGCTGATGTTTCTCGCGAAGGTGTGCAAAGGGACATTCTTCCAATAGTTGAAGGAAGCACAGTAACAACTAAATACGGCAATGTTAAAACAGATTTCATTTTGTTTATTGCAGCAGGGGCGTTCCATATTGCAAAAATTGAAGATATGATTCCAGAACTTCAAGGAAGATTTCCAATCAGAGTGGAACTTGAAAGCCTGACAAAAGAAGACTTTAAACAAATTTTGGCAACTCCTAAAAACGCGGTGACACTTCAATACACCAATCTTTTAAAAGTTGACAACATCAATTTGGTGTTTAAAGATGATGCACTTGACGAAATTGCTGATATGGCAGAAAAAGAAAACGAAACAAGTGAAGACCTTGGGGCAAGACGACTTCACACAATTATGGAATCGTTGTTGGAAGAAGTTTCATTCAATGCAACAGGCAAACACCCAATGGTGGATGTTGTTATTGACAAAAACTATGTAAACTCAGTGTTTAAAGACCAACAGAAGAAGTTTGACTTAAAGAAATATGTTTTGTAAATGTTGTGTATTATGTAATATTTATATTGCATAACACCACAATATATTGAAATAATGGAGAAACAAATGTGGACAGACAGAACTGAAATATTGGTTGGTAAAGAAGGAATTAACAAACTTAAAAAAAGTCAAGTTGCTGTTGTAGGAATTGGTGGAGTTGGCGGATATGTTTGCTTAATGCTTGCTCGTTGTGGAATTGAAAATCTTACACTTGTTGATTTTGACAAAGTTGACGAAACAAACATAAATAGACAAGTGGTTGCAAACACCAAAACTGTTGGTCAATTTAAAACCCAAATTATGAAACAGCAAATTTTGGAAATAAACCCAAAATGCAAAGTGACAACATACGATGAAAGACTTTGCAGTGAAAATATTGAACAAATAATTACGAAAAACTTTGATTATGTTGTTGATGCCATTGATGACATTTCAAATAAAGTAAATTTGATTAAGCATTGCAAAGAAAAAAACATAAACATCGTTTCAGCCATGGGAGCAGGAAACAGAATTGATGTTCCATCATTCAAAATTATGGATATTTACAAAACATGCAACGATGGATTGGCAAAAATTATGCGAAAAAAACTTCGTGAAAATAACATTATTTCTTTGGATGTTGTTATAAGCGAACATTTGCCAATCAAAACAGAAAACAAAGAAATCGGCAGTATAGCATATTATCCAGCAATGTGTGGCTGTGTATTAAGTGCTTTTATTGTGACAAAAATAATAAAATAAATAGGGGGATTTTATGGAAATTTTAAAAGACAAAGAATTTGAAGAAAAAATTAAAGATGGAGTTGTTGTAATCGACTTTTTTGCAACTTGGTGTGGACCTTGCAGAATGATGTCTCCAATCTTGGAAGATTGCCAAGAAACTTTGGGAGAAAAAGCCAAAATCTACAAAGTTGATGTTGATGAAAGTCAAAATTTGGCTCGCAAATTTGGCATTGTGAGCATTCCTACTATAATAGTTTTTGTAAATGGCGAAGAAGTGGAAAAACATATAGGCCTTTGGAACAAAGATGATTTGGTTGAAACAGTGGAAAAATATTTATAAAAACTTGTTTTGCTTTTTAAAATAAGTATTGACAATAACTTTTTTTAGTGTTACAATAAAGTTGTTAAATTTTATATTAAAAGGAACAAAAATGGATAGAAAGATTTATTTAGACAACGCTTCAACAACTTATGTCTCAAATGAAGTTTTAAACGAAATGTTGCCATGTTTCAACACCATCTACGGAAACGCTGGTTCACTCCACAGTTTTGGTCGTAGTTCTGTTGCAGTTTTAGATAAGGCAAGAGATAGAATTAAAGAAGCAATCAACGCAAAAAAATCAAGCGAAATTTACTTCACAAGTGGCGGAACAGAAGCAGATAATTGGGCTGTTATTGGAATTGCTCATGCTTATGCAAACAAGGGTAAACACATCATTACAAGCCAAATCGAACATCATGCTGTGTTAAATGCTTGTCATTATCTTGAAAAAGAAGGTTATCAAGTGACATATTTGCCAGTTGATGAAACAGGTCTTGTAAACATCACAGAACTTTTACATGCCATTAAAAAAGGAACAACTTTAATTTCAATCATGGCAGTAAACAACGAAGTCGGAACAATTCAAAACATCAAAACAATCGCAAAAATTGCTCATGATTATGATGTGGTTTTCCACTCTGACGCTGTTCAAGCAATCGGAAATCTTAACATTAATGTTCAAGATATGGAAATCGATGCTTTATCAATTTCAGGACATAAAATTCATGGACCAAAGGGCGTTGGCGCTTTGTATGTTAAAAGCGGAGTTAAAATCGATCCAATAACTTTTGGTGGAGACAGCCAAGAAAGAGGAAAACGAGCAGGAACAGAAAATGTTGCTGGAATCGCTGGACTTGGCAAAGCAGTTGAAACAGCTTGCAGAAATCAAGCATTGACAAGCAGAAAATTGAAATCAACAAGAGATTATTTTGTTGAAAAACTGTCTGAAAAGGTGGAATATTTCCAAATTAACGGGCATAAACACCAAAAATCAAACGCTATTCTTAATGTATCTTTCTATGGAGTTGAAGGAGAATCTTTACTTATGCTTTTGGATTTGGCTGGAATTTGTGTTTCAACTTCATCTGCATGCACATCAAAATCTCTTCTTCCATCACATGTTTTGAAAGCAATGAAAGTTCCTGACGAAATTGCACAAGGTTCAATAAGATTTTCTTTTGGTATAAACACTTCAAAATCTGATATTGACTATGTTGTTGAAGAAATTCGCAAAGCAATAAACAAACTCAGAGCAATTTCACCAGTTCAACCAGGGAGGTTTTAATTATGTATAGCAAAACAGTTTTAGAAAGATTTCAAAATCCAAAAAATGCTGGTTCAATGCATGGAGCAAATGCTGTTGGACAAGTTGGAAATGCAGCATGTGGCGACATTATGAAAATGTATTTAAAAATCAATGACAATGGAGTTATTGAAAATGCAAAATTTAAAACTTTTGGTTGCTGTGCTGCCATTGCTTCAACTGATATTGCTTGTGATTTGATTAAAGGAAAAACAATTGATGAAGCATTGAAAGTCACAAATAAAGATGTTGTTTCACTTCTTGGAGAACTTCCAGCACATAAAATTCACTGCTCAATTTTGGCAGAAGAATCAATCAGAGCAGCAATAGAAAACTATTATAAGAAAAAAGAAAAAGAACTGAAAAAAGCAAATAAACAAAACTAAGAGAAACATCTTAGTTTTTTTATTAAACATAATTAAAATTTTTATAAAAAAATTTATTAAAATTTGATAATTTATTGAATATAAAAAAACACAAATTTTATTGCATAATACAATATATTGTAAGTGTTATTTAATTCTATGCGCAATATATAGCGTATCTATTCGGAAAACCTGTCTTTTCCGAATAGATACGCTTTTATTATTTTTTCAAAAAATTAATCACCTTTCAATATTTTTGCTTAACAATTAATAAAATCACATACAAAAAATATCAAAAATCTTACAAACCTGCCCTATATTTTTTATTTAAAAATTTTCTTTTTACCAAATTACATATTTACCATGAAGAAAGTTACCTTCTTCATTTTCTTTTTCTTTGCGCTCATTTTCAGCTGTTTCCATATCAATATCAATAAGTTTCGTCAAAGAGACTATACAGTAATATATGTTTTCTAAGCATTTTTTAGTTTTAATCTCATCATTTGATAAATAATAGTCAATTTTTTCAGTTTTTATATCAATTTCATAGAAGTTGCATAAATCTTTAATAAGTTGAAAAAAATCAACTACTACTCTTAGACCTAATTTTTGTTGAATTTGTTTTTCTGTAAGTCCAGTTATATCTTGTTTAGGCTTTTTATCTTGTTGGTAATACGCCTTTCTTGCATTTTTGTCAAATATAATATTTATTCTATTTAATTTTTGTTCAAACTTTAATATAAGTTCTTTCTCTAACTCTTGCACTGTTGGCTCAAAAACTTGAAATTTTCCAATACACTTTATTGCATTTTTCTCTCTCCAAAAATATTTCATTAATTTTCTCCACTAAACTTTATATTTTGCTCTAAATTCAGCAAGAAACTCTGGAAAATAGTCGCCTAAAATTGCTTCGCGAGACTTTTCAGCAAGTCTGATAAGAAATCGCAAATTGTGAATAGAGAGTAATTCTGCTCCAAGCATTTCCCCTGCATTTATAAGATGACGAATATATGCACGCGAAAAATGTTTGCAAGCATAACAATCGCAATCTTCTTCAATAGGTTTAAAATCTTCCTTATAATGGCTGTTTTTAACCACCATTTTGCCATGTTTAGTGAATGCGGTGCCGTTTCTGGCTATGCGTGTTGGAAGCACACAATCCATCATATCTATTCCCCTTGTAAAACCTTCCAATAAACAATCTGGACTGCCAACACCCATCAAATATCTTGGCATATGTGCAGGAAGAAGTGGTTGCAAGAAATCAAGCATGTCATACATAACTTCTTTTTCTTCGCCAACTGACAATCCACCAACAGCAATTCCACATTTTGCATAAGGAACGCAATCTTCAACACATTTTGCACGCAAATCTTTATACATGTTTCCCTGAATAATTGGAAACAAAACATGGTTTCCACCTTGATGTTCTTCATAACATCTTTTAAGCCAAATTTTAGTTAATTCTCGTGCTTTCTCTGCTTCCGCATAAGTTGCACCCGCTTCTGTGCATTGGTCGAGTGCCATGTTAATATCGCTGTCAAGTGAGCGTTGAATTTGCATGCAAAGTTCTGGTGTCATCATAAACTTTTCGCCACTTAAATGAGAACGAAATTCCACACCTTGTTCACTGACTTTTCTTAAATCAGAAAGTGAAAACACTTGAAATCCACCACTGTCAGTCAAAATAGGTTTATCCCAATTCATCAATTTATGAAGTCCGCCACCCTTTTCAATAATGTCATGCCCAGGACGCAAAAATAAATGGTAAGTGTTGGACAAAATAATCTGTGCCCCCATATCATTTAAATCTTCTGGGCGAAGCCCTTTCACAGTTGCCTGTGTTCCAACTGGCATAAACACAGGCGTTTTTATGTCCCCACGCGGAGTATGAAAAATGCCTGCCCTTGCTCCAGTTTTAGGACACACCTTTTCAATTTCAAAACTAAAATTCACATCTTGCATAATAACTCCTATTCAAAAAACATGGCATCGCCAAAACTGAAAAATCTGTATTTTTCATCAACAGCGATTTTATATAATTTTAATGTTTTGTCTATGTCACCTACAAAAGCCGAAACAAGCATAATAAGTGTGCTTTCTGGCAAATGAAAATTTGTTATCAAAGCATCCACAATTTTAAACTTGTATGGTGGATAAATAAAAATCTTTGTTTCACGCTTCTGTGGAACAAGCAAACCATTTTCATCAACTCCGCTTTCCAAAACTCTGACAGAAGTTGTGCCAACTGCAATAACTCGGCGTCCTTCGCTTTTCGCTTTGTTTATTTTCTCTGCAACTTCTTCTGTAATTTCAAAATATTCGCTGTGCATGTCATGATCTAAAATACTGTCTTCTTTGACAGGCCTGAATGTTCCAAGCCCCACATGCAACATAACTTCCAAAATTTCAATACCTTTGTTTCTTATTTTTTCAAGCAGTTGTGGAGTAAAATGAAGTCCTGCTGTTGGTGCAGCACTTGATCCATCAACTTTGGCATAAACCGTTTGATAGCGACTTTGATTTTTCAATTTTTCCTTAATATAAGGCGGAAGTGGCATGGTGCCTATCTCCATCAAATGTTCTTCAAAGGTTTTGTTGGAAGAATATTCAAATTTTACATTGCAAGCACCATATTCCCCTTTGCTTGTGACAACACATTTAATGTTTTCATTAAAAACAACTTCTGTGCCAACTTCCAATCTCTTTGCAGGTTTTGAAATCACTTCCCAATTCAAAAGGTCAATTCTCTTTTGCAAAAGAATTTCAATCTTAGCACCCGTATTTTTAAAACCAAATAGTCTAGCAGGTAAAACTTTGCTGTTGTTGACAACAAGCACATCACCTGCTTTTAAAAAGTCAATAATGTCATAAAAATGCTTATGATGCACTTGTTCAGTTTTACGATTATAACACAAAAGTCTGGAATGGTCGCGTGGCTCAATTGGAGTCTGAGCAATCAATTCTTGTGGCAAATCATAAAAATAAGTGCTTTTCAATAATTCTCTTTGCATTAGTCAATCCTCTTAATTAAATCAGCCAATTTTCTTGCTAAAATTGCATGGCTTTCTGCAGTTAAATGAATACCGTCATCTCCTGGACATAAACCAGTATTATCAATAAACCAGCACTCATTTCTTTTAGTTATTTCTTCATAATCTTTGTTAAAGTTTTTCGACTTTTCCTGTGCACCTTTAAACTTTTCTACTTTATCTTTCATAACATTTGGTGCAACAATTATAATTTTAGGAAGTTTTATTAAATCAACAACAAGATTTTCTTTCAAAAACTTTATAAAATTATCTTCAATATTTTTTGCAGAAATCTGAGTTGTAACATTAAACTCTTGTTTCATATCATTTGTTCCAAGCATTATTATACAATAGTCTATCGGATCATGTGTTACTATACAAGATGGAAATGTAATCGCACCATTACGATTACCACGAGGAAAAACAATATCATCAAAGCCCGTATTCCTTCCTCTGAATCCTTCTTCAATAATTTCAAAATTTCTCCCTAATTTTTTTGCAAGGAGTTTTGTCCAACGAGTATTCTCATCATATCTCCCATTCCAAGTATTAGGAATTGTACCCCATGTATTAGAATCTCCATAGCATAAAATTCTTTTCATAATATAACCCTTTTAATGTTAAAAAGAAAATTATTTTAAAATAATTTCTTCTTTTACATTTTTTGAAATTTGATTTTGTTTTGTAAAGATCTCTACTGGTCTCCGGCCTATGACTTTATATTTTCTATCATCAACATAAATACTTGTTTCTTCTGGAATACATATCAATTTAAAACCTTCTTCAAGCAATCTATTTATTCTAATTTTAAATATCTCATATTGCTCAGGCAATTTTTTATAATGTGGTAAAATGCTGTAACCATTCAAACAATCAAACCCTGTTGTGTCTTTCAAACCTACTTGATTTTCATCAACACAAGATTTTAACACAAGTCCATCATTTAAGCAAGTATCAATACTTCTGCCAAATATCAACGCACCAGCACTTCCACCCATTATAACACTATCTTTTCGCTTCATAAAAGTTTTGATATTTTCGTATGCTGGTGATTCTTTCAACATTTTCAATAATTTGTAAGTGTTACCACCTCCTATAAAAATACCTTTAACTTTCTTCAATCGTTCTTCGGAGATTTCATTTGCATTAGTTATCATATCAATATCAACAATGCCAAATGATTTCATCTCACTTTTAAACCAATCTAAGCAACCATCATACCCACCATGATTCCATGCTAATGGAACATATAAAACTTTACCATTGCCAACAAGATTACTGAAAACTTTATAACTTTCTTTTACTTGTTCTCCTGAGCCACCACCACTTAAAATTAGTTTCATAATTCCTCCTATTTCTCTGTGTATTCCAATCCTAAATGACGATAGCCGTTTTCTAAAACAACTCGTCCTCTTGGTGTTCTGGCAACAAAGCCAAGTTGAAGAAGATAAGGTTCATAAACATCTTCAATCGTTCCCGCATCTTCACTTATTGATGCCGCCAAAGTTTCCAGACCAACTGGTCCACCACCAAACTTATGAATGATATTTTCCAAAATTTTACGGTCAATAAAGTCAAGTCCAAGGTCATCAATTTCCATCTTAGCAAGTGCTTGGTCTGTAATTTCTTTTGTGATTTTTCCTGTTCCCATAACTTCCGCATAATCTCGCACACGCTTTAAAAGTCTGTTGGCAATTCTAGGAGTTCCACGAGAACGCTTAGCAATATCTAAACTTGCAGTTTCATCAATGTCTATGTTTAAAATCTTTGCAGAACGCTTAACAATCACTTTAAGTTCTTCATCTCCGTAAAGTTCTAAGCGACAAATAACACCAAATCGGTCACGAAGTGGGCTTGTAAGCATTCCCGCCCTTGTAGTTGCACCAATAAGTGTAAAAGGTTGAATTTTAAGGCGCATACTCTTAGCAGATGGGCCTTTTCCAACAATAAAATCCAAAGCAAAATCTTCCATGGCTGGATATAAAATTTCTTCCACACTTTTGTTAAGTCTGTGAATTTCATCAATAAAAAGCACATCATTTTTATTTAAATTTGTAAGTATTGCTGCAAGGTCCGCTGCATGTTCAATTGCTGGCCCTGATGTAATCTTGATTTGCGAACCAAGTTCATTTGCAATAATATGAGAAAGTGTGGTTTTCCCAAGTCCTGGTGGACCATATAACAAAACATGGTCAAGAGCATCTTTTCTTGACTTGGCTGCTTTTATATAAATTTCAAGACTTTGTTTAATTTTGTCTTGTCCCACATATTGATCTAAACTTGTTGGACGAAGCGAATTTTCAATTTCAGTGTCTGTCCAATTTTTTGTGCTTGTTATAAATCTATCTTCCATAAACATTTTGGGATTAAATCAAATTTTTCTTCCATAAAAAGCATTTTTCATAATCTTCTTAAACTTGATTTTCTGTCCCAATCTCCTTTCTTTAATTTGGCGAATCTAAAATAAGATTTATTTTCGCAGGTTATATTTAGTGTAGTATGCCGTTTTACTAAATGCATAATACACAACATATTGTCATCTTCCAATTTCTCTTAAAACTTTCAAAATGATTTCTTCCGCTGTCACATCATCTGTCGCCTTGCTTCTTGCCAGTCTGTATGCTTCATTTTTGTTGATTCCAAGATTAATAAGTGTGTCAACTGCATCATTCAAAGCATTTTCGTTGTAATTTACAGAAAGCAATGTATCTTCACCAACAATGTTTCCAGCAGAAACTTTATCTTTAAGTTCCAAACAAATTCGTTCCGCAGATTTCTTGCCTAAACCTTTGATTTTTGAAAGTAAATTCACATCGTCACTTAAAATTGCCACAACTAAGTCTGACATTCTTATGCCAGAAAGAATTGTAATTGCCATTTTAGGACCAATTCCTGAAACAGTGATAAGTTTTAAAAACAAAGACTTTTCTTCTGCATTTGCAAATCCAAAAAGTGCAATTCCATCTTCTTTAACTTGCATATAAGTCAAAATCTTTGCAGTTTCATTAACCATTGGCAAAGAAACAAGCGTATTGTTTGAAACACAAAGTTCATATCCAACACCATTGACATCTACAACAACAGTGTTTTCATTTTTTTCTTCAATAACACCAACTAAATAAGCAATCATAACATATCCTTTTTATGTATTTATATTCTGTTAACATTTAAAGTCGGATTAATTTGACTGTGACATAATGCCACTGCCAAAGCGTCCGCTGCGTCATCTGGTTTCGGAATTTTTTCCAGCCCAAGCACCGCCTTAACCATAAACTGCATTTGTTTTTTATCAGCACGACCATTTCCTGTTAAAGCCTGTTTAATTTGCATTGGTGTATATTCAAACAGTCTTTCACAATATTTCTGAGCAGTCAAAATAATAACTCCGCGTGCTTCTGCAACAGGTATTACAGTTGTTTGGTTATGAAAATAAAATAATTCTTCAACTGCAACTTCATCTGGCCTGTATCTTTCAAACAAAACTCTTAATGCTTCTTCAATTCTCATAAGTCTGACAGGCAAAGTGTCTTCTTTTGGAGTTTCAATAACTCCAAAGTCGACAACTTCATTGTTTCTGTCTGTGTCAATAATGCCAAAACCTACAATCCCATAACCTGGGTCAATTCCTAATATTCTCATAGGTTTATTTTAATAAAAATACTCTGTTTTGTCAAATAAAACAGAGTATTTACAAGCAACGATATTTTTATTATGTTTATTCTTCGTCTAAGTTTACATTATGAAAAACTTCTTGAACATCGTCCAAATCTTCAAGGTCGTCTATCATGCGTTGAAATTTAACCATTTGTTCAGCAGACAAATCAACATATAAGTCAGGAACAAGTGCAGTTTCAGAAGAAACCACATTATAACCTTTTTTTGTAAGCGCTTCATGCATCTTATTGTGTTCGTTTGGTTCTGTAACAATTTCCACACTGTCTTCGTCTTCCACAACATCCACAGCACCTTCTTCAATGGCATCAAGCATTAAAGTTTCTGCATCTTTGACATCAACAACAACCACAACACCTTTTCTTTTGAAAAGATAAGAAACGCAACCAAGCGAGCCTAAACTTCCGCCGTGCTTATCAAAAGCATGACGAACATCGCCTGCTGTTCTGTTTTTATTGTCAGTTAAACACTCTACAATAACAGCCGAGCCACCAACACCGTAACCTTCATAAGTGATGGCTTCATAATTAACAGAACCAAGTTCACCAGACGCTTTTTTAATTGCTCTGTCAATGTTGTCGTTTGGCATGTTGTTCTGTTTAGCCTTTGAAATAATATCTCTCAATTTACTGTTGGTGTTTGGGTCAGCACCACCAGTTTTTACACAAACAGCCAGTTCTCTTCCAATCTTAGTAAAAATTTTTCCCCTTGCAGCATCACTCTTACCTTTTTTGGCTTGAATGTTATGCCATTTTGAATGTCCAGACATAAAATCTCCTTAAAATTAAATATTACTTTAATATAATAAACCAAATCATACTATTTTGTCAAATGATTATGGAAAGATATGAAAAGTAATAACAATTCATTAATAAATAATTTTGTAATGTTTTTATTTAGTGAAAAAGCAAATTATCTAACTGGTCAAGTTTATACTTATGGAACTTATAAACATTAAAAAAAGAAGTTTTTAAAAACTCCTTTTTTGCAATTCATACATAATAATTGAACCACTGACACCAGCATTGAGACTTTCGATTCCTGCTTTCATAGGAATTTTAACCCTAAACTTACAAAGTTTTTCCATTTCTTTACTGACACCTTGTCCTTCGCTTCCAACCACAACTCCCAGCCACTGTATGCAATTTTTATTTTTGCCAAAAATCTGTCTTTCTTTTTGAGAAATTGAATCAGCAAATTCGAAAATATTTTCCCCTTCCATGTCACACATAATCAAGTTGAAATTTTCTTTTTCAGAAAGTTTCAAAAAATCTTCTCTTGAAAGTTCCATAATCTTTTCATCAAAAACAGCACCAACTGAACTTCTTATAAGTTTTGGATTGTTTCTTTTAACGCAATCCACCAAATATACAAATTCAAAACCACATGCCTTGGCTGTTCTGATAAGCGTTCCGACATTTCCAGGGTCTTGCAAGCCATCTAAAACCAAAAAGTTGGTGTTTGGTTTCGTCACAACATGTTGTTTATAACTTGCAATGCACAACACTTTTTGTGGAGTTTTTGTGTCTGCAAGTTGTTCTATGGTTTTGTCATCAACTTTGAAAATAAGTTGTTCATCACAAAAAAATGGCAGTTGTTCCATTGAAGTTAAAACACACTCAATTTGAATAGACTTATTGGAAATGGCATCTTTAATTATTTTAAGGTTATCCAAAAAAAGCAAAGAACTTGTGCGTTTTTGCTTTTTTAAATCAGATATAAAACCTTTGCTTGCCTTCTGCATTTAAGCCTTCTTAGCAACTTCAACAAGTTTAGAGAAAGCATCTGGTTCTCTAACTGCCATGTCTGCAAGAACTTTTCTGTTAAGTGTTACATTTGCTTTTTTAAGACCAGAAACAAATCTGCTGTAAGAAATGTCGTTAAGTCTGCAAGCAGCATTGATTCTTGTAATCCAAAGAGAACGGAAATCTCTTTTCTTTTGTTTTCTTCCGATGTAAGCATATTGTCCGCTTTTCATCACTTGTTCTCTGGCAACTCTGTAAAGTTTACCTCTTGCTCCGAAGTAACCTTTTGATTGCTTCAAAATTTTTCTACGCTTTTTAACTGCGTTTACGCCTCTTTTAACTCTCATTTTTCCCTCCTAACTTACTTGCAAAGCATAGTCTTAATATTCTTGGCATTTTTTCCAGCAATATAAGACCCCTTTCTGAGTTTTCTTTTACGACCTTGTGATTTTGCTGTTAAGAAGTGACCTTTTCCTGGTCTTGCATACTTAACTTTTCCTGTTGCAGTAAGTGAAAATCTTTTCTTCACACCGCTATGTGTTTTTTGTTTAGGCATTTTCTTTTTCTCCTTTTAGTTTGCTTTCTTAGGGTTGATTACGACAAAAACATTTCTTCCCATAATGGCTGGTTCTTTATCAATAGAGCCAACATCTGAAAGGTCTTCAACAAACTTTTTCACAATTTCAACAGCATTTTTTGCATAAGCCTGTTCTCTGCCTCTCATACGAAGTGACACTTTAACTTTGTCACCATCTTGCAAAATTTTCTTGGCATTTTTAAGTTTGAAACTGATGTGGTAATCGTCAATTCTCATGGAAAGTTGAATTTCTTTAATTTCAACCACCTTTTGATTTTTGCGAATTTCCTTTTCTTTTTTGATTGTGTCAAACTTATATTTGCCATAATCCATAAGTTTGCATACTGGTGGATTTCCGTTTGGTGACATAAGCACCAAATCTAAACCACTTTTGTCAGCAAGATCTTGTGCTTGTGATTTTGTCAAAACTCCAAGTTGTTCTCCTTCTTCGCCAATCACTCTAACTTCATTTGCAGTGATTTGGTCATTGATTAAAAGTTCCTTAAAAATTGTCGTAATCTCCTTTTTAATAGATTTTTGAGTTTTATTTTAAAAATAAAACAAAAGGTAGGACGCATAAAAGCCCTACCTAAAAATCAAAAACAAGAATAAAATATTCAAAATTTTTGACCACACCAAAACGAAATTCGGCGGGTGAGAAGGTGGACTTCTGCTTTCTTACTGCCTTATATTAACATACAACAAATCCACCTGTCAAGTATTTTTCCAACATTTTTCAACAATTTTAAAAATTTGCAAATTCGCTTGACTCCCCCCCCAATATGCTAGAATTCAAATATAAATGGAGAAAAAATGGCAAAAAATAAAAATAATTTAGAAACTTCTGTTAATATAAACGATGACCAATATAAAGAAAAATTAGAAATATCTAGAACCAAAAGTTTGGCATCTATGGCTCATTCTCTCTTTTTCTTTGCTTTATTAACTTTCGTCAACCTTTGTTTAACACTTATATCTATAATCATTTCTCTCTGTTCTTTCTTTTCTTAAACCACTCTTTTGGAGAAAATTCGATTACATGCCCTACTTTTATGCTTAATTGTTCGGCGTTCTTGATGGCGTAGCCTTTCATTATGGCTTTACTAAAAATTGTAAGCCCTGCAATTAACGAACTTACAAGACATGTAACGATGTAATAAAGCGTTGGGTCAGTTATATTCATATTTACCACAAGACTGACACCACCTGCACCACTCAATATGCCACATATATCGCCAACAACATCTCCACAAAAAGATGAAACTTTTTCAGTGTTTTTATACAACTTTTTAGCGGTTTCATAACCTTTTTCATCTTTCAATTTTTCCAATTTTTCTGAATTAATGGACGCAACAGCAATTCCAAGCATGTCAAAAACTGTGCTAAGCACAATAAAAAACAAAATTATAAACACAGAAAAGAAAGTCGGAATGCTTGGAAATAAGCTCTGAGATGCCAAACTGAAAACAATTGAAAGTGACACAGATAAAACCAAAATTTTAAATGCCCAACGAAAACTATTTTTCCCCATGTAATATTATATTTATCAATTTCCAATTTTAGGACAAGCATAAGAAAAAACTAGGTCTAGCCCTAGTTTTTCAATATATTGTGGAAGTATGCCAGCATAACACCACAATCAACAGTATTTATAAACTTTTGTTTATTTCTTCAATTTCATAACTTATTAAAGATTTAAGTTCGGACACAAGTTGTTTTATGGAAATATTAAATCTTTCCCCTGTTTCACGCATTGTGATTTCTGCTTCCATATTTGCCATTGTTTTTGGACTTATAAGCACTCTGATTGGCATACCCATAAGTTCACTGTCTGTAAGTTTTATTCCAGCAGAGATGTTTCTGTCGTCATACAACACTTCAATTCCTTCTGAAACCATTTGATTATAAAGTTCATCAGCAACAGCACTTACATTTTCGTCATCCAAACGAAGTGGACAGAAGTGTATATGCCATGGTGCAATTGTCATTGGCCAAACAAGCCCCTTATCATCTGCTTTTTCTTCGCAAATGCTGGCGAGCGACCTGCCAACTCCTATTCCATAACAACCCATAATTGGTTCTTTTGATGTTCCGTCTGGCAAATTGATTTTCATGCCCATTGTTTGAGTGTATTTTGTTCCAAGTTGGAAGATGTTTCCAATTTCAATACCGCGTGTAAGATTTAATTCACTGCCACAATGAACACATTTTTCACCTGCTTTTACAAGAGAAACATCAACAAATTCAACATCAGCCAAATCTCTTGACATGCTTACATTCTTAATGTGAAAATCTTTTTTATTTGCACCTGTTACAAAATTTTCCAAGCCTTTAAGCGACTTATCAAAGAAAACATAGGCATTTTCAGGTTTAAAGTTTACACAGCCAATATTTCCAGCAAACAATCCAAATTCTTCAACATCAACTGGCAAAAGTTCACTTTTTACAAACTTTTGAAGTTTCATTTCATTGACATCACAATCTCCGCGCAAGAAAACAACAACAAGTTTACCATCGATTTCTGTTTTATAACAAACTGCTTTTGCAGTATGTTTAGCATCGGTTTCAAGAAAAGCACAAACTTCTTCAATGGTATGAGCGTTCCCTGTGAACACTTCTTCCATTTCTCCTGCAAAATTGTGGTCATTTTCATCTTTTTCTGAAATCGCCACTTCCATGTTGCTGCTGTAATGACAATTTGGGCAAACAACCAAACTGTCTTCCCCAGCAGGAGTGACTGCCATATATTCGTGTGACACTTTGCCACCCATCATGCCATTGTCGCCTTCAACAACCGTGAAATTCTTAAAACCAATTCGTTTATATATTCTGACATAAGCGTCATAAACTTTTTTGTAATAAACATCTAAATCTTCTTGGGTTAAGTGAAAAGAATAAGCATCTTTCATTGTAAATTCTCTTACTCTGATAAGCCCACCTCTTGCCCTTGGTTCATCACGAAATTTAGTTTGAATTTGGTAAATCATAAATGGCAATTGTTCGTGGCTTTTAATGGTGTTTAAAGCCATATGCACGGCTGCTTCTTCATGAGTCATTCCAAGCACCATATCATGATTTGTTCTGTCTTTAAAACGCACCATTTCATCTTTAATTGAAGAATATCTTCCACTTTTTTCCCACAGTTCGCGTGGCATAACTACTGGAAACAAAACTTCTTGCCCACCAACTTTATTCATTTCTTCACGAATTATGTTCTGAATTTTTAAACTGACTTTTTGAGCAGGTGGCATAAGTGAAAAAATGCCCGCACTGACTTGCTTTATGTAGCCAGCACGCAACAGCAAAATATGACTTTTTATAGTTGCACCATTTGGCACTTCTTTAATTCTTTCACCTACGAGTTTACTTATTCTCATAATTCCTCCTCTGAAATTTCATCTAATTCCTTTTTTATCTGATAAAGTTTTCCATTTGTTTTAGAAAGTTCTTCCTGAGCAAATTTTGAAAGAACACTTGCTCTTTCAAAAAGTTCTTGTGCTTGTTTAAGCGGAAGTTTTTGCGTTTCCAATTTTTCTGTAATTTCTTCAAGTTCTTTAATTGCATCTTCGTAATTCATAATTCCTACTCCTTAGGCAAAGCCGAAACTGTGCCATCTATAAAATTTATTTCAAGTTGGTTTTTTAAATCAACTTCATTCACACTTGCAAGCACCTTTCCATTTTGTTCTATTTTAGCATAACCAAGTGCCAAAATGTCAAGTGGATTTAATTTGCTTAACTCAACAGTTTTTAATTTAAATTCATGTTCTGTTTTTGTAACAAAGTTTGAAAGATTGTTGGAAATATTTTGAATGATTTTATTAAGTCTTAATTTCTTGGCAATCAAATCATCTTCAAACAAAGACATAACATTATTTTTTAAATTTTGAAATGAAAAATTTAAGTCTGCAACATAATTTTCAATCATTCTTGACAACCGAAAAGTTTGTTTCTTTAAATCTTCATAAGAATGCTTGGTGTCTTTTGTCAAAAGTTCTGCTGCCGCACTGGGTGTCGGCGCACGCAAATCAGAAACGAAATCAATGATTGTGAAATCTGTTTCATGACCAACTGCTGACACAATCGGTTTTTTACAATTATAAGTTGCACGAGCCACAAGTTCTGTGTTGAATGCAGAAAGGTCTTCCATGCTTCCACCACCCCTTGCAACCACAACAACATCAACTCCATCATATTCCGAAAAAAATTCAATGCCCTTAGCAATTTCTTTTTCAGCGTCATTCCCTTGCACTTTTACATCATAAAGCACCAAATCAACAGATTTGTTTCTTCGCCAAGAAACATTTTTTATGTCTTGTATAACAGCCCCTTCTTTTGATGTCACAACCCCAATTCTTTTTATTGTGCTTGGAATTGTTTTTTTATGAGAAACATCAAATAAGCCTTCTTTTTCCAGTTTTTCCTTCAATTCCAAAAATCTTTGAAATAAAATCCCAAGCCCAAAAGGTTCAACAGAATTTACAATAAAATTAAATCGACCACTTTTAGTATAAAAATTGGGTGAACCTGTGACAGCAACCATGTCACCTTCTTTAATTTGTTCTAAATTGCTGGAAACAAAAGTCACACACGGAAGTGTGCTGTCTTCATCTTTAAGCGAAAAATAAATGGCAGTTTTGGAAACAGAAATGCCAAAAACTTCTCCAACAATTTTGATGTTATGGAGAAGTTCTTCGCTGTTAAAGATGTCTTTAATATAATTATTAAATTTTGTTACCGATAAGGTAAAATTGGAATTTGTCATAATCAGTTTAAAATGGCAGAAATCAAACCATTAATAAATTTGGATGATTTTTCTGTACTGTATTTTTTGGAAAGTTCAATTGTTTCATTCATTGCAACTGCCTTAGGTGTGCCACAATATAAAACTTCTGTTAAACACAAATTTACAAGCGCTAAATCAATTTTGAAAAGCCTTGAATATTCAAAATTCTTTAAATGGCTTTCAATTTTCTCTTTAATTTCTTCTTGATGGCTGTTAAATTCTTGCATTATTTGTTGAAAGAATTTTTCATCTTCATCTTTTTTAAGTTCTGTCAAACTTTCCTTAGAAAGTTCTAAATCGCAATCATGAAACAAACCTTCAAAAATTAATTTAAAAGCGTTTTCGCGAGCATCATTACGCATTTGACACCTCTTGATCACAATCAACATTAATTACATGAATGTTGATTTTAAGCGGTTTAAGTGCCACCATTGTTGCCAAAGAATTGCGAATATTTTCTTGAACTCTGTATGCAATGTCTGGCACACTGTAACCCACAAAGATGTTGATGTAAACATCAATTGTCAATGCTCCGTTTTTTTCAAATTTAATTTCAACACCATCGTCATAGCGGTTGAAAAGACGCTTAATCCACGGCCTAGCAGAATTTGTAACACTTTTAACGCCATTAATTTCTTTTGCCGCCAAATTGATGATGGACACCAAAATTTTTCTGTCCAAAGTTATTTTTCCACTGTTTGTGTCTTGATTTTTCACTGCCATAACTTCTCCTTATGTTAATACAAATACATTTTATCATATGTGATTTACTTTTTGCAACTTATTACGCTGGAATTATAACAATATTTTTTAAAGCAACTTTAAGTTGTTCAGTAACAATTGAAGAAATTTGTGCAACTTCTGTTTCAGAAAGTTCTGCTGCCTTAACAACTACATTGATTTTTGAGCCTGTAAGTGAAATAACGCAATCTTCAAAACCTTGTGCTTTAATAAGTCCTTCAACTGCAAGTTCTTTTTCCATGTTTGAAATAAGTTCAAGTTTTGCAGCCTTTGCTGAAATTACTGCTGCATCTGTTGGGTCGCCATTGTCGATGATGGCATCATAATATAAAATTTCTTGGTCACGAGTGCTTTGTCTGTCACTTCTGTAAGTTGCAAAATAACTTGAATTGGTAACTTGTGTGTTTGTCTCAGTTGCAGAATTGTTGAGCGCAATATTAAGCCAACCTGTCACACCAAGCAAAACAACCATAAGTGAAAGTATTATAATTTTTGTTCTTTTTTTCATATAAATTCTCCTTTTATGCTAAAATTGTGATATTGTTTTCGTCAACATCTAACACTGTCTCAACCGCAGTCAAAATGTTAAGTTTAACTGCAATATTCTCTGCGCCTTCGGCAACCACTACCACCCCCTTTATTGTTGGATAGATTTCTTTGGAAATCAACGGTTCACCAGAAACCAAAATGATGGTCTGTGTTGTAATTGTTGTTTCCGTTGAACCCGACACTGTTGTCTTGGTTTCAGTGTCTGTTGCATATTCGTAAGAGAATCCGCTTTCAACAGTAAGAATGACATTGACATTTCCGACACCAGAAATCTTTGACAATACATTACATAATTTATTTTCAAGCATGTCCACATATTCCGTAATAGTGGAAAATTCTTGTGTCGGATTTTGACTTATTTTGTCGTCACTTTTTTTTGCCGAACCAAAGAAAGAAAAATAAATTAGACACACCAAAAGTGCAATTACAACAGCAATAATTATTTCAATATGTTTTACACTTTTCAACTTTGACCAAATTTTATTTAAACTCATTAAAACTTACCTCCACATTTTCCAAAAGCGAAACGCCTTTTATAATTTCCTTAATTTTTGCTTTGGCTTTTGTAATATCTTTACTGCCAAAATTTTCAGCATATTCAATATCGCATAAATCGACATAAACTCCAAAAATTTCCATATCTTTTTCCAGCACATTTGCATTTATGGAAACTTCAACATTCCTTAAACCCGCCTGCTGAATTTTTTCTGCCAATTCAGAATTTATGGCTGTCAGTTTGTCGGCATTAAGTTGATAAAGATAATCTTCTTGCAAAATTGACTCGTTGCCAAAAAATTTTGAAATGTCAAAACCTTTGCCAAAAAGTTTTGGAATTGGCATGATAACCACAAGCAAAATTATGAAAGAAAAAATCACTTTAATATATTTGTTAATCTGACCTTCTGGCAAAATAAACTCAGCAAGCACGCTTAAAAGAATTACACCAGTGATTGACAAAAGCCACCCAGAAACTGCACTCACACTTTTTCTCCTTTTAAACAACCAAATTTGCACTGCACATAATAAGCCCAGTTAAAACCAAATACATAAATGAAACCGCCACCAAAAGAGCAATCAAAAGCGAAAGACTTTTAGAAATTTCACTTATGAAATTGGCAATTTTCTTATCACCAATCGGCTCAATAATCCCAGCCATGAATTTCAGTGACAACATGAAAACAATCAAATTGATTGCTGGCGATACCACTGTAATGAACAGAAGTAAAAGCCCAACTCCCCCAATGGCATTTTTGATAAGCATACTGCTTGCCAAAATGATGGACATGCCATCCGAAACATAACCACCAACAATTGGAATGTAACTTTTAATGGCATATTTAGCAGTTCTGATTGACAATCCATCAACCGCGCCAGCCATTACACCCTGAATGCTGACAAACCCTAAGAAAATTGTGAAACACAAACCAATCATCCACTTAAAAGCACCTTGCAAGAACGAAACAAAATGCCCCAGATTGACATTTGTGGAAAGATTGCCGACAATGGAAAAGACCATTGAGAATATGAAAAGTGGAAGCAAAATATAAGTTATGAAAGAAATAACAACATTACTCAAAAGTGCAATAGCAGGCTGATAAATTCCAACTGAAACCGTTCCACCAACTGCTGTAAGAAGTGTCAAAAGAACAGGAAAAATGCCGTCAAAAATTCCTTTAACAGTGGTCAAAGTTGTTGTAGTAGCTTTTATAATTTCAACGATGGATGTTCCCAAGAAAATCAAGACAACCCCATAAGTAACAAAATGAACAATGTTTCCTATTGATTTTCCACTGACAGACGGCTTTAAACTTGCCACCATTCCACCCAAAATTGCCACCGCTATAATGCTGGCAATAAGTGGAAGATAATTTTTTATTCCACCCAGAAAAATCGCTGAAATCGCTGAAAAGAAACTTTCCGAACTTTCTTCATAATTTCCTGTAATAATGTTTACCACTTTCTCCCCAAATGAATTTGAAGAAAAAAGTTTTTTTGCATCGGCAGAAAGCCGGTCAACCACCTGTTCCACTTCTGCCAAATCAAGTTTGCTTAATTGGTCTGTAATTTCGTCTTGAAGTTGTGTTTCAATGGATTCCTGTTCTGTTTCTGCATAAGCCACATTCACAACAAAACCTTTGCATATGTCAAATCTGCCATAAAAACAAGAAACAAAAATCATTGCAATTAAAACATAGACCCATATTTTTCGTTTTTTCTTTTCTTTTTTCATAACGGCAACAACTCCATTACGATGTTTAAAATGCTGGTTACAATTGGAAGTGCCATAACCAAAATTACAATTTTGCCGCCAAGTAAAACTTTATCAGCAAGACCACCATTGCCTGTGTCATTGCAAATACCTGCTGTGAACTCGGTTAGATAGCCAATTCCGATAATCTTTAAAATAACCGCATATAAAGACGCATTAACATTTGTTATGTGAAAAATGTTGTTAAAAACATTAAAGATAGATGACAAGTAAGAAAGTGCATAAAAGATGATGATAATTCCACCCACAATGGAAATCAAAATTGCAAAATCACTTCGAACAGGCTTGACAATAAGACACGCTATGCAAGTGACGATTGCCACAGCCAAAATCTTGTATAGAGTATCCACCAGCCACCTCCTGTTTTAAAAATTAAACATTCCCCTTATTGAAGTAAACAGTTCGGAAATCATTCCAAGCACCATAAAAAGCACAATAATCACACCAGCAAGTGTTGCCAAAGTGGAAATATCTTCTTTTCCGCTGTTCTTCAAAATTTGTCCCACCACAGCCGTCAATATGCCAACCGCGGCAATTTTAAAAATGATGTCAATGTTCATAAGCCACCCCTAAAACATTATGATTGCACAAAACAAGCCAACAACAATTCCAAGTTTAAGAGAAAGTGAACCATACTTTTTTTGTTCTTCATCACATTTGTTTTTCAAATCTTGAAAGCGAGTTAAAAAATTTTGAATTTCTTTTGTTTGGTTTTCCACATCACTTCGCCCCAAAGTTTTTAAAAACATAAATACCATATTTTTTTCTTCGGCAGTAAGAATGTTTGCTTTTTTGAAAACTTCTTCTTCATTAAGTTCACATTTTTTGTCAAGAAAGTCCACAAACTTCTTGTCAATATCCAACAGATTTTTTTTGTTGTTTTCATCAAAATTCATAATCAAAATTTTAAGCCTTTCTCTTGAAAAATTTATTTCTAAAGACAACTTATCTGCAAAAGCAATAAGCGAATTAAAAAACTTTTTGCGTCTTAAATATTTCAATGAAAACAGATAACCAACAAAAGTGCATAAACCAAAAATGATTAAAATTAAAACATATTTCATAAAAACTCCTTAACGATAAATTCTGGAAAAATTTTCATTGTAAACACCTTCAAAAGTCCCTGGTCCATTCCGTTTAGACAACACCACAAATCGCTTAAAGATTTTATCTTTTAAAATTTGTGAAAAAATGGCTTTTTTAGAAAGTGTTTCAATGCTGTCAGAATGCACTGAAGCCATAACTTTGACCCCACAAGAACTGGCATACATAATTGCTTCAACATCTTCTTCCTGCCCAATTTCATCTGTAATAATAATGTCTGGCGAAAGTGAACGAATGCCATTTTCAAAACCAATCTTTTTTGTAGCAAAAGCAATTTTGTCAGTGAAATTGGAATTTACTCCACAATCAAGTTCGCCACGCTCATCCAAAAGCAAGACATTATAAGATAAATTTCGTTGCGACAACTGGTAAGCAAAATCGCGCAGAAATGTCGTCTTTCCACAAGCAGGCGGAGAAACCACCAAAGTGTTTTCAACAGTGTCATCATGCACAATATAAGCATAAGCAGAAAGAGAACAGTTTTTAACAACATGTGGCACCCTTATATTACAAGAACAAAAATTATTCATGGTTTTGATGTGACCATTTTCTTCAATCAAATTTCCACCAATTCCAATTCTTACCGCTTCATCAGTTACAATAAAGCCCCTTTTTATTTGTTCGTTAACCGAATATATGGAACATTCACTTGCTCGAAATATTACATCTTCTACAATAATTTTGCTGGCGTATAAACTGTTGGTTATACTTGATGTCACTCCATTTTCGCCAAGAAAATAATTTCTTCCACTGACATTGACAACCACAGGTTTGTCCACACGCAAACGAATTTCATTCACGGCTTTCATGTTGACTTTTTCATTTAAAATTTTGTGGAACTTATCAGGCAAAACTTTTTCCAGCATAGCATTCTCCTTTTAAGGTATTGTATGAACGCACTTTTTGCCTACAATGAAAAATCGCGACAGATAATGTTCTTTTTTGTCGAGAGTTTAAAAGCAAGACTCACTTTTTTCTTATTACGCTTGACAAAGCACTTTTAAATGTCTATAATTGTAATACTGGGCTAGATGGGGAGTTAGCGGTGCCCTGTAACTTGCAACCCGCTTAGCAAGGTCGAACAGTTGTCTTAGGCACAATTATGTCGAAGATGTGTGCAAATTTTTAATGTTGAAATTAAGGTCTTATGCAATCATCCCCTTCGAACCATGTCAGGTCCTGACGGAAGCATCATTAAGGAGATCGGTTGATGTGCCATAAGGAAACTTTGATGGAGTTGAAAATTTGTAAGGCAATCGGTGTTATTGTGACGAAGCATCCGCCCAGTAATGAAAAAAGCAAGGTAAACGCCTTGCTTTTTTGATTTTTTATTTTTGTTGTGCATCGTTATGAAATTTTATAACTCAAAATTACATCAGTCTGCAAAAGTGCTTCGAAACAAGTTTGATTATTTACTTCTCAATTCTTCAATATATTCATCTCTGTTAAGAAAATAATTTTTATAATCAATCTCCTTTCCTTTTACCAAATCAAAATCTTTTTTTATTGTGGAAGAAGGAATTTCAGTCACAACTTCAAAATCTGTAATTTTGTCATATAATTCTTTTGACATCAAAGAATTGATTGTTGAATCTATAATTCCCTGCTTACCATCAACATTGACTTTTACAACAGAATGCAAATATTTGTTCTTATTTGAATACCCATACATAAAACCTGTTAAAACAGAACTTTCATCTGCAAAATTGTTGGCAATTTTAAAACTGTTGACACGGCATTTATTATTACGAGAATCATAATCGTTTAAACTGTTTATAAACTGATCATCCGAAGGTTGAAAAAACAATTTAATTGGGTGAACAAAACTTTCTGCACCTAAAAAATTTAATTTCAAACTTTCCCCATAAATTTCATGTTTGGTTAGACCATCGTTTTCCAACGCTTTTAAATTAAGCAATTGAATGTTTGGTTGACGATATGATGAATTAAAAACATTTATTATTTTAAACAGTTCCACTTTGGCAAGTCTGAGAACTTCTCCTTCTTTTAAAAATGCTTGTAATTCTTCATATTCTCCAATTCGTAATAATCTTGCGATTTCTGCATCTCTTTCTGTGGATATATCATCACTTTTATTGCTTTCATCATATAATTTGTAATTCATTTTATTTTCCTTTCAAGTATATAATAACACACCTTAGCCGATAAGTCAATATCAAAAAAACAAGCCCATATGGACTTGCTTTTAATTTTGACTACGCTTGTTTTGAAGCGGTTTTATTTTTAGTTTGTTTAGGCTTTTTCTTGGTTTCAGTTTTAACAACTTCTTTCAAGTTTTCAACTTCTTGTTTAACGGCTTTTTCGCCTTTGTTTACAAGTTTCTTTGCATCTTCACAATGCTTATACAAAAGTGCACCTGCAACAAGACCAGCACCAAAACCTACGACCATCCAAATTTCTTTCATTTGTCCCTCCCTTACAATTAGGCTGTGCAAAATTTGAAAAATTATTCTATATACACTTAAAACAAGCAAGTTATTTTGCTTAAATTTGATCAATTATTTTGCAAAAAAGTCCTATTTACTTTCAATTAATTCAGACTTATTTTTAATTAAAACAGTAAACCCTTTGTGATAAAGAATAAAAAAACAGCAAAAAATTGCTGTTATTTTGAAACTCGTTTTGAAAAACTTAACTTTTTAATATTGAAATCTGTCAAGCATGTTTATAATTTTTCCAAAATCAATTTGTGAAGAACTTTCAATAATCAAAGGTTCATCGAAAATCTTTTTTGTTTCATCACAAATAGAAACAAACTTTTGTGGAATTGTCATTCTGATAAAGTTTGCCACATTGATAAATGTTTTATAAACATCTTCATTATTAAACAGAGCATCAGGACAATTGTAAATCAAACTTTCAAGCAAAATCTGATTTGGAATTTTGTTGTAAGACTTGGAATATAAAGCGTTAAAAATTCTCATCATGCTTAAATAAGCACCACCGCAACTCTTGATTTTGGCTTCAATGTTTTCTAAACGCTTACCAAAATCAACTTCAAAAAACTTATTTCGATTTTCTTTAAAAAGTTTATAAACATTGCGTTTAGAATCATATGAACAAACAAAAATGTTGACTTTCACATTAGTTCCAAAATCTTCGTTTCCAATCAAGGAAATGTATCTTGGAAATTCATATACAATGGAACTTTCTTGTAAATAATCTGCAACTTTCAACATAAGGTCATGTTTAAAATCACCAATGCCATATTTTTCAATTTCTTTAATTTGAATTTCATTTGGATTTGTGTTTTTCTTTTGTTTTTTATATTTCTTTTTGTTGCTTATTCTCCAAGATGCACGAAATTCTCGCCAAATAAATTTCCAAAAATGCTTTTTATTTTTGGAATTAAGTTCAATTTGTGTGTTATCAACACCCAAAAAATAAGTGTATTCAGACAACTGAGAAACCGCACCTGTAACTATTTCGTTTGCTGGAATAAGGCTGCACTTATCAAGTCTTACAAATGGAGATTTGAAAGAAATGTCAGAAACAGCACTTGCAACAATATCATAAACCAAATCGTTTGTGCGAGTTAAAAATTCATCATTCGAACTTTCGTCCAAGCCTGTTATCAATTCTCTGTTTAATTGATTTTTCATTGTTTATCCTTTTTAAAAATTTTTATTTTTTGTTGTTTGCATATACGCACAAGTCAACAAGTTTGTTTGAATAACCCCATTCGTTGTCATACCAAGCCACAAGTTTCACAAATGTAGGGCTTAACATAATTCCAGCATTAACATCAAAAATGCAAGTTCTTGCATCGCCAATAAAATCACTTGAAACCACTGGTTCATCTGTAACACCAATAATTCCAGCCATTTCATTTTTGCTTGCCTTTGTTATTGCAGCAACAATTTTTTCATAAGTTGTTTCTTTTTTAAGTCTGCAAGTAAGGTCTACAACAGAAACATTTAAAGTTGGAACTCTGTAACTCATTCCAGTAAGTTTTCCTTTAAGTTCTGGAATAACTTCTCCAACTGCTTTCGCAGCACCTGTGGAAGATGGAATTATGTTATAAGAAGCTGCCCTGCCGCCTCTCCAATCTTTTTTGCTTGGTCCATCAACTGTAAGTTGAGTGGCAGTTGTGGAGTGAATTGTGCTCATAAGCCCTTCTTCAATTCCAAAATTGTCATGAATAACTTTTGCAAGTGGAGCAAGACAATTTGTTGTGCAAGATGCATTTGAAAAAATGTCCATATCAGGAGTGTATTTTTCATTGTTAACACCCATAACAAACATTGGCATATTTTTGCCAGGAGCAGAAATGACAACTTTTTTTGCACCTGCTGTAATGTGGTCTTTTGCAAGTTCATAAGAAGTAAATTTACCTGTGCATTCTACAACAATTTCTGCACCATCTTGTTTCCAAGGAATAAGTTTTGGTTCTTTTTCAGCATAGAAAGAAATTTTGCTTTTTCCAACAAAAAGTTTTCCGTCTTTAACTTTCACAGGAACATCAAAATTCCCGTGAATGGAATCATGTTCCAAAAGATATTTAGCATAATCCACAGTCAAGAATGGGTCGTTGATTGCCACAACTTCCACATCATCTCTTTTTGCCACAACTCTAAGCACAAGTCTTCCAATTCTGCCAAAACCATTAATTGCTAATTTTGTTTTTTTCATAATTATTCTCCTTTTTTATTTTCTTCTTTAATTTCTTCAACACTCTCAAATCGCAAATCACCGACTGCGACAGTTCGTGCAAAATTAACAAAACAAACAAACCAAGTAATCAGTGCAATAGTAATCCAAAAAATTGCCGCCACAACAGTCAACACATAAATTGGTTTAACAAGCACACAGACAAGCACGGCTCCAACTATGCTTCCAACCAAAAACAAACTTGGCAAAAGCAAAAGCAAAAGGTTTTTAACTTTGTTATATTCTCTTTTAACCATTTCCCTTTGTGTGTCAACATGCCCAATTTCTAAGCCAACATATCTGTTTATTCTGGTTGCCATTGAAAGGTCTTTACAGCAAGAAAGAAGTTCAAACAAATCTTCATCAAAACAAATTGCCGAAATATCTTCAATGTAAGAAAAAGCAAAAAATCTTCTGACAATCCAACCATAAAATCTTTTTAATTTACTTAAAAAATTGTTTTTCTTTGATGAAATAATTGTTATGTCTTTATTCAAAGTTGTAAGATTGTGAAATTCATCTGGTTCAAGTGGTCGTCTTACAATAACAATTTTCCCTTTTTTCAATTGGCAAGAATTTAATGAATTGATTATTTCTTCTTTTTTTGCTGTGTCTGCAAAGACATGAATTTCCACATTCTTTTGTTCTGAAACCAATTTGTCTTTCAAACTTGATTTCACACCAACAAAAAACTTGACATCTTTGGATTTTTGGTTTTCCATAAACTTAGAAAAACCTTCAACATCTTCCACAATTGGAACAATAACATTTATCATTTGTCATCTCCTGAAATTTTCTTAATTCTTCTTGCGTGTCTGCCACCTTCAAAACTTGTTGTAAGAAAAACTTTAACTATTTTTATTGCCTTATGTTTTTTTGTTGTTGCTGGCAAACAGCAAACATTGGCATCATTATCTTTTCGAGTAAGCATGGCAATTTTTTCATTAAAACAAAGAGCAGCACGAATTTTAGAGTTTCTGTTGCACGCCATAGCCATTCCATTGCCAGTTCCGCAAATGAAAATTCCCACATTGTTTTTATCTTTCAAAATTTTATCAATTCCAAGTTTGGCAAAATCTGGATAATCAACAGGCTCTTTGCTGTAAGTGCCTACATCAATTGTAATTATGTTTTCTTGATTGAAAAATGTTTTCAATTCTTCTTTTAATGTGTAACCTCTGTGGTCACTTGCCATAATAATCATTCCACACCTCTCAAATTTTCAATTTTATTTAACAACATTTCAACATTCTTTTCAATTTGTTTTGCCGTAGTTTCATAAACATCAAAGCCCTGACCATAAGGGTCACAAACTTTTCCTGCCAAATCTTCAAAACTTAAAACTCTTTTCGAATCCACAAATTTTTTATGATCATTTGTCACCGTGACATAAACCACATTTGGCTTGACATTTTTCAATTGAACACTTTTTCTTTTGCGTGAATCATAACCCAGGCTTTTCAAAGCATAGACAGCACCCTTAGTTATATTTTCACCATTTGCCCGAACTCCTGCCGATGAAAACTTTACATCTTTAATTTTTTTTGTTTTTGCCATCTTTTTTGCGATGCGTTCTGCCATTACAGAGCGACAAGTGTTTCCAGTGCAAATAAAGCAAATTTCAATCATACTTTCACCTAATGAAATTATAACCCAAAAATAAAAAAAAACAAAGTAAATTTCTTTGTTTTTTAAAAAAATAGTTAAATTGAAATTTTGCTTGGCTTATAAAGTTTGTCAAGATTATATTTTTCTCTTACTTTTGGCAAGAAAATGTGAAGTGTAACATTCAAAAAATCAAAAACGATCCATTCGCCTTTAAAATATCCCTCTACCTTTCCAGTATAGTTATATTTTTCCACAATAATGTCAGCCACTTTTTTGCTGTCAGTCACCTTATTGGAAGTTGACAAAATGATATATCTGCCTTCTACATCAGAAGACACTTCATAAACCGAGATGTTTTTAATTTTGTTGTCTTGCAAAAGTTTCACAAGTGCTTGCACATTTTCGTTCATAAATAAATTTTATCAAACCCTTATTATATTTGTCAAGATATTTTATGTCTAAACAACAAACATTTGGCAATAATCTTCATATGAGAAAAATAAGTTTAGTTTTCCAAGAACTTTTAAAATTTTGTCTATTGTTTTTAATTTCATTTGTTTGGCTGAGATATTTCACCAGAAAATTTGTCATGTCTATTATTTTGGCGGTTTTAATAAGTGCTTTCATAAGCCTTGCAATTTTTCTTTTTAAAAGAAGCAAAACAAAAAAGGTTGGTTTAAAACTTAAAGAAAAAGAAGATGCCGAAAACATATTCTTTTCATTGGCTTGTAAAAATAACCCCATTGATGATTTCGTCAAAATGGCGTCAAAACGACATAAAAACATTGTAAAACACAAAAATTATATAGTCATCAACGAAACAGAAAATCACACCAAAACATTGCTTTGGTTAGACCTTTCTTTTGCTGGACTAACAGAAGCAAGATTTATGGAAATTTACAACAAAATAAAGTCTGAAAAAGCTGGCAAAATCATAATTTGTTGCAAAGAAATTTCCGACAAAAATTTAAGTGTTTTTTGCAACAATTTTAAAGAAAAATTTTTGCTTTTAAATCAATATGACACTTATGAAAAACTTTATAAAGAATATGAATATTTTCCAGAAATTACCATTGAATACAGCAAAGAAAAAAAGATGATGTTTAAAGATTTTTTGGCTTATTCGTTCAATAAAAAAAGAACAAAGGGCTATCTTTTCTCTGCCTTTATTCTTGTGTTTGCCAGTCTGTTCGTTCGAGCAAGTCTTTATTATTGCATAATTGCATCACTTCTTGTTGTCTTTGCAATTCTGTCACAATTTAATCCTTATTTCAATGTTAAACACAACACACAAATATTGTAAGTTTAGTTTTCATTTTAATATTTCTTCAAATAATTCTTCAAATTTTAAAAAGCCTGATGAAAGATTGAAGTGTCCCCCCCCCCGCTATGTTTTTAAGTTGTGCTTTCAAATTTTTTGCAAATGAATTTAATGCATATTGAGTTATAAATGGGTCATTATCACTTTTAAAACAAACAATTTCATTTGCCACCAAATTTGCATTTTCAAGTGTTGGCACAAAGAAATCTTTATTGATGGTGTCCACTTGTGGAACATTGCCTACATAATTATTGAAACCGCTGACTAAAAGCAGTTTTTTCACTTTCAATTTATGCAAAAACAAAAATTTTACTGCAAAAATAGCACCAGTTGACCAACCTACCACTACATCATCCGCATTTATTTCAATTTGCTCTGCAATTTTCGCCCAATTCTTATAAGTTTGGTTTTCAGGCGTTGGCAAATCAGGAATAATGCAACTTATGCCATTTTCTTCCAATTTTGTTTTAAGCCAAGGAAGCCAAGCAGTGTTTTTATTACACTCTGTTCCATAAAACAAAATAACTTTCATCAATATTCCCCTTAATTATGGCAATTCAATATGTTTGAAATTTTTTCGTGTAGACTTTTTATACAAAATAAAAATATTTCCAATAACTTGCACAACTTCTGCATTAATTTGTTTTGCAATCTCATTTGCAAGCATTTTTGGGTCTTCATCACAGTTTTTCAACATCTTAAACTTGGCAAGTTCTCTTGCTTCCAACAAAAGATTGATGCTTTCCAAAACATTTTCTGTTAAACCTTCTTTGCCAATTTGCATTACTGGGTCAAGTGCATTGCCCATTGCTCTTAAAAACGCTCTTTGTTTTGTTGTAATCATATTTTTCCTTTTATACTACATATTGTGGTGTTATGCTTACATAATACTACAACATATTTTAAATTTATTTTTTAATCCTTATCAAAATAAACAAATAAGAATTCGTTTAATCGATATATTCAAAAGTTATATCTTTTATAATAACTATGTCGCCTTGTTTTAAACCACGCTGTTTAAGCATATCTATGACACCCATTTCTTGCAATTTACTCTGGAAATATGCAAAAGACCTTGGGTCTGAAACCACAACTCCTCTTGCCAAAGATTCAATTCTTCCACCATAAACCTCAAAACTTCCGTCATCATGACGCTTGATTTCCATAGAAGAAAAATCTTTTTTGTCAAAGTCAAATTCTTCCACTTCAAGTGGTGGTTTTTTAGGAATTTTCTTTAATTCTTCCAAAACTTTCTTTTTCAAGTCTTCCACACCTTGATGAGTGTAAGAAGAAAGACATAAATAATCTTTTACACCAACTTTTTCTGTGAAATTTTTAATCTTTTCTTCCAAAACATCTTTTTCCAATAAGTCACACTTTGAAAAAACCAAAATTTGTTTTGTTTTAACAAGTTCTTTGCTGTAATCACCCAATTCTTTGTTGATAATTTTAAAATCTTCAACAGCATTTCGACCTTCGCATTCCGAAATGTCCACCAAATGAACAATAAGTCTTACTCTTTCGACATGTTTCAAAAAATAATGTCCCAAGCCTAAACCCGCACTTGCCCCTTCAATAAGCCCTGGAATGTCAGCAACAACAAATGTTTCTCCCAAAACTTCACAAACGCCAAGATTTGGAAAAATTGTTGTAAAATGATAGTTGGCAATTTTTGGATTGGCATTTGAAATTATTGACAAAAGTGTGGATTTCCCAACATTTGGAAACCCTACAAGCCCAACATCAGCGATTGTTTTAAGTTCTAAAATAACTTCTTTCCCTTCAACAACTTCTCCAAGTTGAGAGAAAGTTGGTGCTTGTCTTGTAGATGATTTATAAAAAGCATTTCCATGCCCACCATAACCACCTTTAAGAGCGATAAATTCTGCTCCATTTTCGTTAAGGTCAGCAATTATTTTATCAGTTTTTGGGTTGATTAACACCGTTCCAGTTGGAACTTTGATTATTTCATCTTTACCGCTTTTACCAGTCTGATTTTTTTGATGTCCATCTTCACCATTTTCAGCAACAAATTTCTTTTTAAATCTGAAACTGTAAAGTGTGTTAATGTCGTCAGTCGCTTTAAAAACAACATTCCCACCACGACCACCATCACCACCATCAGGTCCACCATTGGCAGTCATCGCATTACGCAAAAAAGAAGCAGAACCCTTTCCACCATTTCCAGCCTTTATAAAAATTTTAACTCTGTCTAAAAACATTCAAACTTCCTTTTTATTTTTAATTAAATTTCAACTTTTAACTTCGACACTAATTTACACAAAATGTTCTGCCTTGCTGACAATTAATTTTAAAATCAAAAAAGTTGAATTAAACTTTTTTCTTTTGCTATTGCAAGCCAAGTTTTAATGCAAGTCACGACTGTTTGGACATTCTCTGTTAAAAACGCACTTTTCGCATTCAGGTTTAATTGCCTTGCAAGTATATCTTCCAAACAGAACCATCTGATAATGTAATTTTGACCATTTTTCTTTTGGAAATAACAATTTTAAATTATCTTCACAAACATTTGGATTTTCCGTCTTAACAAGCCCAAGCCTATTGGAAACTCTAAGCACATGAGTGTCAACCGCCAAAGCATCACCTTTAAAAGCAACAGCAATCACTACATTAGCGGTTTTTCTTCCCACCCCTGCAAGAGAAACCAAATCATCAAAATTATTTGGCACAACTCCACCGAACCTGTCAATTATATCACGGCTTGCAGACTTGATTGACTTTGCTTTATTATGATAGAAACCACAAGAGTGTATTCTTTGTTCCAATTCTTCAATTGGCATAGAAGCAAAATCTTCTGGTTTATTGTGTGTCTTAAAAAGTTCTTGTGTAACTATGTTTACACGCTTGTCTGTGCATTGTGCTGACAAAATAACTGCCACCAAAGTTTCAAATGGAGTGTTGCTTTTCAACTCACATTCTGCATCTTGATACATCGCATCAAGCCCATTCATAATTACATTTGAATCCATTTTATTCTCCTTAGTTTTGAAAAAATTATTTCATAAGTGGGAAAAGCACTACATCGCGGATGTTTGGACAGTCAAAAACAAATTGCAAGAATCTGTCAATTCCAAAGCCAAGTCCAGAAATTGGTGGCATACCATGTTCCATAGCAAGCAAGAAATCTTCATCAACATCCATAGTTTCTTCATCACCCGCATTCTTTTCAGCCAACTGAGATTCCAAAGTTTGTCTTTGAATATATGGGTCAACCAATTCTGAATAAGCGTTTACCAATTCTTGACCGCCAGCAACAATTTGGAATACATCAACAATTCTTTCATCTTTATCATTGCGTCTTGCAAGTGGTTTAAGAGAAGCAGGATAGTTAAACAAAATTGTTGGCTTTACAATCACAGCACGAATTTTACGCTTGTAAATGTAGTCAATAAGAGTGCGCACTGATTTGCATTCTTCAAGGTCAGAATATTTGAAAAGTCCGCGTTCCACAGCAATTTTTTTCAATGTTTCAAGGTCGGTAATGTCAAGGAAATCACAACCCAAAAGTTCGGTCATTCTTGCAACATAATCAATTCTGTCCCATTCAATGTCAAATTCCACTTCTTGCCCTTGATAATTGACCTTGGTTTTTCCAAGACATGTTTTCATAAGGTCAACTATAAACTTTTTGAAAAACTTGATGTTGTCTTCAAAATCCCAATATGAAGCATACCATTCAACTTGTGTAAATTCCTGCAAATGGAAAGGATCCATTCCTTCGTTTCGGAAGTCTTTGCCAAGTTCAAAAACTCTGTCAATGCCAGCAGCAATACATTCTTTCAATGCACATTCAAATGCAATACGCAAATTACATTGCAAATCCAAAGCATTATGATGAGTAAAGAATGGTTTAGCACTTGCACCAGAAACATTTGTTTGCAAAATAGGAGTTTCCACTTCCAAGAAACCGTTATCTTCAAGGAAACGGCGAATGAATGAAACCATTTTGCTTCTTGTCAAAAAGATTTCTCTTGTTTCTTCATTTGTAATAAGGTCAAGATAGCGTTGTCTATATCTGATTTCTGTGTCGCTAATTCCATGGAATTTTTCAGGAAGCGGTCTTAATGTTTTTGAAAGCAAAGTGATTTTTTCTGCCTTAACAGTCACTTCACCAGTTTGTGTTTCATAAACTTCCCCTTCAACACCAATGAAGTCAGCAATGTCAATCATCTTTTTATAAAAGTTATAGTCTTCTTCACTGAATTCATTTCTTCCAACTGAAATTTGAATTTTGTCGTATATATCTCTGATTTGGCAGAAACCAAATTTTCCCATCACACGGCGAAAAACAATTCGACCAGCAATTTTAACATGTTCTCCAAGTTTAGTGCGAGCCTCTTTTATGGTGCAAGTTCTTTCAAATTTGTCTTTATAAGGGATTTCCCCCATTTTCTTAATTTCTTCAATTTTTTGTCTTCTTATATCAATTTCATTTGACAAAATTTCTTCCATTTTACAGTCCCTCCAAGGTTAATAGAATATCATAAAAAATATAACATATATAAATAACTAAGTCAACAAAATCAAACAAATGGTTTAAATAATGCAATTTATTGTCAATAAAAATTTGATTAAAACATTTTGTAAAACAGACTTAACATGTTATAATAAAATGAAAACTTTAAACAAATCTCTTTTAAGGAGTTTAAAATATGATTAAAATAATAAGCGACAGCACTTCTTACATGACAAAAGAATATGCAGAAAAACATGACATTTCCATTGTTCCCCTTCGTGTGCTTTATCAAGACACAGAATTTGAAGAAGGCTTTCCAGGAACTTTTGACAAATTTTTTGAAGATTTCACAAAAACAAAAATTTGTCCAAAGACAAGCCAACCTTCTTTGGAACTTTTCATTGAAGAAATAAACAAAGGCATTGATAACGGCGATGAAGTTTTAATTTTCACAATAAGCAGCACCGTTTCAGGAACATACAGCACCGCAAACCTTGCAAAGAATCAAAGCAAAGACCCAAGTAAGGTTTATGTCTTTGACAGCATGGCACTTGCTCAAACAATTTGGGGCTATATCATGGAAGCAGTCAACATGCGTGATGCAGGAAAAACTTGCCAAGAAATCATTGAAAGGTTGGAAGTTTTAAGAGAAAACAGCCAAATAGTTTTCGTTCCTGACACTTTGGAATACATCTATAAAGGTGGCAGAATTGGAAAAGTAACCGCCACAATAGGTTCTATTTTGCAAATTAAACCAATCGTTTATTTCAATAAAGGCGACCTTAAAAACAAAAACAGTTTTGGCATGCAAAGAGCCATGAGAGATATGATAAACATGATTCCGCAACCACATAAATTAAAAAGATTATTTATTCTTCATATTGCAAATTCAACACTTTATGAAACTTGGAAAAACATGCTTTATAAACACATTGAAAGCCGTGAAGATAAAGATGAAATTGAAATTTATGAAGGCGAAGTTGGTCCTGTGGTGTCCACTCATGCTGGCCCAGCAGTTGGAATGGCTTGGACAACTGAATAAAAGTCTTGTTAAATAAATGTTATTTTAAAATAATAATTTGCCCATGAAAATGGGTTTTTTATTTAAAAAAGGAGAAAATTAATGATTAAAAAAACTGCCATAATCATAGGAGCATCTGGTGATATAGGAAAAGCAACAGCAAAAACTTTTTCAAAAAATAATTTTTCCGTTGCTGTCACCTTCAACAAAAATCAAGTTGATTTTGATAAATCCACAACAGACTTTAAAAGTTATAAACTAGATCTTACAAAAGCATCGGAAATTGAAGACTTTTTTAAAAAAGTGTCATCAGATTTTGATTATATTGACACTCTGGTTTTTTGTTCTGGAATCGCTCAACAAAGAAAATTAATTTTAGATGTAACAAATGAAGAAATTGAAAATCTTTTTGATGTAAACATCATTTCAGTGATTAAATGTATACGAGAATTCACCAAAATAACTGCAAACAAACACCCTTCAAACATTGTTCTTGTTGGCTCTTTTGTGGAAAAAAACGGCTGTTCATGCGAAAGCATCTACACAGCAACAAAAAGTGGACTTTCAGGGCTTTGCCGTTCCATTTCAAGTGAACTTGGCAATTTAGATGTTCGTTGCAATGTAGTTGCCCCTGGATTTATTGACACTAAAATGAACAACAATCTGACTTGTGAAGAAAAAGAAGAAATCGCAAACATGACTCCGCTTAAAAGACTTGGAACTTGTCAAGATGTTGCAAATGCAATTTATTTTCTGTCCAGTGAAAAAGCGTCATTCATTACAGGTCAAACGCTTTATGTTGATGGTGGTTTAATTCTTGAATAACAACATAACACCATATATCTGCCGTATTATGATAAATACTACACAAAATCTTGTGTAGTATTTTTTATTATTCAGCCAACATCCAATCACTGTAAACTGCATAACCTTTTGTTGGGTCATTTAAGAAAACATGAGTAACAGCACCAATAATTTTTCCATTTTGCAATATAGGAGAGCCACTCATCCCCTGAACTATTCCACCAGTAAGTTCCAAAAGCCTTTTATCTTTCACTCGAAAAATTATACTTTTATCATTTGCTTTTCTTTGATAGTTTGCTTTAATTATTTCAATGTCATATTCTTCTCTGATTCCACTTACACAAGAAACAATCTTTGCATCACCCATTTTCACACTTAATCGACCACCAAGTTTGGCAGTGACATTTTCATCAACAAGACCTTCAATGTTGTTTAACACGCCATTTATTCCATATTTGGAATTACTTTCAATCGTGCCTTTACTTTTTGAATTGGAAGAAAATACACATTTCAATTCCCCAGGGTCATTTTTAACCCCCTTGTTTATGCCAATCAAATTACATTCATAAATGTCTCCATCAGCAATAGGAATCATATTTCCGCCATTTCCTTCCGTGATTGGATGCCCCAAAGCGCTGTATTTGTGATTATTTTTATTTACGAATGTCAATGTTCCAACGCCTGTAACATCATCTTTTACCCACAATCCCAACTTCAATTTTCCTGTTAAATCATCTTTTTTTACTTTAATTAAAGTTTTAAGTGGTTTATTTTTTCGCATATATTCCACTTCAACTTCATCTTTTACTTCATTTTGCAAATAATCTTGCACTTCACCAAGACCCTTCACATTCTTTCCATCAATTTTAGTGATTATGTCACCTTCTTTAAGCGTTGTTTTGTCATCATTTTCATCACTTATAACAATTGCACCATCAGTTAAAATAGATAAACCAATTGGCTTTCCACCGACAAAATAGTCGTCATCATTTGCCATGACAACACCAACCTTTTTAATCGGAATTAAACCAAATAATTTAAAAACAATTTCACCTTGCTTAGTTTTCTGGCCATCTACACTTTTTTCTTTTTCTGTCAACTCTGATTTAATTAAACTGCCAAAAATTTTGTTCTTGTTTGCTGAATCAACATCTTCATAACTAGCCATAAAACCGCCGTCCAACTGGTTTAAGGCTTGCATTGGCAACAATATTGACAAAGTCAATGCACACATCAAAACCAAACAAAAAAGAGACATATAAAACTTTTTCATGCTCTTTTAGTGTTTGTCGATTTGTTTAAATTATTCGTTCAACAATTAGAATTTGGTTCTTAAAACAAAGGAATATTTTTTCAATTCCCCTTTCAATTTTTTATAATCAGGGCAAATTTTTTCCACATCCTTCCAAAATTGTGGTTTATGATTGAAATGTAAACTGTGGCACAGTTCATGGCATACCACATAATAAGCCAACCTTTTAGGCAAAACAACCAATTTCCAGTTTAATTTCATAATCCTGTCAGAATTATAACTTCCCCAAATTCGAGTTGAATCACAAGATTTAAGTTGCTTAAAAGTAAGTCCAGTTTTTTCAGACAATTCATATGCAAGTTTTTCCATTTGCTGAAACAAAGAAAGATAATGTTTTCTTAAAACTTTATGCTTCTTTTCATCTGTAAAATTATCATAATCCATTGCAAGACAGTTGACATTATACACCTTTTCTCCATTGACATAGACATATTTTTGCAAATCAAAATAATTCGAAAAATTTTCATTTTCCAACATTCTTTTTTGTGCTTTATTCAACCAATTACGCTTTGATTCCAAAAATTCTTCAATTTTATATGCCGACATCTTTATTGGAACATGAAGTTCAGCCACTTGCGAATTTAAAACCTTTAAAACCATAGTTTTGCGTTTCTGTCTGATTATTTTTACTTCCATAAATTTATAATAACACTTTATTTTCGCAACTCCAAATAATTTCATAAATTGATTATTTTTTACATATTACCACAATATATAGTGTTATGCAACGCATACAACCATTTCTATGTGGTGTATTATTCAAATTTTTTTGCATAATACCTAAATTTATTTGACAAAATTTTCTTCTTTTTCTATAATCGTGATATATAAAAGGAGTGATTTGTCATGGCGTTTAATTCAAACAGTCAAATTTCTTATTTAGTTTTAAACAGTCTTACAAGCGGTTCAAAATATGGTTTAGAAATCATTGAAAGCATTTCAAAACAAACAAATGGTCAATATATTTTGAAAAAACCTACCCTTTATTCTTGCCTTACACGCATGGAAAAGAAAGGCTGGATTTCTTCATCTTATTGGAGTGAAAGTGAACTTGGTGGCAAACGCCATTATTATTCAATAACAGCCCTTGGCAAAAGCACTTTGCAAGAACTTGAAAAAGAATTTGAGAACATTTCATTCTCTGATTTTTCTGCCAACCTTTCGGAAAATGATGAACAAGCAGAAACTGTTTCAGAAGAAAAACCTGTTTTCCTGCAACAAGGCAACATTTTTGACATGGTTAAAAATGAAGAAAAACCACAATCAGAAAGCATAACAGAAACAAAATCTGACATTCTTGAAAACCAAATTGATATTTTCAGTTTTCAAAACAATCAAGAAGAAATTGAAGAAGAATTGTCCGTTGAATCAGAAGAAGAACCTGAGTTTATTGATGGCGGAATTTTTATAACTGATCACATAGAAACAAAAGAACAAGAAAAAATCGATCGTTATCAAAGCATGCTTGAACAACAAGATTTGCCACCTGTCACCGAAGAACAAGAAATTGAAACAATTAAAGAAGAAATTTTTGATGACGGCAAATTCTTAGACGAACCTAAATCACTTACAGCATCACAAGAAGAACAAAACCAAAGACTTTATGACACTTCAAGCGAACTTAAAAAATACCGCAAGCGTAAAAGTTTTTCTGAAAATCAAATTGAAATGTCTGTTGTATATCAAAAAGAAGAAGATGATGAACTTGAAAGAGAACGCATAAGACAACTTAAAGAATCTTTGCTTTCAACAAGACAGACAAATCAACAACAAATTCAACAACAAGCTGTAGTCAATAATCGTCAATCAACTTACACCCCACAACAATCAACAGTTCAAACAGAAAAAGTTGACATATTAAACGAAGAACGCGAACAAGATGATGCAATTTTCATCACTAACCCAAAACTTCGCGATGAAGAAATTCCTATTCAAAGAAAAATTAGTCCTGCAAACATTGAAGTTAACATCTATGACGACAACCTTCCTGCTCCAAAACGCGACAGTAACTTAGAGCCAACTTATAAAGATATGATGTCTAAGTTGTTTGAAAGAAAGAAAGAAAAACCTGTCACCGTTAAATCAGCACCACAAAAACAAGTGGAAATAACACAAACAAACACAGCCAGCAGTTTCACAGATTACAACAGCCTTAAAAGATATTACGCTGGACATGGAATTGATTTTAAAGAATATAAAAAGTCATCAGTAAACATTAATCACAACACCAATTTTCTCAACCTTATCAATTCTTGCATACTTTTACTTGTTTGCGGAATTGGCTGTGCAATTTTATACGGAATAATTAATGGCGCAGGATTGCTTTTAAACGGAACAAACTTCTTGTTTTACACCGTTCCACTCGTCTTCCTTGTTTACACAATCTATTCATTTGTCGCCTTTAAAATGTTACCAAATAAAAAAGCAGTTTTAAAATATAACGATTGGCACATTTGGATTATTTTACTTCTTGCCGTTTTAATTGTTTTTGTTGTAAACATTGCTTGCGGAATGCAAGTGGAAACAATGGCAAAATTTATTACATCCTTAACAGTTCCAATTTTTGGACTTTTAATTGCCCTTCCTTTCAATTATTACATCACAAAATATGTTTACAAAAAATTTTCAAAATAAATGAATAAAACAAAAATTGCGACACATATTAAAAACAAGTTAAGATTCCAAAAGAAAACTTAACTTTAAATCGAAAAGAGATAAATTAGTTCGTGAGGAACAAATAGAGCATCTCTTTTCTTTTTTTTAGAATTTTTTCAAATAGAAAAGGCAATCTTCTTTAAGATTGCCTTTTTGTTTTATTAATTTAAGCAAACAATTTTCTTGCATGTTCAACCGCAGTATTTGAAACTTCATTACCGCCATCAATAAGTCTTGCAACTTCATAAATTGCTTCTTCATCGTTTAAAGAACGAACACTAGAAACCGTGTTTCCATCCACAACTTTCTTTTCAACAAGCAAAAATGCATCAGATTTAGATGCCACAACTGGTGTGTGAGTAATACAAATTACCTGAGTAAACTTAGCAATATTGGAAAGTTTCTCAGCAAGTTTACCAGCAGTTCTGCCACTTATGCCAGAGTCGATTTCATCAAACACAACCGTTTGAACTTTTTCTTTATCCAGCATAACATTTTTGAAAGCCAACAATAACCTTGAAAGTTCCCCACCAGAAGCAGTTTTATGTAAATCTTTGAGTTCTTGTCCCTGATTTGCCGAAAACATAAATTTGACTGCATCAAAACCTTTTTTCGAACATTCAACCTGTTGAAAATCAACTTTAAAATAAGTGCCTTTCATTTCAAGGTCATCAAGTTCTTCTGTAAGTTTCTTTTCCAAGTTTAAGGCAAATCTTTTTCGTTTTTCGCTTAAAACTTTGCAAACATCCAAAAGTTTATTTTCAGTTTTAATTTTACTTTCATTAAGTTGACCAATAATCTCTTGATTATTTTCCAATTCTTCCAGTTGCAATTTTGTTTTATCCAAATATTTCAAAATTTCTTCAACAGTTCTGCCATATTTTTTGGAAAGTGACTTAATCAAATCAAGCCTGCCATCTATTCTTTCCAGTTCCTTAGGGTCAAACTCAGCATTTTGTTTAATCTGTTCTAAAACATCAACCACATCTTTTAGTTCATAATAGCAGTTTTCAACTCGCTCACGGCAACCTTCAACATCTTTAAATTCTGAAAATCCAGAAAGAGTTGACTTAACATCATATAACAAAGTCGTTACATTATCTTGTTGTCCGTCCAATTTTTCCAAACAAATTTGCATTGTTTCAAAAATCTTCTCTGCCGAAGAAATAAAATCCAATCTCTCTTTCAATTCTTCTTGTTCGCCAATCTTTAAATCAGCATTTTCAATTTCTTGAATTTGAAATCTAAGCAAATCTTTTGTTCTTTCACGCTCTGCATCATTTCCACCAAGCAACTTTATCTTTCTTTCAATTTCTGTAAGTTCATCAAAAATTACAGCGCATTGATTTTTCAAATCTTCTACATCATTCCCAGCAAATTTATCCAAAAGTGAAAGATGATTTTTAACATCAAGCAACCCCACGCTGTCATGCTGCCCACAAAAATCAGCCATACTTAAAGCAAAATCTTTCAACATTTTTGCCGTTACAGGATAACCATTTATTTTGCAAGTGGATTTTCCATCAGTGTTTAAAGTTCGAGTAATAATGATTTCATCTTCAAAATCAACTTCATTTTCATTTAAAAAGTTTTTTTCTTCTTCTGACAATTGTGAAAACACGCCATCAACACGAAGATTTGTTTCACCACTGCGAATTAAGTCCTTATCTGCTTTTGCACCAAGCAAAAAACTTAAAGCATCAATAATAATGCTTTTACCTGCACCTGATTGTCCAAGCAAACAATTAAAACCTTTCTTGAACTCAACAGTTTCTTTTTTTATTAAAGCAACATTAGATAATGTAAGTGTTGACAGCATTAACTTACCCCTCCGAAACAATTATAACATAATTTCATTTAAAGTTGCAACTGCTTCACTGGCAAGAGAAGTTGTTGGAAAAATCAACATAACAGTGTCATCGCCATAAGTAGAGCCCAAAAGTTCATTTAGATTCAATTTGTCAATAAAAGAAGAAACACCAGCACCCATTCCTTTAATGGTTTTAACCACAGCCAAGTTAAGGGCAGGTTTCACAGAAATGACACATTCTTTAAAAATAGATATGTATTTATTTGAAATAACCTGTTGTTCAGAGCCTAAAATGGCATATTTATATTTTCCTGAACTGCTCAAGATTTTTGTCAAACCAAGTTCTTTAATATCACGAGAAATTGTCGCTTGTGTAATATCAAAGTTTGCATTTTTAAGTTCTTTTGCCAATTCTTCTTGGGTTTCAATCTCTTTTGTTGAAATCAATTCCAAAATTTTAGATTGTCTTGAACTGCGTGCCATATACAACTCCTTAACTGCTACACACCGCTAAATTAGGGGCTTATAGCGATTTATGCATAAATATAAATTTATGTTTATTCATGCAATTTTGATTATTATACAATAAAATTTATAAATATGCAAGTGATTTTTGTATATTTATTCACTAATTTTTTATAAAAATTGCAATTTTTGCAATTTTATAAATTTCAAATTTATAATTATAAATGAATATACATTTCACCTACCGCCACCTAAGCAAAAACCAAATAAAAAAAAGATATACTTAAAGCATATCTTAATAAATTAAAAATTTGTTATTTCCAAAATTTCTTGACTTGCAATTGCTTTTTCAATCAATTGCTCCAAATCCAATTTAGTTTCCAAATATTCCGCCCGCTTGATGGTCGGCTTAATAACTGGATATTTTGGAAGAAAGACAGTGCAACAATCTTCATATGGAAGAATTGAAGTTTCATAAGTATTAATTTTTCTTGCCACAGACATTATATCTTCTTTATCAAAAGCGATTAAAGGTCTGAACACTGGAAGTGAAACAACACTGTTTGTCACATTCATACTTTGCATAGTTTGACTTGCCACCTGCCCTAAACTTTCACCTGTTACAATCGCCCCAAGATTGTTTTGCTGACAAATCCTTTCCGCAATTCTCATCATAATTCTGCGCATAATCGTTATCATATATTCTGCATCACAATTTTTATGAATCTGTTCTTGAATTTCTGTAAAAGAAACTATGTGCAATTTAATCTCACCACAAAACTCCGAAATTTCTTTTGCAAGTTCAATAACCTTTTCTTTTGCTTGCACACTCGTGTAAGGATAGGAGTGAAAATGCACTGCTTCCAATTTCAACCCACGCTTTGCCATCATATAACCAGCAACTGGACTGTCAATCCCACCAGAAAGCAAAAGTAAAGCCTTTCCCCCACTTCCAAGTGGCAAACCACCTACACATTCATACACCTTACTATATATATAAGTTTTGTTGTTAATTCGAATTTCCACATGAACAACAATTTCTGGATTATATAAATCCACCTTTAAATTTGGAAATTCTTCCAATAAAATTCCACCAAGTTCTTTTTCCATATCCATAGATTTAATTGGAAAACTTTTATCTGCGCGCTTAACTTCCACTTTAAAAGTTTTCACCAAACTTAAATCCAATTTTTTTATATTTTCTTGAATGGTTTCATAACTTGTGTCAAATTCACAAGCAACCACAACACCAATTAAACCAAAAACTTGTTGCAATTTAGCAATAATAATTTCTTCAAAAGATTCATCATAATCACTTACAATCAACCTTCCCTGAGTTTCATGCAATTTAAAAACAAAATCTCTTAATTTATAAGTTATATTTGTTTTAAGAAGTTTAATAAAATCATGTCGATTTTTACCTTTCAAAAACAATTCTCCAAATTTCAACAACAAAACATTTCTCATCACGAAACCCTTTCCTTAATATTTTTATAAACTTCTTCAATTATTTCGCACGCTTTTTCAATTTCTTCCAGCGTTTGATAAGCATTAAAACTTATCCTGACGCTTGAAATAATCACATCTTTATCAAACCCTATGTTTTCCAAAACACGATTACCTGCTTTTTTAGATGAACAAGCACTCCCAAGCCCCACAATCACACCTTTTTCATTAAGCGCATGAAGCATTGTTTCCCCTTTAACCCCATCAAAAACAACATTCAATATGTAAGGAGAACCGGCAAAATCAAAAATTTTAACCCCATTAACTTTTGATAACTGGCAAATCATTTTCTCTTTCATAAGTTTTACTTTATCAAAATTTAATCTGACATCAATAAGTTCCACTGCTTTCTTAAACTGCATTATTCCAGCCACATTTTCCGTTCCAGAACGCAATCCATATTGCTGTCCACCACCATAAAACAACTCTTTCAAAGCAGATTTATTTTTAACATACAAACCCGCAACACCCTTTGGTGCATGCAATTTATGACCACTAAAAGAATATAAATCAACATCCAATCCAGCAAGAGAAAATGGAATTTTCATAAAAGATTGAACACCATCAACATGAATAATTGCTTTCGGGCAAATTTTCTTTTTAATTTGGCATATCTTATGCAAATCATTAACAGCACCTGTTTCATTGCTGACATGAATCACACTGATAAGCCTTGTTTTTTCATTTAAAACTGACTGCAATTTCTGCAAATCTATTTGCCCATCTTCATTTAATGGCACAACATGAACTTTAAATCCTTCCAGTTCAAATTTTTTCGCTTGATTATAAACAGACGGATGTTCCCCAGCAGAAAAAACATATTCCCAATCCCCTGTTCTTAAACTTCCACGCACTGCCAAATTATTACTTTCTGTTGCACAACCCGTAAAAATAACATTCCCTTGCAAAGCACCAAGTTTATTTAAAAAGAATTTTTCAGTTTCATTCAAAAGTCGAGAAATTTCCAATGCTTCCACAGAAAGTGCAGACGGATTGAAAAAGTTTTCACAAGAAAACTTGCGACCAACTTCAACACATTCATCAAACATTTTTGTAGTTCCAGCATTATCTAAATAAATCATAGCACTCCAAGGTTACATAATACCACAATATATTGTGTATTATGTCAATAAAATTTGCATAATACTTACAATTTTAAACTTGTCTTAATTTTGCACCAAATCTGAATTCCAAACTTTTTAAAACTTTGTTTACAGCCAAATTTATTTCTTCACTTGTCAAAGTTTTATCATCTGACATAAAGACAATCTTATAAGCCATACTCTTTTTGTCTTTTCCAAGAAGCACATTACGATAAACATCAAACAATCTAACTTCAAAGAAAATTTTTCCACAGGCAGATTTTATTGCACTTTCAAGTTCAGCATTTGTCACCTTTTCATCAACTACAACTGCCAAATCACGCTCAACTGTTGGATATTTAGAAATTTCTTTTGTTGCAAATTGTTTTTCAGGTAAACTTGATAAAAAGTCCGTATCAAGTTCAGCATAATATACATCTTGATTTATTTCATAGTTTTTCAAAACTGTTTTATGAACTTTTCCAAAACTTCCAACCAATGTTCCGTCTTTTGCGATTATATCAGCACTTACACCACTGTGAAGATAAGGTTCTTTAGATCGTTCAAGTTTATATTCCAAAGATGTTCCAAGAAGCAGATTTTCAACAATACCTTTCAATTCAAAGAAATCAAAACCATTTTCACAAACTGCCAATGAAATTTTATTCTTTTCAACAGGAAGTTCTTTCAAAGGCAAATCCTTTGCCTGATATACCCTGCCCACTTCAAAAAATCTTAAATCTTTATTTCCAACTGACAAATTATATGCAACATCCAACAGCAAAGCATGAGCCATAACAGTTCTTACTGTCGACAAATCTTCACTTATTGGATTTGCAATCTTAATAACCTTTCTTCTTTCATCATCAGAAGCCAAAAGCAATTTATCACATGCACTTGCAGAATAAAGTGAATAGTTTAATGTTTCATAAAAACCATTGTCAACCAAAATGTTTTTCAAACCATTTTCAAAAGAAAGTCTTTCATTAAATTTTCCAACCGTTACATTTGCACCTTCAAAAGGCTTTCCTTCAACATTGTTATAAACATCATAACCATAAATTCTGATAATTTCTTCTGCAATATCGTTATCATTTTTAAGATCTTCCCTTAAATATGGCAAAACACAAGTAATCACATCTCCCTGAACAGAACTTTCAACACCCAAATCACTTAATATTTGAAGCATTTTTTCTTTTGGAATTTCAATTCCCAAAATTTTACTTATCTTAGCATAAGAAACTTTAATTATCTTTTCTTCTGCAATTTTAACAGAACATTTATCAATAATACCATCAACAATTTTGCCACATTTCAACTGATAAACCAAGTTCAAAGCACGCTTCATTGCAAAAGTAGGACTGTTTATGTTTACACCTTTTGAATATCTTGCCGAAGAATCTGTGGACAAACCAAATTTTCTTGCTGTTAAACGCACACTTTTTAAATCAAAAACTGCACATTCAAAAACAGTTTCTGTTGTTTGTTCGCTGATGCAAGAATTCACACCACCAATAACACCAGCAATTACAACCGGTTTCTTAGCGTCAGCAATAACCATCACGCTTTCATCCAAATCATAAGTGTTTCCGTTTAAAACGGCAATTTTTTCACCTTTTTCAGCCTGCCTTACTTCAATTTTCTTACCATCCAAATATCTATAATCAAAAGCATGCATTGGTTGCCCTTGTTCAACCAAAACATAATTTGTTATGTCAACCATATTATTAATAGGTTTAATTCCAACAGCATGCAATCTGCTTCTCAACCAAAGTGGAGAACGCTCCAACTTTATGTCTTTAATATAAGCACCCATATATCTTGGACATTCTTTTGTTTTAACTTCTACACTGATGTAATTCTCAACATTATCACTTACAGTTTCAAAGTTATAATCTGGATTTTTAAACTTCTTACCATAAATTGCACACACTTCACGAGCAATTCCAACAACACTGTTGCAATCTGGTCTGTTTGGAGTTACATTGACATCATAAACAACATCATTAAGCATCAAAGCATCTTCAATCTTTTGCCCAGCCTTAAAATCTTTTGGCAAAATCAAAATTCCATTGACACTTGCACCTTCAAAATAGTTATCATCAATTCCAAGTTCTTCACCAGAACAAAACATCCCATCACTTTTTACACCACGAAAATTTGTTGGTTTAATCTCAACCCCATTTGCAAGTGATGCACCATCCAAAGAAACAGGAACATAAGCACCTTCAAACACATTTGTGGCAGATGTCACAATCTGAACATTTTTATCTCCAACATTAACTTGGCAAACCACAAGTCTGTCAGCCTGTGGATGTCTTTCAATTTTTTCAATATGCCCCACATAAACATCATGAAGATATTTATTAACATAAATTAAATCTTCAACTTCAAATCCTGAAACAGTCAACTTTTGTGCAACTTCTTCTGCACTTTCTGTAATGTCAACAAAGTCTTTCAACCAATTATAAGAAATTTTCATTTTCTTCTCCTTTAAAAATCAAAACACAAAATATTGCGTAGTATTCACGCATAACACATCAACATATCATTTCATTTGTTTCAAAAATCTTAAATCGTTTCTAAACAAATATTTAATATTTGGAATTTTGTTGGTCACCATAACACTTCTGTCAATTCCAGGACCAAAGGCAAAACCGCTATATTTGTTGCTGTCAATTCCAGACATTTCCAAAATGACAGGATTTACAATTCCACCCCCAAAGAATTCAGAAAAACCCGTTCCTTTACAAAGCGAACAACCCTTGCCTTTACACAACTGGCAAGTTGCATCAATTTCAATGCTTGGCTCAGTAAACGGAAAATAAGATGGTCTTACTCTCATCTTAACATCTTCACCATACAAACGAACAGCCATTTCTTTAACCATAGTCATAAAATCTTTCAAACCAATGTTTTCATCGATAACAAGCGCTTCGAACTGGTTAAAAATTGGAGAATGCGAACTGTCATTATCATTTCTGTAAACTCTGCCTGGACAAACAATTTTAAAAGGTGGTTTCAAAGTTTCCATTGCCCTAACCTGTGCAGGAGAAGTGTGAGTTCTCATCAAAATTGTGTCTGTAATATATAAACTATCTTGCATATCTCTTGCAGGATGGTTTTTTGGAACATTCAACGCTTCAAAATTATAATAATCAGTTTCAATTTCAGGGGTTTGAATAACCGTGAAGCCCATTTCAACACACAACTGCATAAACTTGTTATTAAAACGAGTTAAAGGATGCAAAGCACCTTTTTTTGTTCCTTTGCTTGGTTCTGTTATATCCACCTTTTCTTTTTCCATGTCAGCCAAAAGTTTAGCATTTTCAAGTTCGCACAATTTGTTGGTTATCGCTTCTTCAAGTTTAACTCTGACATTATTGGCAATTGAGCCAACTTCTTTTCTGTCTTCCGCAGGAACATCTTTCATTCCACGCAAAATTTGAGTAAGTTCACCCGTTTTTCCAAGAAATTTAACTCTGACTTCATCCAAAGCCTTTAAATCAACAAGTTCTTCCACTTTTTGTAAGCCATTTTTCAAAATTTCTTTAAGTTTATCTTTCATAATCTCTCCTTTAAAAATCTTTAAGCAACAAAAAAATCGCCCAAACATTAGGACGATTTATATAACCGTGGTACCACCTAATTTCGTGTTTAAAACACCTCATTCAAACACTTAACGCATGTCAAACGGCATTCCCTACACAAATTCAAACAAATCCTTCAAGAAGCAACTAGAAAGTGAATTCAGAATTTCATTTTCGCCTAATCTCAGCAAACTTAGGCTCTCTGTGGAAAACATCAAAACTTACTGCTCTTTCATCATAGTCTTTAAATATGCAGTAATTTTAACATAGTAAAAAATTATAGTCAAGCAAATTAACCAAATAATTTGCCATAAAACCGCCAAATATGTTACTATTATTCAAATGATAGAATATGAAAAATTCCTAATAGAAAACATCTCATCGCTTAAACAACCCACCATATTTTTCTTTTTGAAAAATAATAATTTTTCCGAGCATTATATAAAAAATTTAAGAACTTTTCCAAACTCCATGAAATTAAATGGCGAATATGTAAAAATAAATCAAAAATTGAAAAATGGCGATGTTTTAGAAATCCACAAAAACCCCAATATAAAAACCAATATTCACCTGTGTGAAGGGAAATTAGATATTCTATTTGAAGATGATGATTATTTAATAGTAAACAAACCACACAATTTGTCCTGCACCCCATCAAAATCTCATTACTGCGACAATCTTGGCGGTCAAGTTTGCCATTATATGAATGACAAACAACCCAATTTTGTTTTAAGGATTTTAAATCGTCTGGACAGAGAAACTGCCGGAATTGTTGTTATAGTCAAAAATTTATTGGCATATAACAACACCAACAAAATAAACAAAGTCTATATGGCTTTATGTAATGGCAAATTGACAGAAAAACAGTTTACCATAAACCAGCCAATATTGACAAAAAATGAAAATGGAATCAACCAATTAAAAAGGGTCGTTTCAGAAAACGGCAAAAAAGCAATAACTCATGTCATCACAGAACAAATTTACAACAATTATTCACTGATTAGAGTTACCCTTGAAACTGGAAGAACACATCAAATTCGAGTCCATTTAAGTCACATTGGCAACAGTTTAATTGGCGATTCAATCTATTCAGAAAATCCAAATGAAACACATACCTTTCTGCTTTTAAAAGAAATTTCGTTTATTCATTTCAGAACAAATCAAAAAATTTTCATTCAAGTTGATTATCCACTTGATTGGAAAAAGTATTTATAAACACAATATATAGAGTAATATGACACATATCACACTCTTAATTGTGTATTATGCATAAAATAAAAAACTCACTTAACAAGCGAGTTTTCTATTGGTCAGTTTAACTATTTGCAAGATTTTGCAGAAGTTCCACTTTTCTTTCCGCAACAACCACCCTTAGTTGATTGTTTTGAAGAAGTGGATTGTTTTGCTTTTGATTGCTTTGAAGAAGTGCTTTCTTTTGCAGCTTCTGTGGAGTTCTTACCACAACCCCTAGCACAATCCTTGCAGTTTTCCTTCTTTTTTCTACCGAACATAGTCTTCCTCCCTTTTCAAGACACATAAGCCTTGTAATTCTATTTTGCTTAATTTCTGTTAAATTATACATAAATTTATAAAAAAGACACCTAAGTTTTAGATGTCTTTTAAATATTATAATTTCCAAAAATTACACAACAAAATAATATGAGAACATCTCAATCACTTTGTTTAATCAAAGAAGAAATTATTTTTTAGAAGCCTTTGTTCCCTTTTTGTTTTTTGCATCTTCTTTATCAAGCAGATTGTAATATTCATCAAACACACTGATAGCAACCTTTTCATCTGTTTCAACCATAAGAACTTTTTGACCGTCTTTTTCATCTACATAGAAAACAATTGCTTCATCGTCTTGAACATTATCAATTTTGTCAATTGGTTTTAAAACGCAATAGATTTTTTCGTTGTAAGGAATTACAGCGATTTGTTCGAAAGAAATCTTTTTTCCATTTCCATCAATAAGAACGATTGGGTCTTTATTGTCCATATCTAAAAGCACATCAACCAAATCAAGCTCATTTTCTTCTTCTTCAATTTTTTTTGAAACTTCTTCGATTTTTTGAATTTTCTTCTTATCCATAATTTTCTCCTTTAATTTTTTGGATTTTCATCCATGTAATTTTGCAATATAATTTGTGCAGAGATTTTATCCAACAATTCTTTGCGTTTTTCCCACTTAATTCCCGCTTCTTTTAAGTATTCTTCCGCTTCAAACGAAGTGTAACGCTCATCTTGAAAAACCATTTTAACATTTGAAATTTGTTGAAGTTTTGATGCGAAATCCCTTACAACAGCAGACATTTCACTTTCTGTGCCATCTGCGTTTAGTGGAAGCCCAAAAACAACCGTGTCAACAAGTTTTTCTTTAATAAGCTCCGCAAAATATTGCAAGTCTTTCTCTTGTGAAACGGTTTTGTAAATATGGTCTGCACTGGCAATAGTTGATGACAAATCTGAAAATGCCACACCTATTCTTGCTTTCCCATAATCCAAACCCATTTTTCTTGAATATTGCATATATCACCATAATTATTTTAACTAAATTTGGAAAAATAGTCAAATAAATTAGCAATAATTCCAAACATTACTTGCAATCAAACAAATTTTTGCCACTCGAAACTGAAACTTTAAGTGAAACTTGGAAATCACAAACATTTTCCATTTCTTGTTTAAGAATTTCTTTAACTTGCTGAATTTCATCTTTTACAGCATCCACAATAAGTTCGTCATGAATTTGCAATATAATATGGCTTTTCATACCTTTCAGCCTTTTTGCCACCCTTACCATTGCAATTTTGATTATATCAGATGCAGTTCCTTGTAATGGCATATTCATTGCCACCCTTTCCCCAAACTTTCTTACAGTGTAATTTGACGATTTAATTTCAGGAACATGTCTTGTTCTTCCAAAATAAGACTTTATAAAACCATTTTCTTTGGCAAATTCAATGTTTTGTTCCATGTAAGACTTAATCTTAGGATAACGGTCAAAATAACTGTCCATATATTGCTTTGCTTTAAAACGAGAAGTTTTTATATTCTGTGAAAGTCCATAGTCACTTATTCCATATATAATTCCAAAATTAACCGCTTTTGCATCTTGTCTTTGAGATTGTGTAACCTTTTCAACAGGAACACCAAAAATCTCGCTTGCTGTCTTTGTATGAATATCAATTCCATTTTGATAAGCGTGAATCATGCTTTCTTCTTCCGCCATATTTGCAAGAAGTCGCAATTCAATTTGACTGTAATCAGCAGAAATAATTTCCCCTTGGTCATATTTAGAAACAAAAATTTTTCTTAAATTTCTGCCTTCTTCATCACGAGTTGGAATGTTTTGCATGTTTGGTTCGGAACTTGAAAGTCTGCCGGTTGAAGTTAAAGTTTGATTAAAAACAGTATGAATTACAGGACCACTCTTTTCACATATATTTTCATAGACTTTTATATATGTGCTTATAAGTTTACTCAATTTTCTGTGTCGAATAATCAAGTCAACAATCTCGTGTTGCCATCGCATATCATCCAAAACTGCAAAATTTGTAGATTGTTTTTTGTTGTTATACGATTTCAATTTTAATTTATCAAAAAGAATTCCTGCAACTTGTTTAGGAGAATTGATGTTAAATTCTTCTCCTGCCAACTCATAAATCTTTTGCACCAATTCAGAGAGTTCTGCATCAAACTTTTCACTTAATTGGTTTAAAATTGCTGAATCAATTTTAAAACCTTCTTCTTCCATGTCAACCAAAACGCTGACAAGTGGAATTTCAATTTCATTATAAATTTTTAAAACTTTTTCATTTGACATTTTACTTGTAAGCGAAGTCATCAAATTGATGTAATCACAAACACTTTGTTTTTCCACCCTTTGCATGCCAGCATAAAGCATATATTCTGCAATGTCCAAATCAAAGAAATTTTCAAGTTTAATGTTCAATTTATTTAAAATCTTCATGTCTGATTTCGAAGAATAAGTAATTTTGATAATGTTTTTATTTTCAAAAACTGGTTTCAAAATTTCTAAAATTTGGTCTAAGTCCATAGTTTCCACAAAAAGACTTATCTCTTTTTCTACAAAATAAATTTCTTCGCCACCACAAGCAAATTCCATTTTATCTAAATCGAAACAAAAATAGTTTTTAATTTTATTTCTGAAATTTATAAAATCATCAACATTGTTTAATGCAATTTTTTTGACATCTTTTTTCTCTGAATGCACACCTTCCGCAAAAATGTCTTTCCTGTTAGCAAGACTTCTGAAATCCCACTTTTCAAAAAAGTTTTTTACATCTTGTGAAAATGGAAATTCATATTTACAATCAGACAAATTAAAATCAATGTCACAATCCGTTTTGATTGTGGCAAGTTCTTTTGACATGAAAGCATTAACTTTATCTGTTTCCAGTTTTTCTTTAAGTTTACCCTTAATTTCATCAAGATGAGAATAAAGATTTTTAATTGTGCCATAAGTCTGTAAAAGTGAAAGCGCAGTTTTCTCTCCAACCCCCATAACACCAGGTATGTTGTCTGAACTGTCACCCATAAGCGCTTTCAATTCGATTATGCCTGATGGTGGCAAAGAAAACTTTTCCATTAAAACTTTTTCGTCATTAACTTCAACATCTGTTACACCTTTTTTAGTTAACCAAACATGAGTGTTGTCATCAATAAGTTGCAACAAATCTCTGTCACCAGAAACCAAAATATTGTTCAAACCCGAATGTTTTGCAATGGTTCCAATAATGTCGTCTGCTTCAATTCCAGCAAATTCAAACACTTTTATTTTCATCACATCAAGCATCTGCTTAATAACAGGAAACTGAGCCAAAAGGTCAGAAGGAGTTTCCTTTCGAGTTCCCTTATAGTCTGCATAAATTTCATTTCGAAAAGTTTTTCGTGCATGGTCAAATGCCACTGCAATATAATCTGGTTTTTGTTCTGTTATAAGTTTTGTAATCAAGTTTGCAAAACCAAACACCGCCCCAGACGGCTTTTGTTCATGATTAGATAAATAGGGCATTGCATAAAATGCCCTATTTGCTAAACTGTTACCATCAATAATAATAAACTTTTCCATTAATTCCCTTAAATTATGTTCAATTTAAAAATCATTAAAACAATAAGTTAATAAATGCTTTTGGAGCGAACAAATTTGCAAAGAAATCAGGAACAATAAGCACAACAATGTAAAGCACTATTGCCAAAATAAGCAAAATGAAGAACACTGTTTTAAGTGGGCTTCCTGCAAAGTTTACAAGTGCAAAACAGAAAATAATTGCCACACCACCAAACTTAACAATGATGTCGAATATTTTTTGGAATTCACCTAAGTTTAAGTTTATAATGTCTTGTTCTCCAATTATATCCACAATCAAAAAAGCAATGTATGCAATAGACAAAACCGACAAAATTGTGTAAAGAATTTTTTTCATATCTCTCCTCCTTTTTTACGCTTAAATACATCATATCATATAACAAAACAGATTTCAAGTATTTTAATAAACATTTTTCACTTTACAACAAAAAAACCGCACTTTCAAAAATGCGGTTTAATTGTATATTTATACATAATTATGTTTTATTATTCATCTTCATTTTTATCAGACTCATCAAAGTTTTCTTTAATTTCTTCCAGATTTTCTTCTTTGTTTTCAACATCTTTTTTAGTGTCGTCCTTAACCACAATGCCAAGCACAACCAAAACACCTGCAAAAGAAAGAATACATTCTTCAACTGCTTGATTTTCAATTGAAAAACCAAAAATTTTTCCAAATGCATTCAACGCAATTATCAAAACACCTGAAAAGGAAATCCAAAAATTGTAAGAGCGAAATTTTTTAAAAAAGTTTTTCATTTTCATCTCCAAGTTTTAATATATCTTTAATTTCAAGTAAGTCATCTTTGACTTCATCCAAAGTTTTCAGATGAGTTGTCAATTCTTCAATTGTGTGTTGATATTTTTCTTCGCGTTTAGAACTGTCCTTCAATTGATAAACAAACAACCACACAAACAAAATTGCAAAAACCCCATTCCCTACTATAATGCTGATTATCTCATTCCAAACTTCCATGCTTGCACTCCTTATTGATTTTCAGCAAATTTTTAAATAAATCATTGTCATTTTTTAAATATTCTTCATTGTAAATTTTGATTAAATTGAAATATTTTTTCTTCATGACACAACATCAAAAACAATCATAGGTTTGCAAATTTCACATTGCGCTTCATCTGTTTTAAAGCAAAATTGAAAGGATTTTCCATAAACACACACACTTTTTTCTTGTTCTTTATCACTTCCACTGAAATTAATCGTTTTTGTCTCTTCGTCAGAAATTATTTGCATTTGAATGTTTCCAAGTGTTTTTAAAACAATTTTTTTGATTTTTTTACGCTTGCCATAACAGTTTAAATCGGTGAAATATGATGTCCAAGATTTTTTGTTTACATCAGTAAATGTCTTTCCACTAAATTCCAATTGCCCAAGGTGTTGTTTATATTCATTATAAAAACAAGCACACAATTTGCACATGTAAGGATTGTCAATAGCCACCATATCTCGAACATCTACACCACGATAAACATTCAGCACAAAAGTGTGAATATCAATTTCGAAAAGAACATTGTTTACATATTCACCATTCTCACAACCCATTTTTTCATCATCTTCAAACTTGCATCTTGTGGCAAAATAATATTTACCATTTAAGCAAGCACTGCGACAATTTGTGTTGTCAAGATTTTTGAAATAATCATCATAGTCAGAACATCGTTTTGTCACCGAAGACCCATTAAAAGAATAAAGTCCGTTTCGTGTCATAAAGAAAATTGAATCCCCACAAACACAAACTGACTTTTCATAAATTTTGGAAGTTGATGTATAAAGATGAGTGTAAGAAAAGTCATCCTTAGAACTGAAAACAGAAAGTCTGGTTATTCCATATTCTCTGAATAAATATACATAATCTTTAAATGAAACAAGAGTTGTAAAGAAACCCTTTTCATCCATAAAATCAATTTTGGTACTTTTGGCTTCTGTCCATTCATTAAGATTTTTAATTGTTGTATAAATAAGTTGATTGCGGTTTGTTTTTGCAATTCCAAAGAGTTTGTCATAATATTCCACACAAGAAATAAGTGCTGGCGTGCCAGTGTGATTATATTCCACTGGTCCACAGAAACTGACCATTATATCATCTGCAAAAAACACAATACAGTCTTGATTTCCAACTTTATGATGACATTGAAAAAAAGGATAAGATGTCAAAGCATGAGTTGTTGAAAACACCATTCCATAAAATGTGTCAATTAAATATGCTTCATAAAGCAATTTATCAGAAGCGTAAAAATAAAGCATATACTCATAGCGCCCTTCATCTTTACTGTAATAACTGTCCAGCCACAGCCCTTCAATTTCATCAACAAAGTCTGGCATGCAGTAATAAGTGTGACATGTTTCCAGATCTTCAGTGTTTGAAGGAACTTCCAAATCCTTAAATCCAAGACCAGTCTTTAATGCCCCATCGCTGTAAGTAACATTATAAAAGTTTTTACAAATGTTCGGTTTAGCAACAGAGTCGTCAATCTCTGATTTCATTCCATCATCAAAAAGCGAAAAAACTAAATTTTTTTCTTCTGTTGATTGATGTTTTTTTAAATTTTTATAGAATATCAACGCCATCTCCTTTTTGGTAAAACACATGAATTGTTTTTCTTACTGAGAATAAACAAACTTGTTTTAAATCTTTCTTCCCAAATCTCAGCATTTCCACTTAATCCATAAATAAGCAAAAATTCACTTGCCACACCATAAGCATAGACCCTTGCATTGATTCTTAAATTGCAACACACATTGTCGTTTAAAGACAAGTTTTCTGGCAAATAACTGTAAACAATAGTTTTAGGTTTACCTTCCACTTCTACAAATTCTGGAAACAACTTAAATTTTAAGTTCATTCCAAATCTGTTTTTAACTTCATAGACATTCACCAAAGTTTTTGAAAGAGATGAGAAAAGAATTTTCTCATCTCTGACATCTTCTTTTATTAAAAGTGGCAAATAGTCTGTTGCAATTTCTTGGTTTACCAGATTAAAACACTTTACCATCACATCAAGTTTTTCTTGTTCATAATCAGTAAAATCTGCTTCTTCATCGTCAAGTTTAGACAAAATTTCTCTTTCGCCTACATATTCACAAACCAATTTTAAAATTTCTTTAACTGTCATAAAATTTCTCCTCAAAGTCGTTTAAAACTTGCTTAATTTTTGCCTTTTCAAGTTTCTTGTTTTCTTCTTCCATTTCCTTAAACAACTTATCCGCATTTTGAACTCGAGTTTTTAAAACCAAATCAATTGTTCTTTCATCCAGAACATCAAATGGCAAAATCAGACAAAGAGTGTGTTTGGTTTGTGAAGAATTGTGGACTTCAAATTTTTGATTTTCTTCGTTGTAAACAAGAAAATAATCTTTGTCAATCGCTTTAATTCTTGAAACTATGTCAAGACAATCACTGTCAATTTTAAACAACTTTTCCATACAGTTTTTCCTTAATTATTACTTATCAGATGTTGGAAGGCTTGTTGCCAAACCAGAAACAAAACCAACACCAGATGGTTTTTGACAAAGAAGTTCGGTATATTTAACCAAAGTTGCAGAGAAAGCAGGCTTGCTTGCATCTTGCTTCAAAATTCTTCCGCTTTCATCTTCCAACCATTTCCAATCGCCAAGTTCATAGAAAGTAAAGTCGTCAGTGTTAAGGAAATAACATTCGTCAGCACCAATTTGGTTTGTAGGAACAATTGGAGTTCCAAAATGAGTTAAAACTTTCATTCCATCTTCCAAAGTGGTGTAGTTGATGTTCTTTTGATAGATTGTTAAATATTTTTGATACATTCTTTTAAGTTCATAAGAACAGTTGATAAAGTTTACAACAGTTCCATTCATTTCAAGATTGTCAATGATTTCTTGAACAAAATCTTCATCAAATGCAACGCCTGTTTTTGTGTAAGTTTTTGCATTCATGATTGGGTAATCAGATTTTTTTACACCGTATAAAGAATCATTTGAAACAATTCCTTTCAAACCGATGATTTCATTGTCTTTAGAATTGTGAACATAAATCTTGTCACCTGTTGCAAGTCCTGTCACAGTTTCACCAAAAGTGATTGTTTTAGATGCTTTGTCAACATTTTTAACAAATACATTTGCTTTTCTAAGATCAGTTGTTGAATAGATGTCAACATACATACCTGGTGCAACAGCGTCAGTATTTGAAACTGTCACAACATCAGAAGCAACGGTTAAAGTTGCAAGACAGCCGCTTCCGTCACCATAAATCATTCTGCTTAAATTGAAGATGCTTGCTTTCAAAAGAGAATCCATGCCATCTTGAAGAAGATTAACAAAAGAATTCACATCGCTTGAAGAACATCTTATTGCTTTATCACTGATTTCAAAGCGACCATAAAGGTTTTTAAGTGGAGCCACGAAAGAAAGATAAGGTGTGTCAACCCCTTCTGGAAGAACACTTGTTTCTGTTCCAGCCATAATTCCACCATTAATTCCAATTGGTGCAACTACTCTTATTTCTTTTCCAACAATATTTCTTGCTGATTTTTTAATTTTTGAAAAAAGTGGATTTGTTTTTGTGTTTATTTGGTCAGCAATAACACCCAAATAGACATCTTTAAGCACATTTTCTGCACTAGATAATGTTACCATTTAATTTTTCTCCTTTTGATTTATGAAAGCAAATCCAGAACCACCTTTTTAGCTTGTTCAAAAGAATCCGGTTTAGGGGCAACCGCTTTGGTCACCCTTTCACCAGACCCAGAAGACATTATAAAAGGAGTTTTATGTTCTTGAAGTTGTTTCATATAGTTTTCAATTACCAAATTTTTTAAATCTTCATCTTTTAAGACAAGATTTTGAATTAAAGGCTCATTTGCTCGGTCTTTGGCATTTATTTTCCCAAGCACCATTTCCGCCCAAACTTTTTCAAACGGTTGAGCCTGTTTTTTAAGACTTTCGTTTTGCATAACTTTGGATTTAATTTCATCCGCATAAGCAAAGGCTTCTTGATTATCTAAAAGGAACTGTTTAAAATCCGCTTCCAACTTATCTTCCGCGGTTATGGCAGTTTTGTCTTTTTCAAGTTCGGAAAGTCTTTGACATTTTCTGGTGAACTCAGATTGAAGATTGTTGTAAGCATCGTATAAGTCTTCAACACTCTTAAATTTTCCAATGGGAACGCCCCTTTCAGCTTCACTTAACTTGCTTTCAGCATTATCTTCTTCTGTCACCGTTGGAGAGCCCATATTCTCGTCCTTTTCCAAGGTTTCAAGCATTTCTGGTTGTTCTCCGTTTATTATTTCTTCCATATTTATTCTCCTTTCAAATTCTCTTTATGGGTGTTTATATGTTTTAAAAAGTTTTTTTCAACAACTTTGTCTGTGTCGCCATTATAGACATTGTTGAGCATAGAAGCAACATGTTGCTTGATGTGAATTTGATGGTCGTCAATCTCCTTAACAACTACATCTTCCCCTGCAAGCATTCTTTTGTTTTCATTGTCAGCATTTTTAATGTGTAAGTCTTCCAAATCAATTTTGTTTTCCCATGTGCCAAAACCAATATCTTCCAATATTTTTGTTTTTAAAGAATTGGATATTTTGCCATTTTCGTCATAGAAAAGCCCTTTATCAAGCAAAGAGAATATCATATCTCTGCGTTGAGTCATAGTGTCATTGCTTTCATTTTCAATGTCAAACTGAACATCATCACTGGAAATATCACTGCTTCTGAAATAGAAGATGTCAAGTTCTCCATTTTCTCCAACAATTTTCACCAACCTTGGAAAAGTGGCAAATTGTCTGTAAAGTCTTAAAACCTGCTTGGCCAAATCTTTAATGGAATTTTTCACGCTGTCTGTGGCATATCTAAGCCTGCTTTCATTTTCATCAAGCAAAAGTTCCAAAGCCACACCACTCATGCTTGAAACACTGTCCATATTACCCATTTCACTTACACTTGCCAAAGAAGAAAATTCTTTCAATAATCTTTCTTCTTCCTTTTCAAAATCGGTTGGAACATTCTCGCCACCTAAATATTTAGGAGCATTTGCTCCTTGTCTGTAAACCAAAATTTTTCCAGGAGCAAGTCCTTCATCTTCAAGGTCGTCAATGTCGACACTTCCATCTTCAACTGTCAAAACACCCATAGTAAGACGATTAAGATATTCATGCTTACGATTTTTAACAGCATTATACGCTCTTTGAATTGGAATAAGCCTGTTAATCATGCTTACACCCCAGAAGCAACCAACTTCATCACTGCACACCTGCATAACAAAAGGAAAATCTCTTTGTCCATCAAAACCATTAACATAAGGAAGTTCTCCATCATGCACAAGCACATCTCCCGCAATAACAATAAATCTGCCGTCTGGATATTCACTCGATGGTCTGACATATTTTTCAATTACAATAGCACTGTTTTTTAAAGTGGTTTCTTCCAACTTTGTGGCAAAACCACCCAAACCAAGCCCGCCAAGAGCAGAAGTAACACTGTCAAGAGAATAAACTTTCGTTTCCTTGCCAGCCACTTCCACGCCATAAATTTGCTTTATTTGATCCACTGTGTAGGCCTTGGCATGAATAATGCTTTGACATTCACTTAAATTTTCATGAGTAACATTGTCAGGATATATTTCAAAAGGACTGCAAACACTTATTTGAACTTCACCTGTTTTAACTGTTTTTCCATCATCACTTATCGCAACAACTTGCCCAAGTTCAGCATTCCATGAAATTTTATAAAAACTTGTTCCACAAATTTCGCTCCACTTGGTTGCTTGATTGATTTTGTCGTATAAATTCAACTTTGAAGTAATCGAACTTAAAATCTTCTTACCAACCTTTGCCGTGTAAATGTCCTGTTCTTCATTTGTTGATGGCAAAACATGCATCTTAGGCTTTATTTTATAAAGTTTGGAAAGACGCATATCTACAATTGGCGCAATGTGGTTAAAAACTTCTCTTTCTTGCCAGAAAAACTGTTTATCTGTTTCTCTGACAAATCCACCATATCCAACATCACAATATTGATTTCCCATATAGAAATTAATATTTAATTGCCATTGGCTGTCAAAACTTTTTCTTTCTTTAACCCTTGCTTCAAAATCTTCCAAAGTTTGTCTTACCAAATCATTTTCCATTATTTTCTTCATTTTGTCTCCTTTTTAGTTTTTCTTTTGAAAGGTGCTTCAACTGGTTTTGGAACACATGCCTTAGAAAAACATTCAAACATTTCTTTCATACAGCCATCACAAAAATTAAGTTCTCTTTTTAAAAACCCTTTTGTGGAAAAACTGTATTTTGCCAAATTTGTGCATCCATAAAAATCACATTTAATTTGACCATTGCAATCAGACATTTTCATCTTCTTTCTCCTTTTCTTTTAAAAGTTGCAAAAGGCGTTGTTTTTCCAACAAAAGTTGTTCGTCCGTCATCTTAGAAATCTCGTCATCTGTCAAACTTTCTTGTTCCAACAAAAAACGAAGTGCCGAAATATCAGGCGGATTAAACTTTTTTGTGATTTTTCGTTTGCTTAAAACGGCATTGCCATTTTCGTCAGTGGTGTATTCTTCCACCACTTCATCACATTCAAATCCAATAGCCTTTTTAAGCAACGCCCTTTTAATTTCTTCTTCGTCCATGTTCACCTTCAACTTTTGCTGACATTTTATCCTGTAATTTTTGCAAATTCAACAAACCGTGACAAAAATTTTTAAGGAACAAAAATTTGCAATCAAAATAGAATGTAATTGTAAGGAGTAATTTCTTACAAACTTAGGAAAACTTATGAAAAACATACTAACTTTTAAAAATGTCAATTATTTCTATCAAACAAAAACTGACGAAATTTTTGCTTTAAACAATGTAAATTTCAATGTTGAAGAAGAATCTTTTGCTTCGCTTGTTGGACCAAGTGGTTGTGGAAAAACAACCATTCTTTCCCTTACAGCCGGACTTTTAAAGCCTTCCAGCGGAGAAATTTTACTTGACGGAGAAAATAAAATAGACCGAACAAAGATTGGATATATGTTTCAAAAAGACCATCTTCTTGAATGGCGAAGTGTATGGAAAAACATCACATTAGGCATTGAAATTCAAAAACCAGACAATAAGGATGAAAAACTTGCCAAAGCAGAAGATTTGCTTAAAAAATATGACCTTTATGGTTTTAAAAATCAAAAGCCAAGACAACTTTCAGGTGGAATGCGTCAAAGAGTGGCATTGATTCGAACTTTGGTTTTAGAACCAAAATTGCTTTTGCTTGATGAACCATTTTCAGCACTGGACTATCAAACCAGACTTTCTGTCTGTGATGATGTCTATTCCATAATAAAGACAGAAAAAAAATCAGCACTTCTTGTGACACACGACATATCAGAAGCGCTTTCAATGTCTGATAAGATTTTGGTTTTAACATCAAGACCAGCAACCATAAAAGACAACATTTTCCTTGACCTTGAAGGTGTTACTCCGCTTAAAAAACGCAAAGACAAAAATTTTTCTGATTTGTTTAATAAAATTTGGAGTGAACTTACAAATGAAAAAAACTCAAATAAAAACGACTAACTTTTCAAAGGCTCATAAAGATTATGTAAAAAGACTTAAAAGAAACAAATTTGCCATAATTTTCTTCCGCATTTTTGTTCTAGCAGCGTTTATAGGCTTATGGGAACTTTTGACATATGTAGGAGTGCTTGACCCCTTCTTCATAAGTTCACCATCAAGAATCGTCATGCAAATTGTTTCCATGGCACAAAACGGAACGCTTTTATATAACAGTTGGGTCACACTTTATGAAACCCTTATCGGTTTTGGCATAGCCACTGTGCTTGGTTATTTAATAGCAGTTGCACTTTGGTGGAACGAGAATGTTCGCAAAGTTTTTGAACCATATATTGTGGTTTTAAACTCACTTCCAAAAATTGCTCTTGGTCCAATCATCATTCTTTGGGTTGGTGCAGGAACAAGTGCCATAATTTTGATGTGTGTTTTAATTTGCATTGTAATCACCACCATGAGCATGCTGTCAGCATTTATGTCAGTGGATGACGGAAAAATTCTTCTTCTTAAATCCATGCATGCCAACAAATGGCAGATATTTTTCAAACTTGTTCTTCCTTCTTCCATGCCAGACTTCATTTCAGTTTTAAAAATCAATGTAGGCATGAGTTGGGTTGGAAGCATTATGGGAGAATATCTAACCAGCAAAGCAGGTCTTGGTTATTTAATTGTTTACGGCGGACAAATTTTCAAAATTGACTTAGTCATGGCGTCCACAACCGTGTTGTGCGTCTTGGCATTTGGAATGTATTTCCTTGTCAGTCTGCTTGAAAGAAAATATCACAAATAACAGGATAAAAATTCCTAAGACACTGGCAAGTGGATAGAATAAAGACACAATTCTTGAAAATCCAATCGAACTTAAAATGCAAGGAATAAACACTGCCAAAGCACTTGAAAATTTTTGGTCTGAAACAAACTTTTCAAAATAAATTTTAAGTGTTATACACAGAGACATCAATGTCGTAAAGCAACCTGCAAACAACACCAAATAAATCAAAATAAACATGATTTTGCTGTTTTGCATAAGTGTCAGAAATGGCATTTCGCTTGCATAGACCATTGGATTTTGCCTTAAAACAAAGTTACCTAAAAACAAGAAAACTAAAATAATTAAAGTGGAAAACAGACTGGATAAAAAAGTCTGTTTTTTACTTAAATCTTTTCCCACTTTGGCAATTATAAGCCCACTTATTGAAGTGTTAAGTGCCACATAAAGTGGGCTGTATAAAAGTCCAGCCAACGCATTAGTTTCCAATTTAAAACCAGAAGAAAGAGTCGCCCCATAAATTAAAACACCCAAGAAAACAAGAGAAGCAACTGGCATTAAAATCATATTCAATTTTTCCAGTCCGCCAATCCCCTTTACAGTCAAACAAAAAGTTAAAATCAAAAGAATGACAAACAAAGTCACATAAAGCCAAGTCGGAAAATAAGCAAACAAGTTTTTAATTCCGGCAAACATGGAAGAACAAAATATAATGGAAATAAAAAGAATTATCCAATTGATGATTTTAATCTGTTCCACTTTTTGCAAAATTTTTTCACCAAAACGCAGAAAAAAATAAAACAAAAAGAAAAACAAAATGCCAGCCAACAAAATATAAAGGTAAGACCACTCACCAAAACGGCTGAAATAGACAAAAATCTCTTTTCCACTGGCAAAACCAGAACCGACAACAGTGCCAAAAATGAGAAAAACGACAACAAAAACCTTGGACATGTTATATAATATTAAATCAAAATAAATTTAATGAATTAAAACTTTCAACATAAACAAAATAAATCTATGCAGAAACTTTTTTATGTAATGTGTTTTGTTGTTGCTCTGGCTCTTGTAAGCATGCTTTTGCCATATCCTGTCTTATCTAATCAGGTAAACCTAACCAGAAAACAAGTCTTTGAAATAAACAACCATTTTGAAACAGAACTTCAAAATAATGCCAATCAAACGCCAAAAATTTTGGATTTAGACTGGCATTACATCAACAGCATATTGCCACTTCAAAGTGAATTCGAAATTGTGGACTTAACTTTTGAAGAATCATTTTTTGTTCAAAGAACTGGTGGAACAAATCACGCTGATGTGGAAATTAAAAACATTGCAAACGCTGAAATCATCAATCACATTTGCCCCAATTTTTCATGGGAACGAAGACCAGTCTTAGTTGTTTTAAATGACAACACCTTTTTGCCTGCAAGTTTGTGCATATATCCACATGGTTTTTCAGAAAATAAAGTTTTAAATGGGCATATTTGTTTGCATTTTAAAAATTCGAAAACCCATGGAACAAACAAAATTGATGGAAAACATCAAATGACCATAAAAGATGCTGAAAATCTAGGAAAAAATTACATTAAAAATTTGGAAAATAAATAAAATTAAAAAATATTTATTAAAATTATTAAAAAATAAAAATCATTATTTTTAAATAACTAAATAATTATCTAGTCGAATTTTAAATA
>CATKYT010000002.1 GCA_949841245.1 uncultured Eubacteriales bacterium | reverse complement strand
TGGAGGACACATGAAAAAGTTTGCTCTGGGAATTTTAAGTGTATTTCTAATTTTTGGTGGGATGATTTTAACTGCGTGTAAAGACGAAGTTAATCTTTCTGTTTCAACAGAAGAAGTGACAATCTACACCAACGATTCTCGTTATGACAGTGAAGCCGTTGTTAATGTTTCTGTGGAAAATTCTTCAATGGGCATTGGTGTCAACATTTTGTCCGGTGATGGAATTGTTAAAACAGAGCAAGCAAAAAGAGCAGACGGAGATTATTATGTGACAATTCAAGGCATCAAGAGTGGTGATGCAGAAATTGAAATTTATTCGCAAGAAGATTATGGTAAGAAAGAAAAAGTGTCGGTGCATGTCAACACCATTTTGACAAACATTTCACAGACAAGCCAAGGCACATCAACAAAGTCAGATAAGTTTGCTGTTAAAGGGGTTTGGAAAGAACTTAATGTTGAAGACTATTTTGACCTTTACCCAGCAGAAGCAAATATTCGTGACATTCGTTGGTCGTTTGTAAATGGCACAGCAGAAGATGACACAAAGATTTCTCAAAACGGAGAAATAGTTGCGCAGATTGAAGGTGACAAACTTTTTGTCAGTGAAGATTTCCAAGCAACAATATTGAATTTGAAAGTGACTGCAAAAGACAACGCCAATGCCACAAGCACTGTTGCTTTTGAAGTTTTGGAAAATTCTCAAATTAATTCTATGGTTGTTGGTGGCGAACTGTTTTTTGAAGATGGACAACTTATAAACACCAAACAAACAAAGTATGAACTTAAATACAACGATTTTAACCGCTCGACAACAAGCGGGTCTTTTGTTGTTAATACAGGCTATGATGTTGAACTTGACCTTGTGGTTTTTGATGCCGAAAATCCACAAGTGGCTTTAAGCAAAGAAGAATATTCAAAATATTTCATGTTTTCTGCACCAAGTGCTTCCGTAGGTGCAAACAACACAACTTGTAATTTTGACATAGTTGCACAGAATTCTAACTTACCACCAAAGACTTTTTATGTTTTCTTCAAAGTTTGTTATTCTGATTTTGATTATGAAATTTTGATTGACCAGACAAACATTGTGTTTGATTTTTCTTACACAGTTAAGAATGTGGAAATCAGACATGAAAACAACACTTTGACAAACAACTATTCTGTTGATGTCTTTTCACATTACAACTCTGATTCTGGATATGGTTATCAACTTTCAGTTTTGTTGAAACCTGATGATGTAACCTTGGACAATGATATGTTCCGCATTTCTGTCGATGTAAGTCAAGTGGCAGGGGCAACAACACCAGATGATTTCATTTTGTTTTATAATCAAAATGGGACAAAACTTAAATTTGAAAGAACGAGTCAAGGTTCTTCTACATTTACTTTAACAATGCGAACTGGCTCTGTCATTTATGTTTTAAGTAACAGTTCAGTTAATTTGCAAGATGTTGTTGTAAATTTTGTTTCTGTGGGAAATCCAGAAAATGCTAAGACTGCATTGAAATTTAACCTTTATCACATTTCCGAAGAAACAAATTTGGATATGGAAGTTTTGGAACCAGAACAACATGAAGATTTTGATGGAACTTATTACACTTCTTCAAGCAATTTGACCGATGCTAAGAAAACTTTTAAAATTAAAATCAATGGACTTTCAACGGCAAATGGTTTGGTTTTGAAACACAGCAACAATTCAAAATTCTCTTATGGTTTTAATGACAGTTTTGAAGTTGTTGAAGAAAATGAATTACATAATTACATAATTGTTAATGTAGAAATTTCTCTTGAAATGCTTAACTTTAACGATTTTACATCTTTCTGGTTTGAACACAGCACAGGCAAGACCACTGTTCTTACAACTTTGGAAGCGTTTGTGCCAATGACCCAAGCCTATGTTGAAAATTTAAGTAAATCGTCTGTGGATGTCTTTGTTTCACAAGATGCTTATCAAGATTTTGTTTTAAGTGAAGGTAAAGTTGTTTCAAATGGCAAAGGAAACTCATCTTTGGCAAAAGTTGTGTTGGAAGCAGGCTCCACAATTTCGCTTTCAACAGTTTTTGGAAACGCCACACTTTCTGACTTCAATGTAAGTTACAAACATTTGCCTTTTGCGGACACTGCTTCTTGGGAAAATTATGAAAACATTTTCAATGATGTTTCTTCAAACTTGAATGTGCTTGCAAACAATTTTGATTTGTTTAAAGATGGACTTGGAACTTTCATGTCCATCAACAACAATAAACAACTTATGTTGACTGACAATCCAACCAAACAATACATTGCTGTTTTGTTTAATGGATTTGATGAAAATCATAATCTTGTGACTTATGTCAGATTTTTTGCAGTTGAAAGTTTTTATTCTGTAACAAGTTTTACAACAAACTATCGCAAAGTTTCTTTGTATAGTGCAGAAACATTAAGCATTGCTGAAATTGAGAATTCCTATGCCAACATATCAATTTCTTTAAGAAATGATATAAAAATTCCTACATATGCCAGTGACCTTAGTTTGTTTACTTTTGAATCAGCATTGTTTGGTTCTGCAAATGTAAGAAATGCAGATTGGTCTGTAAATGGAAATTCGTTGTCTAATGGTTATTACACCATCAGTTACATAACAAGACCTTCTGAAAGCAACACTCTTAATTTCAGAATTACAGCAAATTCCACAAATTTGCTTCCTTCATTTGTCGATTATTTGAAAGTTTATTACACAGACAACAACAATAATCGCCGTGAAACTGAAATTCAAATCATCATTCAAAATGTTAAACGCGTGGAAAAACTTACTTGGGTAAACAAAACTGAAGACGAAGAAATTTATCTTGACACAACAGCTCCAATCAATTCTGCTGACAGAAGATTTGCAATGGATGTAAATGTTTCACCAAGCGATTCCAAAGATTTGAATTTGAAAGCAAAATATATTCCAACTTTTGGTTCTGAAAATGACATAACTGTAACGATCAACAAAAACAGTATGTTAAGTTATAAAGTAGATGTTACTCTTAACACACAAACTGGTGATCATGGTTATTTATATCTTCTTCCAAATGACATGATTAAAATGTATAACGGAAATGAAAGAATTTTAGTTTATAAATATGCCGAAGATGAAAATGGAAATGTTTTAACTGATGTTATGCCTGTTCCGTATTACATTTCTTTGAATGACTTGACAGATGTTTACGACAATTTGATTAATGGTTGTGAAGATTATTCAAATTATTTTGTCAACAATGATGGTGAAAAGATTTACTATCGTGATGTAATTGTCAGAGTTTTGATGACTCTTGCTGACGGAAGCAGTGAAGAAACCGCTTTAAGAATTTATGATGAAGAAAGTTTGAAAAACATCAATACAGGAAATTATTTTTATCGCATTATGAACGACATCACACTCCATGGTTGGAATTCTCTTGGTTCTGCTAATGATGGTGTGTTTAATGGCACAATTTTTGGTAAAACATCAAACACAACACTTCACTTTACAAACAGTGCAGATGGAAAATCCAAATCACAAGCGTTTATTAATGTGCTTGGTGGAACGATTAAGGATTTAACTTTCACAGGTATTGTGGAAAATGCTGGTTATATGGACGCAGCGGGATTTGTTGCCAATGTCAATAAAGGCACTTTGAATAATGTGGTTGTGGATGTCTATTTTGAAGATGGAAGTTATAAATTCAGCACTCTTAATTCTTCTGCCATCTATACTGGTGGTTTAGTAGGTTTAAATGAAAACAACGGTTTAATTTTAAATTCTTACAACTTTGGTATGTCAATTAATTCCACCTATAATGCAACAACATGTTATACAGGTGGTTTGGTTGGTCAAAACGCAGGTGTTGTTCGTGGAAGCGGAGTTGAATTTTATAATTTCAGTGGAAATGTTACAAATAAAATTTCTGCAAATAGCATAATTGGTGGTTTGGTTGGCTGGGGCAGAGTTGACAGCGTTATAGAAAAATCATATGCTTATGCTTATCCACTTGAAACTTACACAGCAGGCGTTTCTGTTTTGTCAAACGGAACTGCTATGAAAGGTGTATTTATTGGGAGAAATGACAGTAATGTTATCATTCGTGAAAGTTTTGCTTTCTTAGGTGCAAACATGCGTCCAACCAATTCAGTAGATGGACAGCATAATGCAAGAATTTTTGATTCTTATCTTTCTTACAAAACTGCTGACAGTGCATATTCAATTATATATAGTGATGCAACCGTAACTGCTGACAAATATTTCGACATTTCAGGTGCAGTTCTTTTGTCTTTATCTGATGTTGAAAACCAAACTGACAGATGGACAAGACTTATAAATGAAACTCTTAATTCTTCAATTTGGCAACTTTCTGATATTGACAGTGGTGTTAACTTTGGTTTTATGTATTTGAAAGAAACACAACAAAGTGCCTCAGTGGATGTCAATGATTTGTTTGTCGCTGACAACACAGACCCATATAAATCTATCTATGCTGATGCAACAAGCGGAATATTGTTCTTCTATTCTACACAAGAAGCAGTAAGTTCAAATTCTGAAATTGCTGCACTCAACAATTTAAATACTCTTTCAGTTTCTGATTTGTTTAATTTAAACAAAAACGGCAATTCAAGAAAATTGACAGCAAGTGAAGCAAGAAGTTTGCTTCCAATGACAAACAGCAATTTAGTTTCAGTTGGAACAGGCTCTGTTCGTTTGAAAGGTGTTTCTTTGGAAACGGTTTATAAAGAAGTGACAATAAGTATGCATTCAAGAATGAATTTTGATAGCACATTAAACTTCACTTTCTTGATTGTTAATGCTTTGCCACAAATCACAAAAACTGTTGACGGGCAAGAAATAAAAGATAATCAAACTCTTTTAATTCAAATGGGCAGTGAAAATATAAGGACGATAAACAACAATTATAATCGCACTTTATATCTCAATGGTAATCCTTACACTCTTGTTTCGGACGATTATGAATTTGGTGTAACATTAGATGGTGTTCCTGTAAATGTAAACAGTGGAATTTCAAATTCTTATGTGACTGTAAGAAACGATGTAAATGCCATCAACTTGGTTGGTAAACAAAGCACAGAAGGTGCAAGCAATTCAACTTTGGTGTCTTGGTTGGCACTTTCCAAAATTTCTGGTCAACAATATATTGATGCACTTAAAAATCACACATCTACAACAAATCAACTTAGCGTTTATAAGGGTGCAACTTCTTTGGTGATTTCAAAACAAAACTTGAAAATCGAACCTGATGAAACGGAAAACTTTACAGTTGACATGGCTTCTGACAACAGTGATGATAACATTTCAATCTCTGTTTTTTATGACAATTTCGAAATTAAAGGTGTTCAAAATCAGACAAATGTTTCGGGGCAAAATTTCTTTGAATATGAAGTTGATTCTCATTTAACTTTGGAAATTTATTGGACAAAACAAGTTTTGGCGAATGGAAATTTCCGATTTAATGTTGGCGTAAATGTTAAAGAAGAAAACAGACATTTAATTGAATTTGACTATGAAAACTTGAAAATTAAAGTTTCTGCTTTAAGTCAAATAAACAATGTTAATTTCCCTAAACGAGAAATAAACCTTTCTGTTGGAACACAACCTGTGGACGATGTGGCAGTTCAAGTTTATGACATTGAAATGCGACAAATCAGAAATTCAACTCTTTATATGCGTCCATCAAACAACACAACAAACACGGTTGCTCCTTCAACAGATATGTTGGTTGCCGTGTCAATCAGTCCTGCTTTTGCAAAAATGACACATTTTACTTTGACATATGAAGTTTCAACTTCAAATCCAAGTGATGACGGCAAAACAGGCAGTTTAAGCATTTCTAAAATGTTATATAATGAAAATTATGGTTATTACATTGACACTACAAACACAAATATTATAACTAATGGTGTGAAAGTAAACTTGACAGAAGACGATAAACAAGGAAATGGAGTTTATTATTTCAGAGTTTATGTTTCAAGTGCTTTTACGGCAAACAGCACAATTAAATTCTTTGTAAATTATTATTATGAAGATGAAAAGTTGAATCAAGAATCATTCTATAAAGAACTTCGTGTGGAATATTTAAAAGAAGCCACTGTAGAAGTTGAAGGTTCTTCACTTTACACATTGGCAAGGGGAGCAAGAGCAAAAGTTTCTGTTACAATTGCTCTTGACCAAGAACTTAACAGTTTATATTTGACAAACAACCTTAAAAACTTATCTTTGACAACTCCAACAATGGAAATTGTTGGTAACAGCAAAATTTACACTGCTTATGTTAATGCCGATGTTGATGCAACTTTGATTGATGGAAGTCATACAGGAGTCTTTTATGTATGTGCAACTGTTGAGAGAATTGTAAACAATAAAGTTCAAGAAATAAAAGAAAGCAGAGCAACCATCTGCCTTGTTGATTTTGCCATTGAAAAAGAAGAAATTAGTGTTTCTGGAAATGGTGGAACGACAAACTATGGTGGTTTGGAATTTGATGTATTCCGTGCTTATGTAAATGCAAAAAATGTTCTTTCTTTTGATTATCCAGTTTTGCCAGAATCTTACACAAATTATGATCCAAACAATTCAGAAGAAACTGATGCTGTTGCAGAACTTATGAAGAAAAGACAAGAATTTGCGTTGAGAAACTCTTATAAAGATGATATATCTAATTATTATATAAATTATATATATAATGCTTCGACACTTTCATACTCTGAAACAAGACTTATTCAACAAATTTATTTGGTGGAAAATTTTGTTGTTGGACAAGATGTTGAAACAAATGATAAGCGAATTGTTTCCGATGTTTCCACAAAAATTTATAATGACCAACTTGGTCAACCTGTTCAAAGGTCAAACTATTTTGATGTTGTGGAAGAAGATGCTTCTGTTGGCAATGTAGATTTCAAAAATGTCAATATTGTTGGAAAGTTGACAGGAAGTCAACTTATGAAATTGCAAACAACAATTTACATTCAAGGAAAAGAATTTGTTTGGGATTATTATTTCGTAATCTCTGTTGAAATTTGGTCTGACGAAGAAACCCCAACAACAATTTATAACGCCGAAGAATTTGTAAATTATTTAACTAAGTCCGAACAACCAGATGATTATATTCTTATGGCTGACATCGAACTTAATGATTACCAACCAATTGACACATCTTTGATTGACAGTTTAGATGGAAATGGTTTTACCATAAACTTAAACAGTTTCAAAAAGTCAACAGAAGATTCTGCTTTGACTTTGGCATTATTTACGACAGTTCAAGAAAACACACTTTTAAAAAATGTCCGTGTAAACATCTATCAAGGCGGGCAAATAAATGTCAATATAAGACAATATCAAACAGTTAACATTGCTGGATTTGCAATTGAAAATTTGGGTATAATTTACAACTGTGAAGTGGTTTCTTACTATGACCAAACTTCTGAATTTATGACGGCAAATTCTGGGGAAACTGGTTTGTTTGTTCAATACACAGATGGAAATAACACCGATCCAATCATTCTTACTGCTGACATTTTAAATTCCACTAATTATGCTTTAAATTCCAGCACAATTTCTGGTTTTGTGGAAAACAACAGTGGTTCAATTGTCAACTCTCGTGTTGGTGGTGATGCCGTTCAAAGAATTGTTGAAATTTCAGGACTTAATTATATTCAATCAGAAAATCTTGGCAAATTTACAATCTTGGGTCAAGGCGATGTGGCTGGATTTGTAAATACCAACAGTGGTTCTGGATTTATTTCTGCTTGTTTTGCAGATAATGTTCAAATCTATAACCGTATGAATTCCATTACTTCTAAAACTGCTGGTTTTGCTTTAAACAACTCAAACTCAATTCAAACATCTTATGTTGAAGGTGTCAGAGTTGTAAATGCCGACCAAGAAGATGCTTTCACTCATGTTATTACAGGATCTTCAATTTCCGCAAGGGGTATTGTTGGTGGTTTCATCTATGAAAATGGCGGAACTGTTGAAAATTGTTATTCCAACATTGCCATTGACAACACTGAAATGACTAATGAATATGGTGCTGGATTTGTTTACAGAAATTTGGAAAATGCCATTGTAAGATTGTGTTATACTGCTTGTTCAATCAATGCGGAAGACATCAATCAGATGCAATTCTCTGGCGTTTATAATGCAACTTCACAAAACTTTGGTGTAATTGAATCTTCTTACTATTACGCTACTTCAATGACATCTGACACAAATCAAAAGAGAATTGAACCTTCTGTTTTGGCTGTGGATGATGTTGTAAACATTGATTCATTCTATGGCTTCAGTTTTTCATCATATGAAAACGCTTATGATGGAATTTGGAAAATAAACCTTCAAACTGGAATTGGTTTAGTAAGTGCAAATGAAAAAGCACTTTCAAACAGATATGCTGTGACAACAAACGGTGTCACAAGTGTCTTTTACAGCAATCATATCACTGACCTTTCGACAATGAACTATGTCAACTTGTCTTATGGAAGCAAGTTAAATCCAATTATCATAAGAAGTGCAGCCGAATTTGCCAAAGCAACAGGTAAGGCAACAAGCAAAGAAATTTCTTCTTTCAAAGAATTCTATGACAACACAAGAGTGTTTGGAAATTACAGGCTTGTCAAAAATATTGACCTTTCCGAACTTGAAAATGAAGAAGAAAAGACAACTCTTACAACAACAAGCAAAACATTTACAGGAATTTTAGATGGAAATGGCTTCACAATTTCTGGCATTGAACTTGGAAGTGAAGAAGAAATTGAAAACTATGGATTGTTTGCAAAACTTAATGGTGCTTCCATAATGGGGCTTAAATTGGAAGTTGTTGCAGTAAACAATACCAAAGCAAACATTGTTGGAACGCTTGCTGGAACGGTAATTGATTCCAGAGTTTGCAGTATCCAACTTACAGTTGACGACAATTCCAACAGTTCTGTTGCAGAAGAAAAAATGATTGCCGGACAAAATGTAGTTGGTGGACTTTTTGGAATGGTGTTTGGCGACAGTAAACTCAGTGACATTAGTGTCAGCGGTGTGGAAGTGTTCTCGTCTTACAGTGACGACCAAAAGACAATTAAAACCAATTCTGTCAACACTGGCGACAATTTAAGAAGATATGTAGACAGCAATTCTGCTTTGAAACCTTTTGTTAAATCGCTTTCTTATGCTGGTGCAGTTGCAGGTTATGTTGACATCTATGATGGTTCAATTGAATTTGCAAGCATCAATCTTTCTTATGGAATGAGTGACTATAATGTAATAACCATTCATGTCAATGATTCTGTAAACATCTATGCAGAAGTAACAGGTGGTTTGTTTGGTTATGTCGGAAAAACCACATTGATTTATGATGCTGTTTTGGAACTTAATTCACCTATGGACAATTCTAATCCGTCTTACATAATTTCCAGAAATCTTTATGCTGGTGGTTTGATTGGAGAAAACTATGGTGGTATGTTTGCAGTTTCTGCGTCTTATGAAAAGAATTTGCAAGACATGATTGAAGAAAATCAAAATGGCTATTATTCAGCAGTAAATTCATCAAATCAAAGAGGTCAAACTTCAATTTTCTCTTATTCTGCATCTGGTTTAGATGATGAAGAACTTAAAAAATCTCGTGCAAATGACCCATTATTCATTGGTGGTTTGGTTGGTTACATGGGTGGTGGATTCATCTATGTAGGTTACAACAAACTTAATGTTGTGGTTAATGAAACAACAAATTTCTGTCGTCATACTTTGGCAGCAGGTGGAATAATCGGTTATGTTGCAAAGAATGATAACAGTTACAGTTTAACTTTTGCAGAAAACAATCCAAAGGCAAACTTGGCATTGCACGATGTCTATGCTTCTGGCGATGTTTACATTGAAAACAGTGTTGAAAAACTTAGTTCAGAACTTGCTAAGAAAGGAGTTGGCAGTGTTAAAGGAAATTACAGTGCCGGAATTATTGGTGCAAAAGACAGAGAAGTTGTTTTAGGCTTCAAAAATGTCAATGCTGTAAATTATTATTCATTCAATTCAAACAATGTTTTAACTGGTGATAAAGTTGCTGAAATTAATGACAATGTATACACAAGTGACAGACATTTCACATTTATTGGAAGTGTTTTAAGTTGGAATGGATCAAACACAAATGGACAATTGATTCAAGAAGAAACTTCTTCCAACATTTATTTCATTACAAATCAAAGTTTCTATGCAGAAGCGGTAAGCGGTTTAAAAGCACAAAATGGAACTATGACTGTTGGTGGATATACAACTGTGAATTTAAATGGAATCACAGCGAATATTCAACCATTTGGTTTCAATTATGCAAAAGCCAAAGTGCAAGCAGAAGATGGCACAGAAACTATTTTAGATAAAAGCGCAGTTGTTGTGGATATTGACCATATTGGAAATCCAAATATGAAAAGCATGTCTGTTGCTTATTCCACTTTCAATTCGTTCTTTGTTAAGCGTGGCTGGAATGCCAATTATTGGCAACATAAACAAGACAAACTTTTCCCACAAATTGAATTGCATCCACAAACAAACTTATTGTTCTGGGATGCTTGGAATACTAAAGAAATTTTGGAAACAATTAAGAACGGGCAATCAAATAACCTTACCATTGTGTTAAGGGGTAAAGAAAATAAAGATGAAAATGATAAAACATATGTCGACATCAATCTTACAAGCACAAATGTGGACATCAAAGAAATTGATCAATGTCTTAATGGTTTTTCAGGAACTTTAATTTCATATTATGCTTACACAGGAACACATGAAGAAGGAACGGTTAAAAAACCTATTACAGGCGGTGGCGAAGTTGATGCAGATGTTGGAATTGTTATGGACCATTCAATTTTGGTTGACATTGCTCCAACAGCAAAAATTCAAGGTATTACTTTCTATATGTCTCCATCAAAAAACAAAACAACAATTGACTATCAAATCACAGACAACGAAGCAAATGGGCTTAAAAATGTTATCTTTAAAGATGTTAAAGTTGTTTTAAACAAACCTTTGACTCTTAAAGCGAAAGGTGGTTTTGGACTTGCCGAAGGAGAATATGGCACGGGTGTTTTTGCGAACTATGCTGATGCAACAACTTTTGAAGGAATTTTGTTTGATTCGTCAAGATTAAGTGGGTTGAAAAATGAAGATGGTTCTTCTGTTACTGACATCACTTTAACTTCTGGTGATTGCACAACAAATGCTTATCTTGGACTTTTGGTTGGAAAATTGGAACAAACAAGTCTTTATGACACCATGGTTATGTCAAGTGTTTCGTTTAAGAAAATTGAAGGAGCAAATGTTTTAACCACTTCGATTTTATTCAACAATGAAAAATCTGAAAATGTCTATATGGGCCTTTATGCTGGTGAAATGTCCAGAAAAGCAGGAACATTTACTGTTGGTTTGGCTCAATTTGGAAAAATTGATATTAATGTTTCATCTTCTAAACAAGATTCAAGCATTTATGTCGGTGCTTATTCTGGAAAACTTACTGGTGTAGAAAATGTAACCATGATTTCAAACGAAGATGTTTCTGACACAAACATTGTTATTAAACAAAATTCCACAATCAGCAACTTGTTTGCAGGTTTGGGCTTTGGATACATTGATTCAAATGTAAACATTCAAAGTAAAATTGGAAAAATGGTTATAAGTGGTGGAATCTATCAAGTGGACAATGCTTCCACAGGCTTTGCAAATATTGGTGGGTTTGCTGGAAAAATTGGTGGAAGTGTCTCCATTGGTGGACTTTCATTAAACTTTAATGTAGGTAAATTCGTTGATTCATCCAAAGATATTTCTGGGGAATTTAATGATTATTACAATTTTAAATCTTCAACTGATAACAAAGCGACAACAAAATCTCATGTGGATTTATTTGAAGAAAATTTATATAAATATAACACAACTTATCCTTATGTTATAACAGGAACAAGCAATGACAATGCAGTTGGTGGATACATAGGCTATCAAAATGTCGGTGGTGTTTTGACAATTTCGGGTCAAGCCGTTGACATTGCTGGTGTTTTGGATGTCAAAGCAAAATTCTGCAATGTTGGTGGAATGGTTGGTAAGGCTTACGGAACAGTTAACATAACTGCTGATGGAACAAGCAATTTGGACATCTCTGTTTCTGATTTTAAAGATGGAACAAGCAGTGATGCTTCACTTGCATCTGCTCAAAGCAAATTTAATGTTGGTGGTTTAATTGGTAACATTGCAACAAGCAATTCTGTTTCTGATTTTAAGGTAAACATTAAAAATGCCATTTCTTATAACATTCTTGGGAACACAATTTCAAATGCTCATGAAATTAATTATGGTGGAGCAGTTGGTGTTGTTGAAAGAACTGATTGGAACAATTCAAACCGTTCAATTGACATTGAAAATGTCACATATGGCGGGGCTTTGAAAATTTATGAAAACATTTCAGGTTCTGTTGTTAATGTTGGCGGAATGGTTGGCTTGTTTGATTTAGGTAATGCAGGCGAAACAGGAGAATTGGCAGATGATGCTCATTCTTACAAAATATATGGCTGTAAAACTTATGGCGATGTTTTTGTGATGTATCCAAAAGCAGTTGAAGAAAATGGTTCAACAATTATTTATGACAACTCAAAACTTAATACTTACAATTTTGGTGGAATTGTTGGTTCTGCAAGTTATATTGTTGTTCAAAAATGTTCTTCTTTGATGACTTCTTTCAACAGTAAATTCAAAGAAACAACAGCAAGAACAAATGTAGGTAATTACAATGTTAATGCCATTGTTGGTTCAAGCAGTGGAATAGTTTCATACAGTCAAAACAAATATTCTTCTGGAGTAAACCTTGCTTATCAAACTGAAAATGGAAATGTTGATTCAACTTATGATGGTAACACAGCCACTTATAATGGTTTTGTTGGTTTAAGAAACACAGCAGGAAACACAAGTGCAAACATTTTGGATGACTTCAAAGGTTTGACAAGTGGCGATGGAAAGGCAGGAACAAAACTTAGACCACAAGAACTTGGAAGCACCCAAATCAACACATCTTCTATTTCTAAATCACATGGAATTTCTTGGTTTGCTTTTAAAGAAGAAAAAACTATAAACAATCCAATTTTTGGTCAACTTCAAAATGCTGTGATTGTTGGAAATTCAAACACAATTACTTTTGAAGAAAAAAATGGAACAACCCATTATGATATAAGTTCTGAACTTAACGGCGAACAAATTTTGACTGTCGATAATGAAGTTGCCAAATATGGCTCGCTTGTTAATGTTATTGGAAATAGTAATGCTATTAAAGATAAGACTTATACAGGAAATTTTGTCGATTTCACTGTTGTTTCTGGTCTTTTGATGAATTTGCATATCAATGGGGCAAATTACGGAGATGGAAGTTACGATTCTGTTTCATTTGGCGGTGTTGTTGGTGAAATGTATGGCAACTCTATTGTTTATGGTGTTGGTGTAAACGGCACTTTGTCAGTTGGTGGTGGAAAATCAATTAATCTTGGTGGACTTGTTGGGACTGTAAGAAGTGGAATGATTCAAGAATGTTTCACTGATGTTGACATGATTTATCGCGGAACATCTGATGGTTACGCTTCTGGTGTGGCAAATGTAAATGATTATAATTCATTAATTCGAACAACTTATTCTTCTGGTCAAATTGAATCTTATGTAGATGCAAACATCTATACTTTTGCATATTCAGCAGACACATATAAGGACACTAACATTAAAAAAGATTTGCTGGATGTATATTCTGTGACACAAGTTAAGCGCACAGATGCTCTTTCAACAGGAACAATGGATAAACTAATAAGTTTCATTAATGACAGATTTACCAAACTTGGGCAAGTGGTTCACAATTGTGATGAAGTTTCTGATGAAACAAACAAAAAAACTATTTTCTCTTTGGGTTATGATAAATTACAAAATGGAGAAATTTCTAAAAACAACAGTATTGTGGCAGAAAATTCAAACAAAAGTTTGACTGATTGGTATTTCACACCATATACAAATTATGGTTTTGCTTCTCATGGATTTGGTTATCTTAAAAACACAACAACTTACACAAGAGATAAAAATGGCAGTGGTGAAAATGCACTTGATGTGGTCAATAAAGATGGCACTTATGCTTACACAGCAGTTGATTATTCTGAGTTGATTGACACAAATGGTTCTACCGCAAACACTTATCAAAATGATTGGTATCTTGCAGTTTTAAACAGCAAAAAGTTTAATGACATGATTATTTCACAAATGCCATATAAATATCTTCTTAAATATGATGTCAATATAACTGATGAAAATTATCTTGACAAAGAATTTAATCCACAAGATGCCAATAAATTAAAGGAATTTGTTTTGGATGGAAACAGAAAGACTTTAACTTTTGCAAGCGAAACAAAACCTTTGTTTGATTCATTTACAGGAACAATAGAAAATTTAAGAATTATTAATGAACAAACAAATAATTCTTCTGATAAAAATTCATTTGGAATTTTGGCAAGAACTATGACAAATGGCAAATTGAAAAACATTACTGTAATTGGAAATATCGAATTAAGTGCAGAAAAAATTGGTGGTGTAGTTGGAAGTGCAGAAAATTCTGAAATGGAAAATATTGAATCTATTGTAAACATAACCAATTCAGCATCAGCATCGTTTACAGGTGGTGTTGTCGGTTACTCACAAAATACAAAATTATCAGTTGTTTCTAATGCTGGCATAATTCAAAATGTTTCTGAAAATCAAAATACTATTGATGACATAAATATCCGCATTAATGGTGAAATTGGCAATAACAATAACGATGAACACAAAGTTAATGAAGTTAGAGGTGGAAATATATCTTTAAATTCTGTAACAGGTGGACTTGTGGGTTATATGGTTGGTGGAAGTGTAACTGATTCATATAATGTAAACGCAGTTTTGGCAAACTATACAAAAAATAAAACTCAAAACGCTGTTGCGGGTGGGATTGTAGGTTTTGTAGATAGAGGTACTGTCAGCAAGTCATATAACACTGGCATGGTAGGAGTTGGCAATTTTGCAAACAATGGAACAGACAATAAGTTAGGTTACAGCGTTGCAGGTGGAATCTTTGGCTATGGCACAGCAGAATTTAAAATTGAAAAATGTTTTAATGATGCAAAAGTTGAAGCACTTGGAACAGGTTCAACAAATGCTGTTTATAAAAAACTAGCAAGTGGAGATCCCGAAATAAAAGAATATACAAATGTCCCAGTAGAGCTTATTTATAAAGTTACAACAGTTTATAATGAAGGATTGTTGAGAAAGGTTTTTGCGTATGGTCTTGGATATGCACCTTCTGTTGATGGCTCTAATATTAGTAAACACATTAGCAACAGTGGAACTTCAACAGATAACATACTTAATGACGGGGTTATTGGTCAAAAAATTAAAACACAAGATTTGATATTTGAAAGAAAGAAAATTTTAGGAAATGATGAAAATCATCAATTATCTTATGGTAAATATCTGGTTGATGAAAAGTTGTATGTAAATGGAATTGATTCTTATGGTTTTGCAACCAGAGTTTATATGAAAGATACGATTACAAGAGCATACCAACCAAATGGTGATATTGAAGATGGAAAATATAAAAATGCAATTTTAGAAAGCTATTACCATGATATTCCACAAACTTCTGGTGCGGATTATATGATATTTGGTTACTATTTTTATAAAAATAAAGCAGAAAAAGTGGGAGGAACTGGAAGAGGAGATTATTACAGCTATAACTCTAGCAATATAACAAACTTACCTGATATTAGTACAGATCTTTCCTATGGTAGTGTAGGCTTGACTTTGGAAGATATCGGAATGGCTTGTGATACAGAATATTATTCATCTGTTACTTTTGAAAGTTATGATGAATTGTTGAAAGAATTAAATGTCTTGCCAACAAATGAAACTTCTTATAAAAATGTTGATTCAATTATACCAGAAGGCTCATCATCAACTATTTCAGGTGCAAATAAAATAATTGAAAATTTTGTAAATAAAATTGATAAAGCAAGAAAAATTAATATTGAAAATTTTGTTGATTTCAATGTTGCAGGTCAGTCTGTTGCAGTTGTTTACAACAAAGACAACATCAATGATGTGTATTCTCCTTTTAGAGTTACTGCAGAATTTACTTTAAATGTAGAAAACATGAACAATCAAACCATTAATGCCGAAATGATTAATTTGGTGGACAACAGTGGAAAATTAAATAAATTTGTCATTGAAGATATTGCAAATGAAGGAAATCAATATAAAATTACGGCAGAATTGTTCTTTAATGCAGAAGTTTCTAATGTTTTAAGTAAAATTGAAGTTTACTTTGAATATGAAAGAATTGAAAGTGTTATTTTGGCAAAGAATACGGTCATTCATCATAACAATGACACTTATATTTTGCTTACAGATATGGTTGATTCAACAAATTCAAAATCACTTCACATAAATATGAATAATGTCAATGATTTGCAAAATGTGACTGAAAGAGATATAAGTAAACGAAGAAATGGTAACAGTTACACCTTTAATTTAAATGGTGAAACTTATTTAGATATTGATGTTTTAAGATATGCATCTAATGATAAAACTGGCAGTCTTTTCACTCCTACATTTATGGCAAACGGCGAAGAATATGAAGGAGCATATTTACTTATTAAAGGTAATCACAGTTTTTCTGGCGAACCATTAAATATAACACATTATTTAATAAATGCTGGGGAAATAGTTTTCTCAAAAGTTACTGTTGATTCTAAGAATTTAAATACAGAAAGTGGAAACGACCATTTTGAGTATAATTTGATTAATAATTCAACTGAAAAATTTAAAGACTTTACATTTAAAGAAAAGGAAGATAAATCTTTTTCAGAATTAGACAGGCTTATTGATGCAATTGAAAGTGATATTGATGGAACTTTAAAAAGTTATAGATATGACATTGTAAATTCTGACGGAACTTCAGAAATTGGTGCTACATCAAAGAGTGTTATTTATATTGATGAAAATCATTACATTGGCTTTGATGGAACAAATTTCATTGGTAAAGGTGGAGATTTGGGTGGAACTGGCAATCAACTTAATTACCATATAGATTTTGCTGATGGAACAATATATCTTTACAAAGTTACTGGAACAGATGAATTGGCAATTATTGTCAACACAGCAGATATTTTAAACTTTATTGCAAACCATGATTTTACATTTAGTTATACAAAATCTGAAATTGCAAGTTCAACATCTGATTTCAATAAAGAAGATTTAATTTACTATGACAATTATTTCAATGTTTATCAAAATGTTATTTTAGGAAATAAAGAAAACTTTGAATTCAACAAGCAAAACCAAGCAGTGTTTACAGGTGAAAATTTTGCTGAATATGCACAAACAGTAACAAATAATAATTCTGTAACTGTTGGCGGAATCACTTTCTATGAAGTGACAGAAACTTTTGAATATACTCCAAGTCATTATTATCTTGAATATAAAAACACCAATTTTAATGAAGTTGGTTATGAATATAAAGTTTATGACAATGGAGAAATCATTGACATAGGTTTTGGTAAAGTTGACAACAAGTCAGACAATGTTATTGAACTTAAAAACATCAAACAAGGAAGATTGGAAGTTTATTTAACCAACACTAATCTTAATGGGGTATATGACCATATAGAACATAATGAATTAGATTATCCATTGACATCTTCTGGAAGTAAAGAAGAAGTTGCATATTCATATAAATCAAATTTGTATTACTGGTTTCATGAAAAAAATCCACTTTATAAAAGTGAAGATTATTATTTCGAAACTGGTGCAGATAGATATGAGAAAGATGGTGACATAGTTGGATATAACAGAACAATCTATTGTTATGAAGATTTTACTGGCGGAGATTTTACAGAAGAAGTTTACAGAAAATATATTGTATTTACTTCATATTATGATGGAACTTTGACTGTTGAATATTATGCTTACAATTATGAATTGACCGAAGATCCCGAAGCTGTTGAAGGCGAAATTGCTTATGATGTTCAATTTGATTACCACAAAAATAGCAAAAAGTTTATCTACAAAAATGGCAAAATGTTTGTTTCTGACATCAAAGCTGAATATATAAACACAGTTGACAGACAAGAAATAATTATAGATTGGATGGAACCTGTTGAAATGGATAAACCAAATTTCGATGTATTTAACAGATATAGTTTAGATAAAGACACAACACTTGAATTGAAATATATAAGTTCCAGCATAAGAAATACAAGATATACAGATTCAGAAAAATTGGAAATTGTGTTTGCAAGAACAGATGCAAATCAAAGTTTAAATTTTGAATGTTCTTATTTGGAGAAAAAACCACCAATTGAAACTGAATATAAAATTGAAAAGTTGACTGAAAATTATCAGTATGAAGACACTACTGTCCGAGATAATCCAAATTACAGCAATTTGACTTACAGAGAAAAAGATGGAAATAATGAATTCTTAATTAAAGAAGATGGAGTTATTTCAGCAGGGCATTATTATGAAACCGAATACGAAAAGAAATATAATGCCAGAATTGAAGTAAGCAATAAGGAAGTTTTACAAGAATCTGGAAGCGGCGCTGGACAAATTGACAACATTATTGTGGCAGCAAATATTTATTTGCAAGATGAAAATGTTGGTTACAACACAAAAAATATTATTGGAAACAATTATTTGTTTAAAATGAATTCAACACTTAATTCTCATATATTTGTAAACAACACCAACAAAATAAAGGATATGATTGTAATTTCCAATGTTTCTTTAAGGTCAGTTTATTCAGACAGTAAAAATGTTCATTCTGCATTTACTAAAAATGAAAATGCTGGAATTTTGGATAATGTTTCACTTTATGGAAATATGAGAAACATTTCAAACATGACACTCAGTAATGTTTCACCAATTAAAACTGCTTCAAATAAAGTTAAAGAAGTAAACAGTTATTTAACCATTAATGGTTTGGATGCAATTGTTTCGGGGCAAGAAGTAAAATCGAATATTTCAGATGCTACGGTTAGCACTTACAAAGATGGAACTTATAACAATCATAACATTTTAATTGCTGGTAATGGTGCTAATGGCAAGAATGGAACAAACGGACTTTCATACAGTTATAGACCAGACGAATTGGATGGAGGCAGTGAAACAAATGGCAGTTCGGGTGGAACAAGTGGTGGAAACATTGTTGTTGCTTCTGGGTTTAATGGCATTGCACGTGCTGGACATGCTGGTATTGGTGGCTATGGCGGAGATGGTGGACATGCTTTATCTTCCTATAATGTAAATAATAAAGGTGGACTTGGAAGAATAGGTTCAACAAGTGGTGTAAATGGAACTGTTAAGGACAATAATGAAAACATTGTTTCATCTTTATCAAACAGGATTATTAAAAACCCTTATTTAACCGAAGATAACCAAATTAATGACAGCAATAGAATCAAAAATTTCTCAGGAAATGATGGAATTGGAACTTTTGGTGTTTTGAGAGCAGAAAATAATAATTTAACTTATACAAGTTCAAGTTTTTACAGTTCAGAAATCACATCAAAGGATATGGTTCAAAAAAATGATACAGGGAGATATTGGGAAAATAATTTTAATTGCACATGGGGAAGTACAGATAAAAATTTTAAAAATTATTCTACTACTATTGGTGCTTATGCAAATAAGTATTGCACAGAGTTTAAGTCTATGGGTGATATAGTTGATCACTCTTATGGAATTCGTCCAAGATTTCACAACGATGCAAGAGGGGGTATTATGAAAAATTGCTTCGGTTATAATTACGGCGGCAGTTTAGGTCAAAAAATTCATAATGAAAATACAGACATTGACTATTATGTAGTAAGAAAATTATCTCATGATGAGAATGGTGTTGTTTGGACGAGATCGGCACACAGTTTCAGAAAAGTTTTGTGGACAAGTGGTGAATTCATTAATAAAGCAAGTGCAGGCAATTTCACTGGTCAAACAATTCAATAAGTGTAAAATTATAATTATTAAAGGAGTTATTCAGATGAAAAAGGATGAGAAAAATATTCATGATGGGCACAGGGCAAGGCTTTTAGACCTTGCCTGCAATGCCGGTGTTGATAATATGAGCAAATACCAAGTTATGGAATTTTTCTTGACTTACATCTTTCCGCGTGGTGATGTAAATCCGTTGGCTCATCGTCTTTTGGATGAATATGAAAGTTTTACTCATGTTATTGATGCTGATGTAAATGACCTTATGAGAGTTACAGGGCTTAACGAGCGTTCCGCAAAAAAGATTTCTATGTTCAGCGAGTTGTTCTATTATTATGCCACTGCCAAAATGGGAACCAAATGTGTGGTTTCTTGCATTGCTGATTTAATTGACATTGTTGAAGATAATCTTAGATTTCGAACTTCTGAAAACATGATTCTGTTAGCTTTAAGTCCTGCAAACATGGTTACTCACAAAAGAAGAATTAAGTCAAACAGCAACAACGAAGTCAGTTTAAGTGTTTTGGAACTTACAAGTTTCATGGCAACAGCAAAACCTGCTTCTTTGGTGGTTGCTCATTGTCATCCTTTTGGTAAAGCATTTCCGTCTGGCACGGATGTAAATGGTTTCAACATGGTGGATGAAGTTTGTCAAACTTGTGGAGTTAATTTTATTGACTCTTTCATCATTGGCGAAGATGGAGTGTTTAGTCAGCGTAAAGATGGTCTTGTAAGAACTTATTATGACATTGACCAACTTCATAAGTCATTAAAAGAGATGAAAGGTGCTTAATGTTTGCACATATGCACATATAACTTAAAAAAAGACTGATTATTCCAGTCTTTTTTTAAAACAATTTTAAAAGAAAATAGCATATTACAATGCCCAAAACGGTGCCAACAAGTGCAGAAATAAAGTTGGATAAAATCATGACAAAATTCCACTTTTTTTCCTTTACTGGTTTGGCTTTTAAATTAATTGGTTTTTCCGTTTCCAATAGTTCAAACCCATAAGGCAAAACTGCTAGGCAAAAAACATTGTCGTCATCATATTTAATTGAGATTATGTCTTGGCGTTCTAAATAATTTAAAATGTGTTTCACTGCTTCGCTGTCCATGCGATAGCGTCTTGGAAGTGCAAGAATGATGTCTGACACTTCGACAATTTTATAGTTTCCATTCCCACATTCGTTTGCCAAAATCTTTAAAACAAGTTTAGATTTTAAATCAATCATATTGCTATTTTTGCGATTTTGCCTTGCTTTTATACATATTTCATTGCCTTTGATTTGGTTTTTGTCAGTTTGAGAATATTAACATTCTTTTTGGGAAAAAATTTATTAAAGAGCGTATTATGACAAGAAAAGAGAAGATGGTTATGTCATATCTTTGTGAAAGGTGTCAGCAAAAGCGGACATATCTTATTTCTCCGCAAGAAATTACGCAAGCCTTGTCTAAAAAATATGTTTTGTCAATTGAAGAAATTGATGACATTATGGTGCAACTTTCCAATGACAACTTAATTGATTTTGTGGTTTCTGACAGCAAAAATGGTTATTTCTATTGTGTCGATTTAAAGAAAAATGGGCAGTCTTTTATTGCAGACAACAAAAAAAGTCGCCGAACTTTTGGTATGCTTATTTTAAGAAGCATTTTTTTGGCAACAGTCAGTTTTGTGTTTGGCATTATTTTGAAAGCAATATTTAAAAGCTAGGCGAAAACTGCGCTTTTGGCTTGTTTTCGCATTTCTGCGACCAAACACCACTCACAACTTGCACAAAAACTCGGCTTGCTTGTTGGAAGTACTCGTGGAAAATTTGCTTATTTGTTTTTCCCAAAAAATATTATTCATTTTTAAGAGCCATAAAAGTAACATTGGCGACTAATTCGCAATTCTATTGCTAAGATTGTGATTTTAAGAAAATTTAATCGGTAAGTCCGATTAAATAATCAGAAGATACTTTAAAATAATTACATAAAGCAATGATTGCTTCCATATTTGGGCTTCGCTTTTTGTTTTCCCATTTACCTATTATAGTAGAAGAATATTTAATTTCTGCTGCAAGTTGAATTTTAGTTAAGCCTTTTTCTAATCTTAATTCTTTTAATCTTTCTGCAAATTTATTCATAATATTTTAAACCTTTAATTTTAAAAATTTAATTAGTCAACTAAACCAATTAAATAATCAGCAGATACATTAAAATAATTACATAATGCGATTATGTATTCAACTGTAATGCTTCGTTTGCATGCTTCCCATTTTCCGATAGTTGTTTGATTAACTTGGATTTCTTTAGCAAGTTGAGATTGTGATAAACCCTTTTCCTGTCTTAATTCTTTTAATCTTTTTGATAATTTTTCCATTTTATTCTCCTTTTTTACATTATAAGACAAAAGGGCTAAAAATTATTGACATAAGCCTATAGTATTATTATAATATAATTAAGACAATAGTCTTTAAAAGGAGAAAAATATGTTTAAATATGATATTGACATTAAAAGTGTCATTCTGGACGCGTGGACACAGCGAGAAATGAAGGGTAATGAGTGGAGATTAAATGGAAAGAGTGTAGATTTGAAAGACAGGTTTCTTGAAAGTTTAAACCGCCATCAAAAAGAGATGTTCATTGAAATTCAAGAGCATGATGACAAGTTGATTGTGGAAAATGAAAATAATTTGGTGGAATTTGTGTTGGCGTTTATAAAATCGTTTTACAAATGAAATTTTCTTTTATTTTGGTTTATTTTGTGATAGAATAAGGTTATGGAAGAAAAGTTTAAATTGCAATCTAAATATAAACCTGCGGGTGACCAGCCACAAGCCATTGATAAATTGGTGGAAGGTCTGGAAGATGGGTTAAAAGACCAAGTTTTATTGGGGGTTACTGGTTCGGGCAAAACTTTCACAATGGCAAACATCATTGAAAGGGTCAATAAGCCTACCCTTGTCATTGCTCACAACAAAACTCTTGCTGCGCAGTTGTGCAACGAGTTTAGAGAATTTTTTCCCAACAATCGTGTGGAATATTTTGTTTCATATTATGATTATTATCAGCCAGAAGCCTACATTGTTTCCACTGACACTTTCATTGAAAAGGTTATGAGTGTCAATGAAGACATTGACAAGTTGCGTTCGTCGGCGACATCTTCACTTTTGGAAAGAAGGGACACAATTGTGGTGGCTTCGGTTTCTTGCATATATGGTTTGGGAAGTCCTGAAGAATATCACAATTTACACATTGCATTGCGTGAAGGGGAAGAATTTGACCGCGATGAACTTATCAGCAGATTGATTGCCATTCAATACACCCGCAATGATGTGGACTTCACGAGAACAACATTTCGTGTGAAAGGTGATGTTGTGGACATCTTTCCAGCCAACCAATCAGAAATGGCCGTCAGAGTCAGATTTTTTGGCGATGAAATTGAAAAGATTTTTGAGTTTGACCCTGTCACTGGCAATATGCTTAATGAAGTAAGTTTTGTGGCAATTTATCCTGCAACGCATTATGCAGTTGGAAGCAACACATTGCAGAATGCCATTTCACAAATTATGGATGACAGAGAAATTGCTGTTAAAAACTTTGAGAAGCAAAACAAACCTATTGAAGCGGAAAGAATAGGTCAGCGTGTGGCATATGATGTGGAAATGATGCAGGAAGTGGGTTATTGCAATGGAATTGAGAATTATTCGCGTTATTTTGATGGAAGAAAAGCGGGCGAGCCACCTTACACATTGATTGATTATTTTCCAAATGATTTTTTGACGATTATTGATGAAAGCCACATGACCATTCCACAAATTCGTGCAATGTTTAACGGCGACAAGGCAAGAAAGACTGCACTTGTCGATTTTGGTTTTCGTTTGGAAGCGGCTAAGGACAACAGACCGCTTAAGTTTGAAGAATTTGAAAAGAAATTAAAACAGACCATTTTTGTTTCTGCCACACCATCCAAATATGAAATGGATCACGCAGGGCAAGTTGTGGAACAAGTTATCAGACCGACAGGGCTTCTTGACCCTAAGATTGAAATAAGGCCGATTAAAAATCAAGTGGAAGAACTTATGCAAGAATGTCGCAAAACCATTGCGCGGGGTGCAAGAGTTTTGGTTACAACTCTTACTAAGAAAATGGCAGAAAGTTTGACAACCTATCTTGCAGATCGTGAATTTAAAGTTAAATATTTACATTCGGAAATTGACACTATGGAAAGAGTGGAAATTATAAATGGGCTTCGTCAAGGGGAATTTGACATTTTGGTGGGAATTAATCTTTTGCGTGAAGGTCTTGATATGCCAGAAGTGGAACTTGTTTGCATTTTGGATGCTGACAAGGAAGGATTTTTAAGAAGTGAAGGTGCACTTATTCAGACAATTGGCCGTGCGGCAAGAAATGCCAATGGCAGAGTGATTATGTTTGCGGACAACATAACTGACTCTATGAAACGGGCGATTGGTGAAACTGAAAGAAGAAGAAAACTGCAAGAAGAATTTAATCAGCAACACAACATAGTGCCTAAGACAATTATTAAAGAGATTAAAAACACGCTTGACATTTCCAAAAAAGTTAACGAAGACAAGATTTCTAAGCAAGATATTCCAAGAGAAATTGATCGTTTAACATCTATGATGAAAATCGCTTCTTCACAACTTGATTTCGAGCGTGCGATTGAACTTCGAAACAAAATTGCAATTTTGAGAAAACGACTTGGGAAAAAAGAAAATATTTAAATTTGTAATTGACATTGATTTCATTTTGATGTATATTTTAATTGGAATCAATAGATGAAAAGAAGAAAGTTTAAGGGTTTAAAAATTTTGTTAAAAGATTATTACATGAAACATTGGGTGTTTTTGTTTATGTATGTCTTTATCTTAATTTTAAGTTCTTGTGCTTTCTTTTTTGATGCCATGTTTGTGGCTAAGATGATTGACTGCATAATGAACTCAGGTGATTATGATGCAGCACTTATTAATGCAGGCATTTGTTTGGCAATTACTTCTTTTGCAGCAATCTTGACGATTGTAAACACTTATTTTCAAAAACAGTTGGAAAATCGAACTAAACTTGACATTCAACAAAACATTTTAAAAAGTGCTTTGGAAATTCAGATGAAAAGTTATGATGAAATGGGAAGCGGTTTAATTGTCACAAGACTGACTTCTGACATCGACAATTTGTCTGTCAGGTTTACAGATTTTGCCAACAAGATTGTCAACATTTTGCGTAAGTTTGCTTATGTAGTTTACATATTTTTCTTAAATGTTTGGTTGGGAACTTTTTTGGTTGGAGTTATTGTTTTGACTTCAATTGTCTATTCCGTTCGTGTTTATTATTTAAAAAAATATAAACCCGGAGTTTTGGCTTCTGCGGAAAAAGTCAATTCCAAAATTATTGAAGTAATTCGTGGTGTTAAGGACATTAAAACCTTAAATTGTTCGGATAACATTTTGGAAATAATGAAAAAAGACCAATTAAATTACAACAAAAAAGACAATTTTGAATGGTATGTTGGTTCTTCGCTTTATCAATTTTCCAACATTGCAAGATATGTTTGCAATTTCTTTTTCATCTTTTTATGTATTTATCTTTTGCGTGAAGATTGTTTGACACCACTTATCTTTTACACTTGCTTTATTTATAAAGACAATATCCTTGATTTTGCCACTGTGTTTGGCGACCTTAGAATAACTCTGGGAAATGCCGAAGTTTGTGCAAGCAGAATTTTTGCCGTTGCTAATCCAACTTTTTATGAAATTGACAATTATGGAAATGACACGATTGATGATTTTTCAGGAAACATTATTTTTAAAAATGTAAAGTTTTCTTATGACAACAAGAAAGATGTTTTGAAAAATACTTCCTTTGAAATTTTGCCAAAACAAACTGTCGCTTTTGTGGGGGAAAGTGGTTGCGGAAAGTCAACCATCATAAATTTAATTGCTCACCTTTACACAAAGAGTGCAGGAAAAATTTTATTTGATAATGTTCCGATTGAAAATCTTAATAAAGATTTTATCAAAAACAACATTGCTGTTGTCAATCAATTTCCTTACATATTCAACATAACAATTCGTGACAATTTTAGAATTATAAAACCCGACATAACTGATGAAGAAATTTTTGTTTTGTGCAAAGAAACAAGAATTTTTAATCACATTAAAAAACTTCCAAATGGACTGGACAGCATTATAGGGGAAGGGGGTTGTCAGTTTTCAGGTGGACAAAGACAAAAAATTTGCATAGCAAGAGCATTGGCGAGAGATGTAAAGATTTTAATTTTTGATGAAGCCACAAGTGCTTTGGATAATGCTTCACAGAAAGAAATTATGAAAGTAATTGAAAACCTTAAAAATCGAATGACCATAATTTTAATTGCACACAGACTTTCAACAATAACCTATGCAGATTGCATTTATCTTATGGAAGAAGGTCGCATTGTGGCACAAGGAAACCATGAACAACTTATGAAAGAAAGTGACTATTACAGGCGTCTTTACAACACAGATAAAACATATGCTGAAACAGCAAAATAAACGGTTTTAAGCCGTTTTTTTGTTATTTTTATATGTTTTTTCAAAATTTTTCTTAATTTTATTAAAATTTATAATTACATAAAACTCAAAAAATGTTGCATTCTTCTTTTATTTTTGCTTAGTTTGTGATATAATTCAGTTATGAAAAATTCGATTATAATTAAAGGTGCAAAAGAAAATAATTTAAAAAATGTCAGTTTGGAAATTCCAAGAGATAAATTTGTTGTGTTTACTGGTGTCAGTGGCTCTGGCAAATCATCTCTTGCTTTTGGAACTATATTTGCAGAAGGTCAAAGAAGATATATTGAAAGTTTGTCGTCATATGCACGCCAATTTTTAGGTTCGGCTCAAAAACCTGATGTTGAAATTATTGAAGGTCTTTCGCCAGCAATTTCCATTGACCAAAAAACGACAAACAGAAATCCGCGTTCTACTGTTGGAACTGTGACTGAAATTTATGATTATTTAAGACTTTTGTTTGCTCGTGTGGGAACTCCTTATTGTCCACATTGTCATCGAGAAGTAAAACAACAATCAATTGACCAAATTGTTGATGCTGTTGCCGGAATTGGGGAAGATGTAAAAATCACAATTATGGCTCCTGTTGTTCGTGGTCAAAAGGGTAGACACGAAAAACTTTTTGAAAGCCTTAAAAAAAGTGGTTATGTGCGTGTTGAAGTTGATGGCAATATTTTTACTTTGGATGAAACAATTGCTCTTGACAAAAACATTAAACATGAAATCAATGTTGTCATTGACAGAATGTCAATCAAAAGCGACAAAATGGCAAGACTTTCTGGAAGTATTGAAACTGCTTTAAAACTTGCAGATGGTTTGGTTGTGGTGGCAACAGATGAAAAAAGAGAACTTTTTTCCACCAACTATGCATGTGCCGAATGTGGCTGGACTTTGGAAGAAATTTCTCCAAGATTATTTTCTTTTAATGCTCCATATGGTGCTTGCCCACACTGTCTTGGTCTTGGTTACACCATGGATATTGATGAAAATATTGTAATGAAAAATTCTCATCTTTCAATTTTGGATGGAGCATTTAATTTAACTGGTTGGAGATGTGAAGATGGAACAATGGCGAAAGCATATTTTGTTTCTCTTGCAGAAAAATATGACATTAACTTAAATGTGCCTGTTAAAGATTTACCAAAGGATAAAATTAAAATTTTGCTTTACGGTTCTGGCGATGAAAAAATTGAAGTGCAAGTGGAAAATGCCAACACTAAAAAGTTTATGACAGTGACATTTGAAGGAATTGTCAATAATCTTAGACGCCGTTACAAAGAAACTACAAGTGAATATATGAAATTTGAAATTGGTCGTTTCATGAGAGAACAACCTTGTTATCTTTGTCATGGAAAACGTTTGAATGAATCTGCTCTTTCTGTAAAGATTGATAAGAAAGATATTTTTGATTATTGTGACGAAAATGTGAAAACTTTAATTGAAGTCTTTAAAGATCTTAAATTGGACAAAGTGCAAACTCAGATTGCTGAACCAATTTTGAAAGAAATTTTTTCTAGATTAATTTATTTGCAAGATGTGGGGCTTGGTTATTTGACATTAAATCGTTCAGCCGAAACATTATCTGGCGGGGAAGCACAAAGAATCAGGCTTGCCACACAGATTGGAAGCGGACTTATGGGTGTGCTTTACATTTTGGATGAACCTTCTATTGGGTTGCATCAGCGAGACAATGAAAAACTTTTGGCTACACTTAAAAAGTTGAAAGATTTGGGCAACACACTTATTGTTGTGGAACACGATGAGGACACCATTCGCGCCGCAGATTATCTTGTGGATGTTGGACCTTATGCTGGTGTGCATGGTGGAGAAATTGTCGCTTGTGGAACAGTGGAAGAAGTTATGAAAAACAAAAAGTCCATAACAGCCAAGTTTTTGCGTGGCGATGAAAAAATTGACATTCCAAATCAGCGTAGAAAACCAAAAGATTATCTTAAAATTGTTGGGGCTAAGGAAAACAATTTAAAAAACATTAATGTTGACATTCCAACAGGCGTAATGACAGTGATTACTGGGGTTTCGGGAAGCGGAAAATCCAGTCTTGTCAACGGAGTGCTTTTCCCATATCTTTCAAATATGCTTAACAACAGCAAATTGGAATTAGGTAAGTTTAAAGAAATTAAGAATGTCGAACTTTTAGATAAAGTCATCAACATCGACCAAGCGCCAATTGGAAGAACTCCAAGAAGTAATCCAGCGACTTACACAGGAATGTTTACAGCTATAAGAGAACTTTATGCTGCCACACCTGATGCCAAAGCACGCGGGTTTGGTGCAGGGAGATTTTCGTTTAACATAAAAGGCGGACGCTGTGAAACTTGTGAAGGTGCTGGGGTTAAAGAAATTGAAATGTATTTCTTACCTGACATTACTGTGCCTTGTGAAGTTTGTCATGGAAAGCGTTATAACCGTGAAACTTTGGAAATCAAATATAAAGGCAAAACTATCAGTGATGTTTTAGATATGACTGTGGAAGAAGCATTGCAATTTTTTGAAAATCATAATTCCATTAAATCAAAATTGCAAGCGTTGTATGATGTTGGGCTTTCTTACATCAAACTTGGTCAGCCAGCCACCACACTTTCTGGCGGTGAAGCACAAAGAGTTAAGTTGGCAACAGAACTTTCCCGCCGTGACACTGGTAAAACACTTTACATTTTGGATGAGCCTACAACGGGACTTCATGTTTTTGATGTGAAAAAACTTGTCAGCATTTTAGACAGACTTATTGGGAATGGAAATTCAGTTGTTGTGATTGAGCATAACTTAGATGTCATTAAATGTGCTGATTACATCATTGACATTGGACCAGAAGGCGGTGATGAAGGTGGGACAATTGTTGCAACTGGAACACCAGAAGAAATTGCCAAAGTCAAAGAAAGTTATACTGGTCAGTTTTTGAAAAAAGTTTTAGAAAATTAAAGGGTTTCAAAACCCTTTTTTTTATAAAAACAATAAGTTATTGGCTTTCAATTTGGTGTAAGCACAAAGTTTATAAAGTTTGTCAATCTTGACTTTGCAATCTCCACTTAAAATTTGTTTCATACAGTGATGTGAAATTCCACATTTTTCTGCCAACATTTTTGGTGATATATTTTTTTCTGTTATGTAGTTTTCAATTAAATAAGAATTTATTTTCATATTTTTCTCCTTTATAAAATGATATTTAATGCTTATAGTATAAAGATGCAATAGCATCATGTCAAGTATTTTTTTATCCATTGTGGTAATATTCATTTATGACACAATTGTGTTATTAATTGAGAAAATAATGAGTAAATTTCCAGAAAGATTGAAAGAATTAAGATTGGAATTGGGTCTAACTCAACAACAACTTGCTGATGAAAGTGGTATACCAAGAACTACCATTCAATTTTGGGAAGCAAATTTAAGAATTCCAAACATTGAAGGTGTTATTGTTTTGGCGGACTTTTTTAAAGTTTCAATTGACTATCTTGTAGGGCGAGAAGATTAAATAAAAAAATGAATAAGTTTTCAGAGAGATTAAAAGAATTGAGATTGGAATTGGGTTTGACTCAAGAACAATTAGCAAAAGAATGTAAGATGCCTAAATCAACAATACAACATTGGGAAGCGAATTTAAGAATTCCAAATATTGAAGGTGTTATTGTTTTGGCGGACTTTTTCAAAGTTTCAATTGACTATCTTGTAGGGCGAGAAGATTAAACTTCTTGCTTTTTTGTTTGGCACTGTTGATTGACAAATTTGTTGAAGCATGTTAAAATAAGTGCATCATGAGAGTTATCAATTTGTCATCTGGAAGTGAAGGAAATCTTACTTATGTTGAAACAGAACATTCACGCATTTTGGTGGATGTTGGTCTTTCATGTAAACAGACTTGTGAAAGGTTATCGCTTTTGGGTGTAGATGCAAATCACATAGATGCCGTTTTGGTTACGCATGAACATTCTGACCACATTAAAGGTGTTGATGTTTTTTCCAGAAAGTTTGGTGTGCCTGTTTATGCACATGATGAAGTTTGGAAAACAGGACTTTGTGATAAACTTGACAAAATTTCTGAAAGAAACAAAAAAATTTTTTCAGATACATTTGCAATTAAAGATTTGTTAATTAATCCTGTGGAAGTTCCGCATGATGTAAAATGTTTTGGTTTCAGTTTAACTGAAAATGACAAAAAAATCAGCATATTAACAGATTTAGGGCATACGACAGAACAAATTTTTGAAAACATTAAAGGAAGTCAGTTGGTTTATGTAGAGGCAAATTATGACCAAATGCTTCTTAAAAACTGTGAAAAATATCCGCTTGCAACACGCATGAGAATTGCTGGTAAAAATGGTCATTTGTCCAATGATGCAAGTAAAGACTTGATTGAAAAACTTGTGCAGACGGGGACAAAGCAAATTGTTTTGGCTCATTTAAGTAAAGACACCAATTCTCCTGACTTGGCGTTTAATTACATAACAGACCGCCTTGCGCAACATGATTTGGTGGAAGGGGACGGCTTTAAAATTGATGTTGCTCTGACGCGACCAACCACATTCTTTAAATTGAAATAAAGAGAAATATAAAATAATTTTAAATAATTAAAAAAACGCTTTATCAAAACAGTTAAAGTGTTTTTTTTAATTCATGGCTTAAAAATTATTTTTTTGCTTGAAGAAAGTTTATTATGTTGTCAACAGATTCAAAAATTCTGACAAAACTTTCTTGGCGTTGACTGTAAATTCCATCTCTGCCAACAATGAAACTGTCAAAAAATTCGCAAGAAAGGTTGATCATTAAATGGTTTATTCGTTGAACCGCATTGTGGTCATCTGGCGATGGCAATGCTGTGCCACTTGGATGATTGTGGGCGACTGCCAAATAAGAAAGTCTTGTGGAATAAATAAATTCATAAAATTCCAATGGATCTATTCCGACTTCGCGGACTTGTTTTAAATCATATCTGCGTTTTTGTATAAAGTTGTAACCATGGTCAAAGGCAAATAAAAACAAACTTTCAGTGTTGTGAAAACGCAAAAGTTCTTCCATGGCATCTAAAAATTCGCCAGTGTTGTTTATGCTTAAACTTTTTGTCATTTTGGAAGACGAATAAAGATACATCAATTCACCAAACAATTTAATTTTCTTGGCACTTCTTTTGTTTATGCCATCTACATTTATTAAATCGTTTACGCTGGCATCAATAATGTTTCCAAATGTGCCATATCTGTCCAGCAATCTGTGTGCAAGTGGATTTACATCGCCACGCGGAAATATGTATGTCAAGAAAAATTCAACAGATTGAATATTACTGACATTTTCTATGCCTGCTTTTTCCACCAAATCTGTCAGTCTGAGTCTGTGACCTTCATGTGAAACGTCGTTGTTTCTTCTTATATTCTGTCTTTGCATTTAAACACCTTTGTGTTTTTCTTGATTACAAGTTCGGCAATTTTTTCTATTGCCAATTTGTTTGCTTTTCTGATGTCAAAATTCTTTGGGTTTTCTTTCATATGTTTTCTTAATGTTGCCATGTAAGCCAATCTTAAATCAGTGTCGGTGTTTATCTTTATGATATGGTGGCTTGTTGCTGCTTTTGTAAGAAATTTCTCTGGAATGCCAACAGCACCTTGAAGTTCTCCACCATTTTGATTTATTATTTCAACATATTCTTGTGGAACACTGGAAGCACCATGAAGCACAAGTGGTGTGTTTGGAATTGCTTTCTCAATTTCTTTTAAGATGTCAAAACGAATTTTTTGTTCGCCTTTAAATTTATAGGCACCATGGCTTGTTCCTATGGCGACAGCCAAAGTGTCACATCCTGTTTTTTCCACAAATTCTTTGGCTTTTTGTGGGTCAGTATAAATTGATTTGTCGGCTTTAACAGTGTCTTCAACACCAGCAAGCACACCAAGTTCGGCTTCGACAAGCACATTGTTTTTATGTGCATAGTCCACCACTTTTTTTGTAAGTTTGATGTTGTCTTCAAAAGACAAAGAACTTCCGTCAATCATGACACTGTCAAAGCCACAATTTATTGCCTTTTTGCACATGTCAAAACTTTTGCCGTGGTCAAGATGCAAAAAGAATGGAATTTTATATTCCTTTTTAACGGCATCAAACATTGCTTTCACAAAGTTTGCGTCCATATAATCAAAAGCACCTTCGCTGACTGAAAGAAACGCTGGCGAATTGGTTGCTTTGCATCCTTCACAAATTCCTTTTAAAAATTCCATGTTGATAAAATTGTATGCCCCTAGGCAATATCCATTTTTGTTGCAATCTTTAAGATAAAATTTTAATGTTTTCATAAAAATTCCTTTTAACTTAAATAGTTTAGCACATTTTTAAAAATTTGCAAACATATATTTGGTTAATAAACAAGTTTTATGGAGTTTTTTATGAAAAAGAAATTGTTTGTTTTGTGTTTGCTTGTTGCTGTTTGCTTTTCATTTTTTGGATGTAAAACACCAACCTTGGAAGTGGTGAAACAAAATATGTCCGAGTGGACTAAATCTTATTTTTGTGGGGAAACTGATGCCTTTTATTGCACTTTAAGTTCGGGAGTTCGAGAAGAAGATTATGAAACAAATGGGCTAAGTGGAGATGTAGTTGATTTTGCTTTACTGTGTATTAAGTTTGACACTGTTCCAAATTCATCATTAGTCAGGGTTACCATTGAAATTGATGAAGAAAAGCAAGTTGTGGATATGGAATTAAACACACTTAACGGCACTTATATGTATGATTTTGAAAGACAACTTACAGGAAATGAAAAAATTGTGTTGAGTTTAAACGACCAAACAGTCGATATGGTGGCAATTTCAAACCAATTTGCAATTTCAAGTGATAAAGCATTGGAAATTGCTTGCAAAGAGTTTGAAAAAAAGATTCTTTTAAAGAAATCTGGCAAAAACTTAAATTCAGAATTTTATTTGCGAGTTCTTGACAAAAATGCAAATAACTTTGAAGAAATTTTTTGGTGTTTCACTGTTTACAACATTGACGGAGAAAATTATTCCATAATTATTTCGGCAGAAACAGGAACAATACTTGCAAAATCAAACTAAATTTTGCTTTTTGCTTTGTTAATTTTGTTTTTTGTGATAAAATAATTTCATGAGTAAAACTTATGAAGTAGACAAAAAAGAAATTGAAAAAGCCGTTGTTTTTTGTCCGATTAAAGATGACAGAGATAAAGAATATCAGTTTGCAGAAATAAGCAGACTGTGTTTTTCTGCGGATTTGGAAGTCATTAAAATTTTCAGCCAAAGCGTTGACGCATTTAACAGACGCACAGTTATGGGAAGCGGTAAGGTGGAAGAAATTAAAGAATTTTTGCGTGACAATCCTTGTGATTTGTTGGTTGTGGATTTTCAACTTACTGGCTCGCAAATGAAAAATCTTTCTGATGAACTTGGTGTTAAGGTGCTTGACAGAATTATGCTTATTATTGACATCTTTGCTTTGAATGCTAAGTCAAGCGAAGGAAAAACAGAAATTAAACTTGCTCAAAATAAATATCTTCTTACAAGACTTTCTTCTTTGGCGGGAAGTCAGGGCCGTTTTGGGGGAAAGGGGGCTGGAATGCGTGGTCCTGGTGAAACAAAACTTGAACTAGACAGAAGAAAGATTGAAAGCGAAATCGTTACTCTTGAAAAAGAAATTGAAAAGATTAAAAACAACCGCAAGCAAAACAGAATCTTGCGTGAAAAAAATGGAATTAAAAGTGTTGTTTTGGGCGGTTATACTAATGCAGGAAAAAGTTCTCTTTTCAATCTTTTAACCAAAGAAAGCATTTATGCTGATGACAAACTTTTTGCCACTCTTGACACGACAAGCAGGCGACTCTTTCTTGCTGATAATGAGTTTTGCATTTTGACCGACACAGTTGGGTTTATAAGCAAACTCCCACACGAACTTGTGGAAAGTTTTTCGGCCACTTTGGAAGAAGTAAAAAACGCTGATTTAATTTTGCATGTGGTGGATGTGGCAGACAGTTTTTTCAAGCGTAACATTGAAATAACAAACAAAATTTTAGATGACCTTGGTGCAACAAATAATCGTATTGTTGTTCTTAACAAATGCGATTTATTGACCAAGCCAATTGAAATTGAAAGTAATCAAATTTTGTTTTCCACAAAAAACAAAAACAATATTGATAAATTAAAAATGTTGATTAAAGAGTGTTTAAATTAAAAAAAACTGCCATTTTTGGCAGTTTTTTTTGCATTTTTAATTTAAAAAATGAAATTTTTATTTTTAATTAATTTTTTTGCTTATGCATTTTCGTTAAGTTTTTTAAGCAAAAATTCAACATCCACACCATGAACCATGCTGGCTTCTTCTATGGTTTCCATTTGGCTTACAGGGCAAGAAAGGCAGTGCATGCCAAACCCTAAAAACACTTCGCCAAGTTTTTCATTTACTTTTAAAACTTCGCCAATGGTCATATCTTTTGTAATGACAGATTTCTTTTTCATATTTTCTCCTTTCAGATTTTTCTCAGTTATTTTATCACATCTTTTTAAGTTTGTCAAAAGGTTGAAAGAATATGAAAAATAAAGTTTATTTAAGATTTGCAAAATATGTAGAAAATTGTCACAAAGTTACGAATGAGCGATTTTGAAAATATTTTGCTTTTATGAAGCATAGAGAAATGTTAAGGGGATGAAAGCCGTGGAAAATATTTCAAAAATAGTTTTAACTAATGCTGGAAAGCAAATTGGTTATGTTTTAAATGTTGTTGTAGACTTGGAAAGCAAGAAGAAAACAGGCTATTATGTGGTGGACGAAGAAAGTGAAAGTGAATTGTTTTTAAATCTTGATGATTGTCTTGCTTTTGGAGATGACTTTATTTTGGTGGACGAAGAAACAAAATTTGATTTGGTTTTAAACGAAAATCCACAACTTCTTGGAAAGCGTGTTCTTTCCACAGATTGCCTTTATTTGGGTGTGGTTAAAAATCTTTGTTTTAAAAAGAAAACATTGGAAAAAATTGCAACTGAAAAGTGTGAAATTTTGAGTAAATATCTTTTGAATGTGGGGCAAGATTTTGTTTTGATTTCTTTCAAAAAATTTAAGACAAAAAAGAAAAATTTGAATTTTCCAAGACAGGGTTCCGATTTTTCTGTGCAAATTCAAAATGAAGTTACTTTGCCCGAGAAAGTTAATCTTTCCACAAAATATTATATTGGAAAAATAAGCGACATGGATATTTTTGGCTATAACAATGAAAGAATTATTGCAAAAGGGGAAATTATTTCCAAAGAAATTGTGGAGAAAGCGAAGGTGCATAACAAATTAAATCAATTATTTTTTGCTTTAAATCGAAAAAATTAAAAAAATAAATAAAAAATTAATTTTTAATATTTCTGAAATTATTTTTCTTCGCTTATTTATGGAAGTTTGGCAATTTTTTGATTAAATATTAATAAATATTTATTTTTGATTTTTCCTTTATTTTATTTGTATTTTTAGGAGTATTTGTAGTATCATAATTTCAAGAGGAAATTTATGGTTAGAATTATTCCTAGAAAAACAAAAGTTAAATCAGAATTCATCAGAGGTGTCACAGGACTTGATTTAGTTCTGGGCATCATTTTTATTGCAGTTGCAATTGTGATTTTCATTGCCAACTTTGCTTACAGCGCTTGGGTTGGTGTTGCGTGGTGCATCGTGGCTGTTTCCATGTTTATGAAACCTGCTGATAACGAACGCTTTTACACCACTCTTGTTTTCTTAATGAGATATTCAGTGCAAAAAAAGAAATTTACAAAAGGCGGTGGAGAAGGCAACAAGAAAGATAAAAACAACATTAAAGAAATCATTGCTTATGAAGGAATTTATCAAGACCGTTTCATTAACTTTGGACCTTATTATGCACAAGTCATTGAAATTCAACCTATGTTCTTTACACTTTTAACCGAATATTATCAAGACAATGTCATCGAATCTTTTGCAAACGCACTTCGCCGTTTGAACATGGATCAAACTTGTTCGATTGTTAAAATCAGCAAGCCTATGATTTTGGATAATTACATACACAACGAAAACAAAAAATATGATGTCCTTTATGACATGCAATATGACGGACAAATTTCTCAGGAAGAAATTGATGCTCGTGCACCAATTTTTGAAGAAAGAGTTTCGCTTTATGAATTTATGAACCGCCAATCTAAAATTTTTAAAGACCATTTTTATATGGTGGTTTATGACAAAGACATGGAAATTTTGGAAAACACCACTTCTGGTATGATAAGTTCAATGGCAAATTCTTTAAATCCTATTCATTCCAGAAGATTGGAAGGAACTGAACTTGTTGTTTTCTTGAAAGCAAATTTCAGCAAAGAACTTGATGAAAGAGAATTGGAAGTTACACCAATTACTGAATATGTTAATTGGGCAAATCCTGAAAAAATTAAATTTAATATCGCTCGTTATTTTGTTGATGACCAATGTTATCGTTGTTACAGCATTGCTGACTATCCTTTGCAAGTTGGAAATGCTTGGGGCGCTCAGTTCTTCCTTTTGGACAGAACAAAAATTGTCATGAAATTTAACCCAATTCCAAAAATTGAATCAGAAAGACAAATTGACCGTGCAATTATGGAAATGGAAGCAAAACTTTTCAAAGCCGGAAAAAGTTCCACACAAATTGAATTGCAAACCCATGTTGACACATTGAGAGGATTGCTTCAAAATTTGAAAAACAACAACCAAGCACTTTTCAATGTCAATACTTTCGTTGTTTGTGAAGATGCAGCCAAAAAAGATGTCAGAGCAATGCTGAAACAACAAGGATTTAAATATTCCGAATTATTCTCTCGACAAATTGATGGTTTCATTTCTTCCAACATTTCAAGACGAGATGCAATTAAAGGGACACTTAGGGGGATTCCAACTTCGACACTTGCGGCAACTTTTCCATTTATTTCCAATGCTTTGCAAGACCCAAATGGAATTTATATAGGCGACAATGAATATCCTGTGTTTGTTGATTTCTTCAAGCGTGACAACGAAAGGGTTAACTCCAACATGATGGTTATCGGAAAATCTGGTTCTGGTAAGAGTTATGCCACAAAGACACTTTTGACAAATCTTGCCGCTGACAATTGCAAGATTTTCATTCTTGACCCTGAAAACGAATATAAAGACTTGGTTAACAGCCTTGGTGGAAAGTTTATTGATGTTGGTTCTTCTGTTTATGGAATTATCAACCCATTCCATGTTATTTCATCTTTGGAAGCATCAGAAGACGAAGGTGGAGATGAAGATGAACAAGAATTTGACAATTTTGGTCGTCCTGTTGAAAAGAAAAAACCTAAATTTGAAAAACATGATGACTCTTTCTCTCAACATTTGCAATTCTTGGAACAATTTTTCAGAGTTATTTTGGAAGGTATTAATTCGGATGCGTTTGAAGTTTTGAACTCTTTATTGACTGATGTTTATAAAGAAAAGGGCATTGATTACCGCACAAACTTGGCAAGACTTAAACCAGAAGATTATCCAATCTTTGACGATTTGTATGATTTGATTTTAAGAAGAATTAAAGAAGCAAAAGACGAGTTTTCACTTAGAAACCTTATGACAGTTGAAACTTACATCAAGAAGTTTGCTGCTGGCGGAAGAAACTCTGCTTTGTGGAATGGACCAACTTCCATTGAAACTAATGAAAACTTTGTTACATTCAACTTCCAATCATTGGTTGCTGGAAACAACGCACAACTTACCAATGCACAAATGCTTTTGGTTTTCAGATATTTGAACAACGAAATCATCAACAATAAGGATTTCAACAAAAAATATCACAAAAACAGAAAGATTATTGTTGCCGTTGATGAAGCGCACATCTTTATCAATCCAAAATATCCAATTGCTTTGGATTTCATGGCTCAGATGGCTAAGCGTATCAGAAAATATGGTGGTATGCAAATTGTTATTACTCAAAACATTTCCGACTTCATTGGCTCGGAAGAAATCAGAAGACAATCCACTGCGATTATCAACGCCTGTCAATATTCACTTATTTTCTCGTTGTCACCAAGTGACTTGAACGACTTGGTTCAACTTTATGAAAAGTCGGGCGGTATCAATGAAGAAGAACAAAACTCCATTGTAACTGCGGGGTGTGGTCAAGCATTCTTGATTACCAGCCCTACTGCAAGAACAACTGTTCAAATCATTGCACAAGATTATGTAAAACAGTTGTTTGAAGGCAAATAATTAAATTTTAAAGGAAACTTATGGCAAAGTCTTTGAGAAAAGTCTTAATATCTGTCATTGGGGCAATTTCACTCTTGCTCATGGGTTTCTTATTTGTCGGATGTAATGAAGATTACAGCGACATTACAATTTCCAGTGATAAGGCTTATGTCGAAATATATGCAAATGGAGATTCAGAGTCTATTGTGTTTACGCTGGACAACTATCGTGATGGTTATAACAACACAATTATGCTCAGTTTTAATGGACCTGCAAATTTTGAATATACACAAAACCGCATAAGCGACAATCAAATCAGAGTTGATATAACAGGTAAGTTTGGTGGTTCAAGCAAACTAGTTGCCACAACTTTTGAGTCAGCAAAAAAATGCGAAGTGGAAATTTTTGTTAAAAAGTATTCTCAAACGATGTCTGAAAACAAGGACACCGTTTTGTATCTTTCTAACACCACCGATTTTGTTCCAACTGTTGACAACTTTATTTTTGATTCTGACACAACTGAAAAAGCAGTTACTTACTTTTATTTAGACGCCGAACGCGAAATTGACAGCGATTACACATTAAAAAAAGAAAATGCTGATTTTGCAAACAACAAAGTAAGACTTACAAATCAGGCTTTTGGTGTTGACGCACAAATAACTGAATTTGACAAAATAGTTTTAAGAAAAACAGATGATGGGAATGTTCCTTATCTTTACCTTGATGGTCAAGAAATAAGAAGTATTGCTCTTCAAGATAAGTTTTTCATTCTTTGTGTTTATGATTATTCCATAGGCGATGACTATTTGGCAGTTGCACCAAATTTCTTATATACCATAAGTTCTGTCAATGTTTTGCCAAGCATCGATGTCAAACTTTCTGGTGGTTATGAAATTGGTGGAAATGTAGAGTTTTCTGATGTTAATGAAACTATTGTCATTGTTCCAAATAATCAATATAAGGGAAATTATGTTATTAAAGCGGAAGTTTATGGCACTGATGTTAAAATGGAAAAGGAAAATTCTGACAATATTTCATTTAATGAATATAATTTTCAATATGACAACCAAATTTCAGATGCACCTATCGTGAAATATTATAAAGTTTCCAGAGAACATATGACTCAGGTGCAAGGTAACGCTTCTTTACATATTTATTATGACCTTGCAAAAGAAATTGAAGGTGATGACAGTGTTAATTATTTAAAAAGTTTTGACATTGAAGTGAAAATTGCTCCCAAAGAGTTGTTGGTTAATGGCACTACAACTCCAGAAAAATATGTGCTTTACAACTATTATGATGAAACGACAGTTTCAAGTGCAGACTATGGTTGGAAAGAATTAAATTTGACTGTAAGTTCTGGAATAAGTGCTTCTCCAAACTTTGATTATTTCTTTTTTGAATTTGGCAATGAAATTAAAATTGAAAACAGTCTTGGTGAAAGTATAAAGTCAGGGGTCAGACTTTACAACATTGATGAAACATTTTTTATAAGGGGAACATCAAGAAGCAATTTTACTGGTGAATCTAATATAAACATTTATCTTGTCAGTGATGTTTTGGAAAGTGCCAATGATGACAGAATTTCTATTACTGTAAATTGCGATATTCGTGCTGGTGCCAATGAAATTCTTGGTGGAAGCAACACTGAAATTTTATATCTTGATTATTATGGCGAAAAGCACTTGATTTTTGGAAAACTTTATGCTGACCATCCTTTTGAATCAATTTCAGTTGTTTATGAAAGCGGAACAGGAAATGTAGTAGATTTTGAAACAGGAAGTTACATAAACGATGGCACATCAACTGATTTCTTCCTTGACATTAAAGTTTCTCCAAAAGCAGTTGGACAAGGAAGATATACAATCTATCTTGATAATGGTGTCTATACACAAGTAATTTTTGAAGTTGTTAAAACTTTAAATGAACAAACTACACAAATGCAACTTGCAGGCACAGGGAATGATGCTGTAAAATATTACAACTTTTATGCAAACGAAAATTCTGAATTTGAAAATAATCTAGATTTGGAAATTTTAAATGCTTCTGATTCCAATTCTGTGACTTTTGGAAGCAGAGCGATTGTCAACATTTTGTCAAATGCACAATCTATTTCTCAACCTGAATATGACCAAAATTGCCTGAATGTTGTGAATTCAGGAAATTCACAAATCAACATTGTTACAACCGCAAATGGAGATGAAACTGTTTTAGTCACTTTGGTGGGTTACAGCGTAGACAGCGAAACATTTACACGCCATGATGACAAAACTTTGACTTTAAAAATCAATGTAAGTTCTTATTCTTTAATCAATGATTTTTCACTTACAAACAGTCGTGGAGATGCGAGATATAACACAATTTATTATGGCGAAGGCAATATTCAGGCTTCTGACATGCAAGCAGAGTTTGAAATTGTGGCAAACAATGTTAATTCTAAAAATTTCTATCATTATTTCTTTGTTGAAGAAGAACTTGCCAAGATGTTTGATGACGCCACTAAGGTAGTTGGGCAAGATTATTATTCTTATATTGCAAATTCAAATCAATATGAATTGCGTATGTCCAAAGAAGCGTTTTCAACAAAAGGAAATAAATTTATTGATTTTTATGCCAGCATCAAAAACAGCAGTGGTTATGCAATTACAACTGACACTTTAACAACTGTGACAATAACCAAGTTTGATGGTGGAACTTCCACATCTAAGAAAATTGTTTTGACACTTCCAAGTGGAATTATGTTCTTTGCAGAAAACATGAGTTTCACTGTTCAAAATGGAAATGTAACAACTAATTATACTGTTCAATTTACAAACGAATTTCAAGTTGGCACAGGCAATTATGGTGTCTTTAATCTGGACAATATGACCTATGTCAACAAAGACATTGCGTCTTATGATTTGGTTTTGGAAGCAAATTTAAGACAAAGAGATTCTTCAAAACAATACACAGTTTCCATCACTGCCACAAAATATCAATCTGTGGAAAACATCTATATGATGGAAAACATTACAAACATAGATTTCACAAGCAAGAAAGGGCAACTTTCAAGAACTTTCAGTGTAATTACTTATCCAAGTGTTGCCACAAACAACAGCATAACTGTAAACATTCAAAACACTTCTGGTTATGATTTCTTTGAAGTGATTTACAAAGATCAAAATGGCAATTTCCTGAAAGACGGAAGCGGAAATTTTGTTGTTACAATTTCTTGTGAAAAATTTTATCGTGAATGCCAAGAGAATGGCATTGACATAAGCACTATTGACACACAACTTAAAGCAACTGTTTACATCTTCCCACTTGATTGGGGAGAAGTTTACACTGACCCAAATGTGTTTGCTAATTCTCCTATTGCCATTGATGTTCAATACAGAAATGGGTCAAGGGCAAACCCTTATTTAATTGAAAATGCTTCTGACCTTATGGACATAAATTCTAATGAAGAAACCCTGAAAAGTCACTATGAAATCAAGGCAAATATTGATATGTCATCTGTGGATTTTGACAATTATCTTCCAATTGGAATTTTGCAAAAAGGTGAAAATTATGAAATGGTTGGTTTCAGCGGAACGATTGTTGGCACAACATCACAAGCAAAGATTTCCAATGTAAACCTTTCCAACGGTGTCGTTTTAAGTGAAAACATTGGTTCAGGTGTTGTTCAATCTTATTACTCTGGGCTTTTTGCAAGACTTAACGCTTATTACAACCAAGAGAAAAATGTTGCAACCATGGAAAATTTAACCATTTCTGGAAGCATGAACCTAAATTTAACTTTACCTAATCTTGGCGAAAGCACAGCAGTTACTCCAAATTGTTATGTAGGGCTTTTAAGTGGTGAAAACTTGTCTTTGCTGAAAAATGTCAAGGCAGAAATAAATAAGTCTTCAGTAAATGTTTTAAACCCTTCAAATTCTTCTTATAATGTTTATGTTGGTGGTTTAGTTGGTGCAAACTATGGAACAATTTTGCAAGATTTCACTCAATATGAAACAAAAGATAATCCAGAAGATTATGAACACGATTTTGCTGGTCAAAGTGTAAAGAATTTGGCTTATTTCAATGATTTCTTGACAATTAATTCTTCTGATTTAATCTTTGCTGGTGGTGTTGCAGGTGCAACAAGTGGTTTAATTGAAAGACAAACAAGCGAAAAATTGAAATATTATGGCTATTCTGCATATTCTGCATATTCATTGATTAAAGTGGAAAGTGCTTACAGAGCATTTGTTGGCGGAATTGCTGGCGTGATTTCAAACTATGCTGAAAATGGTTCTTACATTACAAACAAATTTACTTTATCTGACAAAGTGGGACTTAAAAATTTGTTGGTTGGTGGCGAAATTGACACAACAAAAATTGACAATGCTTCTGTTGACTATGTCGGCGGTGTTGTGGGTTACATTGACAGTGTCAAAGTTAAACCAATTGAAATTTTGGCAAATGAAACGCGTGTATTCTTGCGCGCATGTGCAAATGTTGGTGCAATTGCAGGTTATGATGTTTACAATTCTTCATATGGTGAAGAAGTTTATACAATTTTTGAAAATTCTTCTGAAAACTCATTCAACATAATTTCAGCCATTGATGATGGCAGAGTGTGCTTTTACAGTTCTATGATTATTAAAACCCGAGTTGAAAGCAACTTGCCTGTAAATGTGACAAATTCTTTCTTTGCTATTGGTGGTTTCAATGGTTTGGATTATTCTGGTTATCACTTTGAAGCATATTCTTATCTTTCAAGAGGGGCTCCACTTTCTGGACCGATTGTTGCAGTTTCTTCTCAATCTAAGACATCATATTATGGTGATTACATAATTGTTTATAATGAAGACAACGACATTAAATTGCAAGAAGCATATACTTTCAAGAAAGGCAGTGTTGTCATGGATTATGACAAAGATAACAATCCTTTTATGATGTCATCCGATGAAACAACGGATGTTGATGTGTTCTTTATGTATTATTTTGCTGTGACTGGTCGTCTTGGAAGCGAAAATGCTTCAATTCAAGATGAAATTAACGATCTTAACACAGTAAATGTTGGAAGCGAATTCTATCCATTTGCTTTCTCCACATCCAGCAATGACATTAAAATCACATCTTCAAACACAGATGTTTTGACAGTGGATTCCAACGGAAACCTGACTGTTTTGAATTCTGGCAGAGTGGCTGTGCTTAACTTGTCCAGCATTTTGAATGTAAATGTCACAAAAACTGTCTATGTTTATGTAGTAAATTTCTTTAACAAAGACGAAATGTCTATGTTCTACACTGGTGCAAGTTTAAATTCAAATCCAATATCCAGTGGAAGCAATGTAAATATATATGGATATAATGATACAACAATTAATCTTGTGCCATCTTATGAATTGCAAAATTGCAAAGATGTAAATGGAACAAAATTCTCAATTTCTAAAACGGGTGTTTTGTCATATAAAAATGTAAGTTATCAGTTGAGAAAAAATGCCAATTTGACAGTGAAAGATTTAACTGACAAAACAAGTGAAGATTATTTTTCAACAATAAACATTGATGCTCAAACAATTATATTTTTAAGAAAAGATGGAGAAGTGGTCAATGGCGAAATTGATAATTACCAAATTGTTCCAGTTTTGGCAACTCCTGTTACTGATGAAAATGGAAATAAATTTGTTTTCTATTATGTTTTGGAAAACGCTTCAATCAACTTAAAACTGACCTATCGTGACAGAGCAACAAAAATTGTTTCACAAACAATGGGTGGTTATATTGTAAAAACAAACGAAGAATTCCATGACACCATCACGGTGACTTCTTCGAATGATGAAGATTTGTTGTTCTATCGCATAACCAATAAATTTGGAAAAGTGATTCAAAGCAGATTTCCATCAAAAGTTGATTTAAACTCCATAATTTCAGACACAGAATATGACAATTTAAGTGAACAATTGAAACCAAATTATCAAAGTTGGTCTTATTACATCAACAGCATTTTGGATAATAAAGACACCTTATTTAATTTGAAATTTACAAGGACTGGAAATGTATTTAACTTCACAGGAATGGTTAATGCCAACAGTGATTTGTTTAAAGACAGATTTAAAGAAGATATATTTGGCGATTATGTAATTGAATTCTTCGCTAGTGAATTAAATGCCGAAGGTGCTCCAACACTTTCTTATGTTGTGACTTTGGAAGAATCAGAGTTAAGTTCTTTTGAAATCAGAAATTTCTCAAACAAAAATAATGTAACTGAACCAGACCAAGTGATAGTTCCATCTAAAGAAGGATTGCTTGAAATTGACCTTGACCCTATTGAAGCAGTGTTTGACAGATTTACAATTTCTAATGATGAAAGAAATTCTAATGCGGGTGCTGGAATTGCGTCTTTCCAATTTGCTTACAGAAAATATAATGCTTTTTCCAGCGTTGAATATGTAAAGGTGCCAAATTTCGGGACTTATGTCAATGGTGTTTACACATTCACATATGAAGATATGATTACTAAACTTGAAGAAGTGATTGGAAAAGACAACGATTTCTATGTGGGGAAAATTTTCTTGATTTACACTTTGCCTTCAATCAATGTTGAAGATGGTGTTTCGGTAAGATTTAATGTTTCTGTAAAAAAACTTTCTGGTGAAAATGAGAATAGACATATCGATTTAACAACTAAACTTGAAAGTTATGCCAAACTTGTTTTTGATGCAAAGAAAGAACAAAATGGTTATTATTATCTTGCAAGAGGACTTTCTTATAAATTGCATCTTGAAAGTTATGGGTTTGATTTTGCCACAGATTCTTTGGAAGTTTCAACCAATGCCGAAAACATTGTTTCATTTGATAAAGAAACTTTCACTTTAAATGTAACAAATGACATTATTTTCTATCCATCCGACAAAGCAGGATATTATGTTGAAGTTACAACAATTGCAAAGAAAGTTGTGGACAATGTCAACATAATTACTAATCATGTTTTAAAAATTTATGTAATGGAATATGTGCTTAATTACATGTTTACAGATGGCATCAATGAAGATATTGTCTATGGCATGGAAGATGGGGCGATCAACATCACAATAGGTAATCCATTTGAATTTAGGTCAAACATAAGTGAATTTATTGAATTTGACAGTTCAATTTCAGGAGTAAGTCAACAAGTTTCAAAATTTGTCAATGACTTGACACAAAATATGACTTGGAATTTGTTTGATGTAAACGATTATCCAATGGGCACACAATTGACAAATGGAAGAAAAATCTCGAATGATTATTATGTCATTGATTCATTTACTTTCACAGCACTTAAAGAATATCACAGTCAAGAAAATGTTTATTATTTTGAATGCGAAGGTTTCTATGACATTAATGGTGGTTTATACAACGCTTCTGTAAATGGTTTGGACAAAATTAAAACACGCTTTGTGTTTAACATTCGTCAGCAAAGCACAAGAAACAGTCCTATTCCAATAAGAACATATGAAGATTTCATTGCTATGGAAGATGATGGATGGTATATCTTGCTTTCTGACATAGATTTGCACGACAGTGTTTATGCACAAGCACACGAAGGCGAAAGTCAATTTATGCCAATAACTGCTTCCATTGCTGGACTTGATGGAAATGGCTTTAACATCAATTTCTCTGGGGAATATGATTTTGATGTTTCAGAAATTGGAATTTTTGCTGAAATTGTTGAAGAAGCAATTATAAGTAATGTCAATATAAGAATTTCATCTGACACAACTTTCAATGTTACTGCTCAAAACTTTAACATTGGACTTCTTGCTTCAACAAACAACGGAATTGTGACAAATTGTCAAGCAGAATCTTTGAATGGTGCAAGTTTGATTGTTAATAACATAATTGATGCATCTTCAAATTATATCAGCGGAATTGTCGCAACAAATAATGCTTATCTTACACATTCCCGTTCTAAAGTGAACATCAGGGGGAATGCAAACATTGCTGGCTTAGTTGGCATAAACAGTTCCTATGGTGTTATTACAAGCAGTTACTATTATGGCTCAAGCATCATAAATTCCACTGCTGTAAGAAACACTGCTGGGTTTGTTGTTGTAAACAATGGAAAGATTTATACTTCTTATGTAAGCGGTGTGGCTGATAAAAATTCTGTGTTCTATGAAGGGACTGAAAACAGAATTTCGTCTGGTTATCAAATTTCAGGTTTTGCATATTCAAACACAGGGGACATTAAAGATTGTTATTCCAACATCAATTTGGAGCATCGTGGTTTCTTTGCTTCTGGATTTGTATATGAAAATGCGGGAAATATTGAAAGATGTTTTTCAACCAGCGTTTTGGCAAGTAATCAAGCATCTTCTTTTGGTTTTGCAAGGTCCAATAAATTGGAAAGTGGGTCAAATGGAAATGAAACCAATGGTTTAATTAAAAATTGTTATTATCTTTCTGATGCTGATTATGAAACACCTATTAATGTAAGCATTGAAAAAATTCCACAAGATCAGTTTACAGACATTAAAGAACTTCAAATCAAAGACTTTGGAAACTATTCTGAAAATGTAAACGGAGAAGTGGTTTATCATGACAATATTTCCAAATATTTTGGTGAATATGTCGTTGCTGATGGCAGAGATGTAAATTCAGTTTGGTTCTTTAATGACAATGCAAGTGACAACGCTAATTTCAATGAATGTGAATTTAACACTGGCAGAATTGAACTTGTTGCAGCAAACATTATTGCTCGTTCACAAAGAAATTTGATTGGAGTTAGTGAAGTAGTTGGCGATGAAGGTGCAGTTTCAATTGTTTACAGTTATGCTTATTCTGGAAACAGTTATGGCTCGATTTATAATCCAATTCTTATTAATAATGCTGAAAACTTTGAAACATTGATTGCATCTGAAAACAGTCAGATTACTGGATTAAACGAAAAATATTACAGAATTATATCTGACATTGATTATGCTGAATATTCTGATGTAAGCAGACTTAACAAAACCAGATTTATGGGTTATATGGAAGGCAACTTCATGTCAATTAAGGGCATTACATTGACTTCTGGGGAATCACTGATTTATGGTGGTTTGTTTGCTGAAATTGGTGGTGCTAATAATAATTCTGTTGGCACTGTGATGAATTTAACTGTATTACCAAAAGTGGTTTCTTTCTCTAATGCAAGGGTTGTAGGAACTTTGGCTGGTAAAGTTGACAGTGGAACACTTGTAAACATCAACATATTGACAGACAGCAGTTTTGTTGACAATGATTTAGGTGAAAATCAGAACATCAATGTTTCTGGACTTAACATTGTTGGTGGTGTTGCAGGTCTTGCACTTGGTGATTATAAATTCCAAAATGTTTATTCAAGTGTGGATGCTGTGGCAAGAAATCAAAGCATTATTTTAAATGAGTTTAACAGCAGTTCAACTGATTATACTTCTTATTCTTTTGCTGGATCTATCTTTGGTGTTTTAAGTGGAAATGGAAAAACAATCAACACTGTTAAAGATACAGTCGTTTCTGTGTTGGGTGCAAAGGCAGGTCTTATGTTTGGTCTTATTGACAGAAATGCATATGTAGATAAAGTTACGCTTAAAATGTTGGATGCAAATGTTGTCAATGCTTACAACTATGGTGGACTTGTTTGCGGAGAAAGCAAAGGTAATGTTTCAAATGTTGAAATTATTGGCTCAGGAACATATTTCAAAAACTTCTCAACCATGCCTTACACAGCAAATGCTATTGGTGGTTTTGCTGGATTGGTTAGTGGTGGTGTTCTTAATAATGTCAAAACCACTCAATCTATTGCTGTAAGCACAATTAGTGCAAGCAAAGGATTTGGCTCTTTGGGTGGAATTGCAGGTTTGATAAATGCTTCTGTCGCTTTGAATGACATTTATGTAAAAGCCGACATCATTGGTTATTGTTATGTTGGCGGAATTGCAGGTTCAATTAACACATCTGGCAATGCTACACTTACTTTGGAAAATATTGATGTATTATCCAATTTGCAAGTTGGTGGACTTTATGAACAAGAAGGCGAAGTTGGAGTTGGTGGTTTGGCTGGTTCAGTAAGCAGAAATGTCAACATCTTCATGTCAACAAGTGACGAACAAAGACGCAATAAATTTGAAATTACATCTTTGGGCACTGACATTGTTCCAAACTTTGGAATTTATGTCGGCGTTTACTCAAACACTGTCAAAGCTTATTTAGGGGCAATAATTGGTTTTGATAATGGTGCTTCTTATTCATTTGAAAATGTCGATTCTTCCATTATCGGAAAAGTTAATGTTGTGGACAGGGGAGTTGCAAGTTCTGATGTAACCATTACTTTAAAATCCACAGATGATGCTTTGAATGACAGTTATGGAGATTTGGAAATTCCAAAATCACAATATATAACTGAAAGCATCTCTCCTGCTGATAATTCAGTTTGCTTCTGTGATATTACATTTACCAGACCTGAACAAGGTGGAAGTAATTATATTCTCTTTGCTAATTTCTTTGGTTCTACCACAGGCACAGCAATTGAATTTGATCATTTATTTTAAATTTAATCATCGCTTAATGTTTTAGGCGATGATTTTTTTTGAAATATAGTTAAAATTGTTTGTATGTTTGAGTGAAAATATGTTAATATTTAGATGTGTGGAAGAAATTTATATTTATTTTAATTACCACAGACAAAATCCGCATTGATTTTCTTTAATTAATCAAAAAAAATACAAAAATTTAAAATTTGTTATTAAAAAGCGTTGACTTTTTAATACCGTTTTGTTATAATCGTTTAGTTAATGCGTGATGTTCAAAAATATTTACCAAAATTAACTTAAAATTATGGAGTTTGGGGTCTTTTTTTGTCTCCAAGGTCTTTTTTTTACTATTTTGATGTTCGCAATGTGTTTTTTGGGAATTTTTGAACTTTAATGGTAAATATAACAACGCAAAGTTTATAAGGAGATTGAAATATGTCTAACATTATGAAAAAGCAGAAATTTGGAAAAGCGGAAAGATATACTTTTGCTCAACTCAAAGATTATATCGATATTCCACCACTTCTTGAAATTCAAAAAGAATCTTATAAAGATTTCATTACAAATGGAATTAAAGAAGTTCTTAACGAATTTTCTCCTGTTGTGGATTATTCTGGAAAGGCAGAATTGCATTTTCTTGAACCTGTTTTGGATTTGACACCAAAATACGACAAAAAAGAATGCAAAAGAAGAAGTGCAACTTATTCTATTCCACTTAATGTTAAGGCTCGTTTTGTCGTTGAAGAAACTGGTCAAGCCGTTGAAGATACTGTTTTCTTGGGTGATATTCCTTATATGACCGAAGATTGTTCTTTCATTTTCAATGGAGTTGAAAGAGTTGTTGTAAATCAAATTATTAAATCTCCAAACTATTATCTTTTAAGAGATAAAGCAAGAGATAATTCTACACTTCGTGGTCAGATTATTCCTAAGCGTGGAATGTATATTGAATTTGAACAAGGTGCAAACGAAGTTTTGAAAGTCGTTCTTGACAGACGCCACAAAATTACTCTTGGTCTTTTCTTGAAATGTTTTGGTTACACTGCAGACGAAATATCTAAGATGTTTGGTGACCATAGACTCGTTAAGAATGTTCTTGAAAAAGAAACTCAAAATACACAAGAAGAAGCACTTATTGAATTTGCAAGAAAGACTCGTCCTGCTGATGTTCCTTCTGCTGAAACCACAAGAAGTTATTTAAATCTTTGGTTCTTTTCTGATCAATGGTATAATTTGTCAAGAGTTGGAAGATATAACCTTAACAAAAAATTGTCTATTGAAAAAAGAGTGGAAGGTCACACAATTGCTGAAGATGTTGTTTCTCCTGATGGCGAACTTATTGCTAAGGCTGGAACAGTTGCAAGTGCTGAAATTGCTCACAAAATTAAAGCAAGCGGTGTAAACGAAGTTTGGATTCAACTTCCAGACAAAAAATATCTTATCAGAGGCAACAACAGAGTTAGACTTTCAGATGTTTTCCCTTGTGATGAAAAGAGTTTGGGAATTTTGGAAGAAGTTTACTATCCTGTTTTGGCGGAAATTTTAAAAGATAACAAAACCAAAGAAAAGAGAATGCAAGCAATCAAAGAACACGCAAAAGATTTGATGATTACAACTCTTACTATGGACGACATTTTGGCTTCAATCAGTATGTATCTTGATGTTTTGGAAGATATTTGTGGCGTAGACAAAATTGAACATTTGTCTAATAAACGCATTGCCACAGTTGGTGAACTTTTATATGACCACTTCCGTTCTGGTGTGACAAGACTTGTTACAAACATCAGAGAAACTTTGCAAGGAAAGGAACTTTCAGAAGTTACTCCTAGACAAATTGTAAATCCAAAAGCGGTGAACAGAGCATTAAGAGAATTTGTTGCTTCTTCACAGCTTTCACAACTTATGGATCAAGTAAATCCACTTTCAGGGATCACACAAAAACGCCGTGTTTCTGCTGTTGGTCCTGGTGGTATCAGAAAAGAAAGAGCAGATGCTGAAGTTCGTGATATTCACTATACAAACTATGGCCGTATTTGCCCTATTGAAACACCAGAAGGACAAGCAATCGGTCTTGTAAACACTTTGACAAGTTTTGCCAAAGTTAATGAATATGGTTTCCTTGAAACTCCTTACAGAAGGGTTGATAAGGAAACAGGTGTTGTTTCTGACAAATGCGAATATTTCATGGCTGACATTGAAGACAATGCTTATATTGCACAAGCAACTGAACCACTTGATGAAGAAGGAAGATTTGTCAACAAAAGAATTATCTGCCGTCATAAGGATTATGCGGTGGAAGTTCCTGCTAAGCAAGTTGACTTTGTAGATGCTTCTCCAAGACAATTTATTTCTGTTGCTACTTCACTTATTCCTTTCGTTAACTCAAACGAAGCGAACCGTGCGCTTATGGGTGCAAACATGCAAAGACAGGCAGTGCCACTTCTTCGTCCAGAATCTCCTATTGTTGGAACTGGTATGGAAGCAAAAGTTGCTCATGACTGCGGTTACACACAACTTGCAAGAGAAGATGGTGTTGTTGAATATGTAAGTGCTGATGAAGTTAGAATTAAAAATATAAATGGTGAAACGGACATATATACACTTATCAAATTTGATAAAACAAATGATGAAACATGTTTCAACCAAAAACCTTGTGTTGTTAAAGGTGAAAAAGTTAAAAAGAGCGATGTTATTATCGATGGTTACTCAACAGATAATGGAGAACTTGCTCTTGGTAAAAATGTCCTTGTTGGTTATATGAACTGGGAAGGTTATAACTATGAAGATGCTATTTTAATTAATGAAAGACTTGTCAGAGAAGATGTTTACACATCAATCTGTTTGAAAGTTGAAGAATTAAAATGCAGAACAACTAAACTTGGTGATGAAGTTATTACTCGTGACATTCCAAACTTGGGCGAAGACGCTTTGAAAAATTTGGATGAAAACGGAATTATCAGAATTGGTGCAGAAGTAAGATCAGGAGACATTTTGGTTGGTAAAGTCACACCTAAGGGCGAAACCGAACTTTCACCAGAAGAAAGACTTCTTCGTGCCATTTTCGGCGAAAAAGCCAGAGAAGTTCGTGACACATCACTTCGTGTTCAACACGGAAAAGGCGGTGTGGTTGTCGATGTTCAAGTCTTTTCAAGAAAAGATAAAGATGAACTTGAACCTGGTGTAAATGAACTTGTTAAAGTTTTCATTGCTCAAAAGAGAAAACTCTCTGTCGGCGACAAAATGGCAGGTCGTTATGGAAACAAAGGATGTATTTCCATTGTTATGCCTGAATCTGATATGCCTTATATGGCAAATGGTCGTCCACTTGACATTGTTTTAAACCCACTTGGCGTTCCTTCTCGTATGAACTTGGGTCAAGTGCTTGAAGTTCACTTGGGACTTGTTGCTGGTTCACTTGGATGGAAAGTTGCAACTCCAAACTTTGATGGCGCGGATGCAGAAAAAATCCAACAACTTTTAAAAGAAAACAATTTCCCAGAAGATGGAAAAGTTCAACTTTATGACGGAAGAACTGGCGAACCATTTGAAAATAAAACAACTATTGGTTACGAATATATGCTTAAACTTAATCACATGGTTGACAGCAAAATTCATGCTCGTTCAATTGGACCATACTCACTTATCACTCAACAACCACTTGGCGGTAAAGCCTTGTTTGGTGGTCAAAGATTTGGTGAAATGGAAGTTTGGGCTCTTGAAGCATATGGTGCTTCTCATGTGTTGCAAGAAATGTTGACTGTTAAATCTGACGATGTTGTCGGCAGAGTTAAGACATTTGAAGCAATTGTTAAAGGACAACCTATTGCCGAACCTGGAATTCCAGAATCATTTAAAGTTTTGGTTAAAGAATTGCAGGCTCTTGCACTTGATGTAAAGATTTTGACAGAAAATGATGAAGAAATTGACTTGCCAGAACTTTCACAAGATGAACAAGATAAGATTGGACCAGAAGCAGATGTTGAAAATGACCTTAAAAAGATTACTATTGACATTGATGATGTTATCAGTGATGTTAGTGGTGACGAAAAGAGTGATGTTGAACTTGAAATTGAAGAAGAAACAAACCCTGCTGGCGTAGATGACATCGATATGTTTGACGATTTTGATGATTTTGACGAATAGGCGATAACTGCACTTTTGCTTATTTTGCCAATCAAAGATTGTCAAAAGTTACGCTTTTTCGTTTGTTCTCGCCTTTTAGCGACCAAATGAAATCGCACTTAGGACATCAAGTAAGCAAAAATCGGTCGTTGGCGATTTGTCGCTACTTAATTTGGTAAAATTAAATAACGGCGACTCTTTTGCGAAGTTGGTCTTTGTAAGAATAAGAAGCGGAAAAAATGTTTAACGGAATCTAAATCTGTTGAGTCAAATTAAAGTTCTGTTAAATTGGAACACACAAAGCAGATATTCAGGGTGCTGAATTGAAAGAAAAATATTAATTTCAATGTGTAGAGAAATATAGTTAAGATAAAAAACAAAAATAAAACTGTGAAATCAGTAAGGAGAACGGAATGTTTGAATTAAACAACTTTGAAAAAATTAGAATCGGTATTGCTTCACCTGAAAAGATTAGAGAATGGTCACATGGTGAAGTTACAAAACCTGAAACTATTAATTACAGAACTCAAAAGCCAGAAAAAGATGGTCTTTTCTGTGAAAAGATTTTTGGACCTAAAAAAGACTGGGAATGTCATTGCGGTAAGTATAAGAGAATACGCTACCGTGGTGTTGTCTGTGATAAATGTGGCGTTGAAGTTACAAGAAGCAAAGTTCGCCGTGAAAGAATGGGTCATATTGAACTTGCAACTCCTGTTACTCATATTTGGTATTTCAGATCTGTTCCTTCCAGAATAGGGACTCTTTTGGATTTGACTCCTAAGACATTGGAACAAATTGTTTATTATATCAATTATATTGTTACTGACCCTAAAAACACTGACCTTGAATATAAGCAAATTTTAAACGACAAAGAATATCGTGATGCCGTTGAAAAATTTGGTTATGGAAGTTTTGACGCTGGCATGGGTGCAGAAGTGATTAAAGTGCTTCTTTCACATGTTGACCTTGATAAAGAAAGCGAACAACTTAAAAAACAAATTGAAAACGCTAAGGGTCAAGGCAAAATTAAGGCTGCAAAGAAACTTGACATCGTTGAATCTTTCAGAAAGAGTGGAAATAATCCAACTTGGATGGTTTTGGATGTAATTCCTGTTATTCCACCAGACCTTAGACCTATGGTTCCATTGGATGGCGGAAGATATGCAACTTCTGACCTTAATGATCTTTATCGCCGTGTGATTAACAGAAATAACAGATTGAAAAAACTTATGGAACTTGGTGCTCCAGAAGTAATTGTAAGAAACGAAAAGAGAATGCTTCAAGAAGCTGTTGACAACTTGATTGACAATGGTAAACGCGGAAAACCTGTTCAAGGCTCTAAACAAAGAGATCTTAAATCTTTGACTGCTATGCTCAGTGGTAAACAAGGTCGTTTCAGACAAAACTTGCTTGGTAAGCGTGTTGACTATTCTGGTCGTTCAGTTATTGTTGTTGGTCCAGAACTTAAAATGTATCAATGCGGACTTCCAAAAGAAATGGCTTTGGAACTTTTCAAACCATTTATTATAAACAGATTGATTGACCTTAATCAATCAAACAACATCAAGAGTGCTAAGCGCATGATTGAAAGAGAAAAACCAATTGTTTGGGATGTTTTGGCGGATGTAATTAAAGACCATCCAGTGCTTTTAAACAGAGCACCTACACTTCACAGACTTTCAGTTCAGGCTTTTGAGCCAGTGCTTGTTGAAGGAAAGGCTATTAAACTTCACCCTTCTGTTTGTGCTGCGTTCAACGCCGACTTTGACGGTGACCAAATGCCTGTTCATATTCCACTTTCAATTGACGCAAGAACAGAAGCAAGAACATTGATGCTTGCTTCCAACAACATCTTGAAACTTGCAGATGGTGAACCTATTGTTACACCTGCTCAGGACGTTGTGCTTGGATGTTATTATTTAACTCTTTTGAAACCAGGTGCAAAGGGTGAAGGCTCTATTTATGCATCTAAAAATGAAGTTATTTATGCTTATCAAACTAAGAACTTAGATTTGCAAGCAGAAATTACTGTAAGACTTTCAAAAGAAGTTGATGGAAAAACTTACACAAAAAGAATTACAACTTCTGTTGGAAGAATTTTGTTTAACAACATTATTCCACAAAATTTGGGTTATGTTGATCGTTCAAATCCGGAAAATATCTGCGAACTTGAAATCAATAAACCTGTTATGAAAAAAGAGCTTAAAAAGATTGTTGCTGACTGTTATGATAAATTTGGAACAAGTGAATGTTCTAAACTTGTTGACAGAATTAAAGACATCGGTTACAAATATTCAACTTTGGCTTCTATCTCTGTTAATATTTATGACATTCAAGAACCAAAGGAAAAGGCTGAAATTTTGAAAGAAGCAGAAGCAAAGGTTTTGGAAAATGAAAAATTGCTTCGCCGTGGACTTATTACTCAGGATGAAAAAGTCAGTGAAAACATTGTCATTTGGAATGAAGCTGTAAACGAAGTTCAAAATGCCGTTGTTAAAGATTTGGATACTTTCAATCCATTCAGTTTGATGGTTCTTTCTGGTGCGCGTGGTAACAACACTCAGTTGAACCAAGACTGCGGTATGATTGGTATTAAAGCAACTGCTTCTGGTGTTAAGAATGACACACCAATCAAATCTTCATTTAAACAAGGTTTGACACCTATTGAATATTTCATTAACTCTCGTGGTTCCAGAAAAGGTTTGTCTGATACAGCGCTTAAAACTGCTGACTCTGGTTATTTGACAAGAAGACTTGTTGACATTGCACAAGATGTAGTCATCACAACTGAAGACTGTTTTGCTGACGCAGGCGAAAAAGTTAAGGGTGTTACTGTTTCTGATCTTATTGTTGACGGTTTCATTCAAGAAACTTTGGACGAAAGAATTTATGGCAGAGTTGCTGTTGAGGATATTGTTGACCCTAAAACTAAGGCTGTTATTGTTCCTGCAAACACAATGATTTCTAAGGAACAAGCAACACAAGTTGTTAAGGCAGGGATAAAGGAAGTTCAAATTCGTTCACTTATCACTTGCCGTTGCAAACATGGTGTTTGTGCAAAATGTTATGGAAGAAACTTGGCTGGCAAAGATATGGTTACACATGGTGAAGCAGTTGGTATCATCGCTGCTCAATCAATCGGTGAACCAGGAACTCAGTTGACCATGAGAACATTCCACACTGGTGGTGCTGCGGTTGCTGCTGATATTACTCAAGGTTTGCCAAGGGTTGAAGAAATCTTTGAAGCAAGACGACCAAAGGGTGAATGTGTATTGTGTGAAGTTGCTGGTAAAGTCAAGATTAAAGAAGATGCTAAGAATTATCTCGTTACAATCATTACTGGTGAAGGCGATGTAGATTATGAAGTAAGAAAACCTGCTGTTTTGAAAGTTAAGAATGGGGACACTGTTGAACCTGGAACACAAATCACTGCTGGTGCAATCAACCCTGCTGATCTTCTTGTTACAAAAGGTCTTAAAGGACTTCAACAATATTTGCTTTCAGAAGTTATCTCAGTTTACAGAAGTCAAGATGTTAAAGTTAATGACAAGCATATTGAAATTATCATCAGACAAATGCTTAAAAAAGTTAAGATTGAAGATTCTGGTGACACCAATCTTCTTACTGGTGATGTTGTTGACATTTCTCGTTGTGAAGAAGAAAATGAAAGAGTGTTGAAAGAAGGTGGAAGACCTGCAATTGTCAGAAGAATTCTTCTTGGAATTACCAAAGCTTCACTTTCAACTGAATCGTTCTTGTCTGCTTCTTCTTTCCAAGAAACTTCAAGAGTTTTAACTGATGCAGCTTTGAAAGGTAAGGTGGATAATCTTATCGGTATTAAAGAAAATGTTATTATTGGAAAACTTATTCCAGCGGGAACAGGTCTTAAAAAATACAGAACTGTTGTTCCTGTTAAAGTTGAAAATAAAGATGTTTTGGCGAACTAAATTAAAATGAAAAAGACCAATTTATTTTGGTCTTTTTTCTTGCAAAAAAGATAAATTATTTTCTCATTAGATATTGAAATATGAATAAATTAATGTTATAATAAGGCATTAGGGAGAAGTGCTATGAAATTTTATGGTAAGAAAGATAAACGAATACAAATTAATGATATACTAAATGCCAATGTGGGAACGCATTTAAGAAAAATATTGGAAGAAAAAAGATCAAACGATGCATATGAAGACTTTATTAAACTCGCATCTTATCATCAAATAAATTTAAAATTTGGTGAAGTTGAAGAAGCTTTAAAAACTTTGGCTTTAAGTGGTTGTAATGATGCTCTTGCTTACTATCTTTTTAATGCTGAAACATTGGATTATAAAGTTCGAAAATATGTTGAATTGATTGAAGAACATGGAAATAAAAATAATCCTGAAATTTTGAAAATCATTGCTGGTTTGCATCTTCATGACATAGTTGAATTTGAAAATGAATTTATGACTGTGAAAAAACTTATTAAAAATATGGAAATCAACAGTCACAGTTTGTATATTATGACCAGCACACTTGAAAGTTGGGGAATTAATTCTGTTCAAATCGAAAATATAAAAACAAGTCAAAATAATGCAGAAAAATTGTTTAATAACACTCCATATGCAAAACATTTATATGATGCACAAAATGCATATTTAAATGAATATAAAAATTCTAAAAATCCGTTGGATGCCTTTGAATTTTTAAATTTAAGACACGATGTCTCTGGCGCATTAAAAATTAAATATCCTAAAAATTCAAATCAAACTTTAACTTTTTTAAATAAAAATGATAAAGAAACAACAATTCATAACAGTTATGATTTAAAAATCAAGTTGATAAAAATGTTGAACAGATCATTGAAAAATTCAGAAGTCAGTGGCGAACATTATTTACCTTATGCTTACGCATATAGTTCTATTGCAAACAAAGATATTTATTCATTTAGTTTGCATGCCAAAAATATATTAAAGCAAATTTCAAAACTTCCTTTGAAAACTGCTGAAATTAAAATTAAGCCTGAAAATAAAACTAAACAAAAAGATTTAAATGTGATAAATAAAAACTAGGAAATAATCCTAGTTTTTTGTTTTTGTCATAGTAATAAATTCTTTAAGGAAGTTCTCGTTCTAAAATCTTGTCAGAATGCTTTTTAAATTCTTCATCTGTATATGGTTTTTTTATTTGTGAATTAAGCATCATATTTTTTTGACATTTCAGAAATTTTAGAAGAAGAATAGTTAGCAAGAAGAATTTCTATTTTTTCCTTATCCAACATAAGGACTCCTTAATGATTTGGTGCCGAAGGTGGGAGTCGAACCCACATGAAGTTGCCCTCGCGGGATTTTGAGTCCCGTGCGTCTGCCATTCCGCCACTTCGGCATATTTAGTTGGGTTTTGCCATATGGAATGGCAGACGCACCGTCTGCACTAGAAGAAACAAAGTTTCTTCGCAACGATTAAACGATGCTTATTGTCGAAAGTGTGATAATCAATTTTATGTTTCTAAAATCATTTTGATGAGTTATCCGCCACTTCGGCATTTTTATTTGTTACTGCATTATTTTATCATATATAAACTTTTTTGGCAAGTGTTTTACATAAAAATATTTATATTATCTTGTCTTTAAAAAACATTACATTATAAATTTATTTGTTAAAGAAGTATTTTTGTTAGTTCTTTAAATTGACTTATTTAACATGAATAAGGTATAATAAAGGGGTGCTTGAAAAGCATTCTATTTTATTTTATGGAGATTTGAACATATGAACATTTGGAAAGAAATTGATGAAAAAAGAATTGCACCTGACGATTTCATTGCGTTTATTGAAATTGAAAAAGGATGTAAAGTTAAGTATGAACTTGACAAAGAAACAGGACTTATCATTATGGACAGGGTGCTTTACACAGCAACTCACTATCCTATGAATTATGGTTTTATTCCTAAGACATATTGTGATGACAAGGACCCTTTGGATGTTTTTGTTCTTTGCAGTGAGTCCATCAAGATGAACAGTCTTGTAAGATGTTATCCAATCGGTGTTGTCAGCATGCTTGACAGGGGCGAACATGATGAAAAGATTATTGCTATACCTTTTGCTGACCCATCTTATAATTGCTATCGTGACATAAATGCTTTGCCTAAACATATTTTTGATGAACTTATGCATTTTTTAACTGTTTATAAACAACTTGAAAATAAAAAAGTTAATATAGGAAAACTTGGTGGCAGAGAAGATGCCATTGAATGTATTAAAAATGCCAAAATTTTATATAAAAAAACTTTTGCAAAGGAATCTAAATAACAGATGAATCCATCTGTTATTTTTAAAAATTTGGTATTGACATCATTGTTTTTTCGTGTTAAAATGAAAGAAATGGAGAAGATTATGAAAAGAAAAGGTTTGAAATCAAAAATTGCTTGTTTGGTTTGCTGTATGGCTGTTATTGCTGGTGCTAATGTAGGTTCTGGCTTTACTCTTGCAGAAGGTAAAAATATTCAAAAACAAAATAAAAACATTATAACAGAATTTTTGAATTCTAAAAAACTTAATGATGAAGTAGGCGAAAAAATAGTTTCAATTTTAAAACAAGAAAACGACACTGGAATGATATGTTCATTCATGAAAAATGTTTCACCAGATCTGTATGAAATGTATACTGAAAATAATGTTAAAGCAGAAAATTTTTCAAAGGTAAGTATTTTTTGTTCAATTTTAAGTATAGGTGCTGGTGCTTTGACTGGTAAGTTTGCTTTTGACATTTATAAAATAAGACGAGAAAATTCAGAAGATTATTCTGACATTGAAGAAATGTTGAATCAAAAAGCCAAAAAAATTAAAATGAGAAGTTTTGATGAAATTTGGGAAAGTACTCAAAAAAGAATACAAAGTGAAGAATCAAATCTTGCTGATAACACAAGTGCAGTTGCAAATGCTGAAATAACAACAAAATCGGAAGTTAGAACAATTGACACAGAAAGCAAAATTAAGGAATAAAAAAGATGGTTTTAAACCATCTTTTTTATTATTTTTTACATCTTAAAACTTTTCGGCAATAAGTTCACGGACACGGTTAGAGTTTGCTTTTCCACCAGTGTTTTTCATTACAAAACCAACTATGAAACCGATTACTTTTTCAGGAGTTTTTTTGTAGTCGTCAACAACTTTTGCGTTTTCACTTTTCAATTTTTCAAGAAGGTCAACGATTTGTTCATCTGAAATTGTGACAAGCAAATTCATTTCTTTTGCAAGGGAAACAGGCTCTTTTCCGGTTTCAATGACTTTGTCAAGAAGTTGAAGTCCAACTGTTTTGTTTATTGTTTTTTCTTCCACCATTTTGATGATTGTTGAAAGATGTTGTTCGCTTACAGGGAAGGTGAATTCTTCTTGATCTTTTACAAGTTTAAGAAGGTCAACCATAATCCAGTTGCTTATTTTCTTTGGCGCATTGAAATGTTGAACGCAGTTTTCGAAATAGTCTGAAATATATCTTGTAGATGTCAAAATTTGAGCATCATATTCTGGCAAACCAAATTCTTCCATATATCTTTTTCTTCTGTCGCTTGGAAGCATAACCATTTCGTTTTTGATGTGTTCTATGTTTTGTTTTGAAATTTCAATTGGCAATAAATCTGGGTCAGGGAAATAACGATAGTCTTGTGCTTGTTCTTTACTTCTCATGGCAAAACTTTCGCCGCGCTCATCGTCCCACTTTCTTGTTTCTTGGACGATGACTCCGCCAGAAGCAAGCACTTCTGCTTGGCGTTCTGCTTCATATTCAATGGCTCTTTGCACACTTTTGAAAGAATTAAGATTTTTCATTTCTGTTCTTGTGCCAAACTCTTTCGAGCCTTTTTTCTTTAAAGAAAGATTGACATCACAACGCATTCCGCCTTCTTCCATTTTGCAATTCGCAATTTCTTCAAATATAAGTGCTTCACGAACTTTTTTCAAAAATTCAACTGCTTCATTTGCGGAAGATAAATCTGGTTCTGTAACCATTTCAATAAGTGGAGTTCCACCACGGTTATAGTCCACAAGTGAACCTGTTGCTTTTCCAAGATGAGTAAGTTTTCCAGCATCTTCTTCTAAGTGAATTCGGTTTAAGCGAATTGTTTTTCCATTGTCAAGTGTTATTTGTCCGCCTACGCAAAGGGGATAGACAAGTTGGCTTATTTGATAAGCCTTGCTTAAATCTGGATAGAAATAATTTTTTCTTTCAAATACTGAATAAGGAGAAATTGCACAACCAAATGACAAGCCTGATTTTATGGCGAGTTCTACTGCATGTTTGTTTAGGATAGGCAAAGCCCCTGGCATGCCTGTGCAAACAGGGCAGGTGTTGGTGTTTGGAGTTTGTCCAAATTGATTTTTACATCCACAAAAAACTTTTGTTTTTGTGTTTAGTTCGGCATGAATTTCTAAGCCAATTACTACATCATATTGTTCTAAAAAACTCATAACGCACCCCCTTTAATTGTCTGTTCAAAGGTCTTTGCAATGTCATACATTTTTTCTTCTTCTTTTTCATCAGCAAAGAATTGCATTCCAAGTGGCAATCCATTTTCTGCTGTTGCATAAGGCACAGAAAGGGCAGGTATTCCTGCAATGTTTGCTGGAACTGTAAACAAATCTTCCAAATACATTGCAAGTGGGTCATTAAGCTTTTCTCCAAGTTTAAACGCAGTTCCAAAAGTTGTAGGCATAATTATGGCATCACAATTTTTAAACGCTTCTTTCAATTCTTGTCTTATAAGGCGTTGAACTTTTTTTGCTTTGTTGTAATATGCATCAAAATATCCGCTTGACAAAACAAAGTTTCCAAGCATAATTCTGCGTTTAACTTCTTTTCCAAATCCTTCACTTCTGCTTTTTACATAGACGCTTTCAAGGTCTTTTGTGTTTTCTGCACGGCGTGTATATTTAACTCCGTCAAAACGGGCAAGATTGGAAGTTGCTTCTGCTGGGGCAAGAATATAATAAGAAGCCAAAGAGTTGGTGATGTGTGGAACATCTACTTCAATGATTTCAAATTTGGTCTTTAATTTTTCAATAGTTTCATCAAAATGCTTGTCATTGGATGCATTTTTATAAGCCTGCATCAATTGTTTACAAATGCCAAGAGTATATTTTGATTTTAAATTTTTTTGAAATTGATTATCAATGGTTGTGCCGTCATGAGCATCTTTTCCTGCCATGATTTTAAGCACATAAAGTGAACTTTCAAGGTCTTTTGTGAAAGGTGACGCTTGGTCAAGAGAACTTGCAAAAGCCACAATTCCAAATCTTGAAACCGTGCCATATGTTGGTTTAACGCCAACAATGCCACATAAAGATGCAGGTTGTCTGATTGAACCACCAGTGTCTGTTCCTATTGCACAAGGAACAAGTCCACCAGCAACAGCAGACGCACTTCCGCCACTGCTTCCGCCAGCAACATAATCAGGATTTAAAGCATTATGGCAAGCACCATAGCAGGTGTTCTCACAACTTGAACCCATGGCAAATTCATCCATGTTTGTTCTGCCAATTATGATTGCATCTTCTTTCAACAATTTTTCAACAATTGTTGATGTATAAGGTGCAACAAAACCTTGCAAGAATTTGCTTGCACATCCCATTTTTTTGCCTTTATATAAAATGTTGTCTTTAATGGCAACAGGGACACCGGCAAGAGCACCAAGTTTTTCACCTTTTGCAATTTTTTGGTCAATTTCTTTTGCTCTGTCAATGGCATCATAAAAAATTTCGACAACAGCGTTCAAATCTTTTTTGTCTTCACAAACTTTGATGAAATGTTTAACAACTTCTTCACATGTTGCCTTTTTTGTTGCAATTAAATCTTTAATCTGCAAAACTGTCAATTCTGAAAAATTCATTATTCAACCACCAGCGGTGTTAGGTAACATCCGTCCTTTTGTTTTGGTGCATTGGCAAGAGCATCTTCTTGTGGAATGCTTGGTTGTGGTTCATCTGCTCTAAGTTCGTCAAGTGTTATTGGTGTGTCTTTGTCAAGACCATCTGGAAGTTCAAGGCTGGCGATTTCATCGACAAACTTTAAAATATTTTCAAATTCTTTTTCAAATTTTTCTTTTTCTTCGCCAGAAAATTCCAGTTTACTGAGATATTCTAAGTGTTCAATCTTATTCATATTTACTCCAATTTTTATCTAAGTTTAATGTGAACTTCCCTAAGTTGTTTTTCTGTTACTTCTCCTGGTGCACCCATCATAAGGTCTTGTGCTTTTTTGTTCATAGGGAAGGTTACAACTTCACGAATTGAACTTTCTTCCAACAAAAGCATAATCATTCTGTCAACACCAGGTGCAATTCCTGCGTGAGGTGGAGCGCCAAATTTGAAAGCGTTGTAAAGAGCAGAAAATTTTGATTCAATTGTTTTTTCGTCATATCCCGCAATTTCAAATGCTTTAAGCATGATGTTGATGTCATGGTTACGAACGGCACCTGATGAAAGTTCAACACCATTTACAATGATGTCATATTGATAAGCCAAAATATCAAGTGGCTGTTTGGTTTCAAGTGCTTGCAAACCACCTTGTGGCATGCTGAATGGGTTGTGGCAGAAATCAATTTCGCCAGTTTCTTCATTGAGTTCATACATAGGGAAATCAACAATCCAGCAGAATTTGTAAACTCCTGTTTCCAAAAGCCCAAGTTTGTCACAAAGCATAGTTCTTAAAAGTCCAAGCACTTTTGCACAAACTTTATCTTCATCAGCAACAATGAAGATGGCATCTCCATTTTTTGCATTCAATGTTTCAATCATTTCTTTTTGTTCTGTTTCAGTCATGAACTTGATGATTGGGCCAGTAAGTTCGTTGTTTTCACCAACTTTAACCCAAGCAAGACCTTTTGCTCCGTTTTCCAAAGCAAAGTTTGTAAGTTCGTCAAAACCGCGTCTTGGAAGGGAAGCGGCTGGGGCACAGATGGCTTTAACAGTTTTGTTTTCAAAAGCCTTGAAAGTTGTTTGTCTGAAAACATTTGTAATGTTTGTAATTACAAGTGGATTTCTAAGGTCTGGTTTGTCTGTGCCATATTTATCCATTGCTTCGCGATAAGGAATGCGAACAAATGGAACATGGTCAACTTTGCTTTTGCCGTATTTTTCAAAAATTTTTGGCAAAACTGTTTCCATAACTGTAAACACATCTTCTTGTGTTGCAAAACTCATTTCCATATCAAGTTGATAGAATTCTCCTGGGCATCTGTCAGCACGGGCATCTTCATCACGAAAACATGGTGCAATTTGAAAATATTTATCCATTCCAGCAACCATTAAAAGTTGTTTAAATTGTTGTGGTGCTTGTGGAAGGGCATAAAATTTTCCTGGATGCAATCTGCTTGGCACGATGTAATCTCTTGCACCTTCTGGTGAAGAAACTGTCAAGATTGGTGTTTGAATTTCGTTGAAGCCGAGTGCAATCATTTCGGTTCTTAAATCTTGAATGACTTTTGAACGGAAAATAATGTTATTTTGAAGTTCTGGATTTCTTAAATCTAAAAATCTGTATTTAAGGCGAACTTCTTCATTGACATTTCGGCTTGTTTCAATTTCAAATGGAAGATTTTGCTTGCATTCTCCAAGCATTTCAATTTTTTCAACAACAACTTCAATTTGTCCTGTTGGAAGTTTTTCGTTGAAATTATTGTCTGCTCTTAAACGAACTGTTCCTTCCACTTTAATAACGCTTTCTTTAGAAAGTTTGAAGTCAGGAAGTGCGTTAAGAACAAGTTGTGTTCTTCCATAGTGGTCACGAAGGTCAATGAAAGTTATGCCACCATGGTCGCGAACGGTGTTAATCCAACCGCTGAGTGTGACAGTTTGACCGTCATTTTCTTTTCTTAACTCTCCACAAGTGTGAGTTCTGTAAATGTTTTGTGAAATCTGGCTCATATAATTCTCCTTTTAATTAAAAAACGGAATAGTTTTCTCCTACTCCGCTTGAACGACAGAACAACAGCGTAAAAGAAACATTTTCTAAAAAATATCTCTGCTTAAATTATTGTTGTTTTGATTATTCTGTTTGTCCATTTATGCTCCATAAAGTTTCAACATTATTCTAGCATGTTAAGTCGAAATAGTCAAATTATTTATTAAAGAAATATAAAATATTATAAAATAAAAAATATATATATTTATTTACAAATTTGTTTGCTTAAAGTGTCAAAAAATTATATAATATCTTTATAAAGTAAGGTTTAAGACATGATTTTCAAAAAGTTTTTTAATAAAAATGCCGACCTGTGTGTTGAGTATGCTAAGAAATTCAATGTTTTGCCAACTACAATGTATTTAATTTTATCCAAAGGACTTTCAAATCAACAAGAAATTGAAGAATATCTTTCAGTGGGAAAACTGCTTGACCCGTTTTTAATCAAAAACATGAAGCAGTTGTGCGAAAGAATACATTTGGCAAAACAACTTGGTGACAAGGTGCTTATTTTTGGCGACTATGATGTGGATGGAATAAGTGCCACTGCCATAATGCTTAAAACACTCAAAAAACTGGGTATCGATGCACAATATTATCTTCCTAATCGTTATGTTGACGGTTATGGTTTAACATGCGATGTTATTGACAAAATTGAAAAAAAATTTGCACCTGATTTGATTATCACAGTTGACTGTGGTATTTCTTGTGCAAATGAAGTTAGGTATGCCAAGGAAAAAGGCATAGAGATTTGTGTAACTGACCATCATGAAATTCCTGATGTGCTTCCAGACACAATTGTTTTAAATGCAAAAATTGAAGGTCAGGACTATCCTTTTACAGAATTGTGCGGAACAGGTTTGGCTTACAAAATTTCAGAAGCACTTTTAGGTCAAAAAAAAGCGGAAGAATTTTTGCCAATTGCGGCGATTGCCACCATTGCTGACATTGTTTCACTTACAGGTGAAAACAGAAACATTGTTAAACGCGGGCTTAAAAGTTTGGATAAATTGCCTGTTGGGCTTAAACTTTTGTTTAAAGACAACAAATTGTCACTTTCAAGTGTCACTTCAACTGACATTGCTTTTAAAATTGCACCTAAAATTAATTCGTCTGGAAGAATGGGAGATGCCGCAGACAGTCTTATGCTTTACATGACAGAAGATGTTGCAGTGGCTTTATCTTACATTGACAAAATTAAAAAACATAATCAAAAGCGACAAGAACTTTCTTCAAAAATAATGGAAGATTGCCAGAAAGCCATTTCTAAAATTGACCTTTCTTCGAAGCGTGTTATTTGTCTTGCTTCCAAAGTTTGGGACCAAGGAATTTTGGGAATTGCATGTGCAAGATTGGTGGAAATGTATAATCGACCTGTATTTTTATTTTCACAGGTAGGCGACATTTTGCATGGTTCTGGAAGAAGTATTGATGACATAAATATTCATGAACTTTTGTCAAGCATGCCAGATATACTGGAAACTTTTGGTGGGCATACTATGGCTGCTGGGCTTACACTTAAAAGAAAAAATTATGAAGACTTTTGCAACAGAGTTAATTCTTTTGTTTTTGAAAAAGTAAATGACAAAGTCTTTATGCCAATTAAATATTATGATCTTGACATAAAATCAAGTGAAATTACTGACCAATTTCTGGAAGAATTAAAAATGTTGGAACCTTTTGGTTGCGGAAATTCTCGTCCTAAATTTAGAATAAGTGCAGAGAATGTTGAGATTAAACCTAGAAAATATTGTCCAACTCATTGTGATGTTAAAATTGATGATTTGGAACTTATCTATTTCAATTTTACTCAGAGTTATAATGCTTTAAAATTTGCAAGATATAAATCTTTTATTTTTGAATTTCAAGGTGAAGGCAAAAAAGGTGTAGTCGATGAATTTGACATGGGAAGTTTTATTGTGGAAAATGCTCACATGTTCACTTATCCAATTCAATATCAACAACTTGAATTTAAAGACAACAGACCAGCAAAATTTTCTTATTTTTTAAAAGACCAATTTTTGCAGTTTGTTGCAAGAACTCAACACAGTGTTTTTGGCACAGCATTTGTGTGTTATTCGGCTTATGATTTTGTCAATTTTTCCAAAAGTTTTTCAAAAGACAACATCTATCATATCGGAATTTTTGATGAAGAATGCAGTGGTTTCAACAGTTTGCTTCTTTCGCCAATAGGAACAGATTGGGCAAAGAATTTTAATCACATTGTCTTTCTTTCTCCTGTTTTGGATGAAAGTTTTATAGCCGAACTTCAAACCGTGACAAAAGCAGAGATTTACCTTCCTGTAGAAAGAACTATGGACACTGAAAGATATGCCAATCTTGACCTTTCAAGAGAAACTTTTGCCAAAGTTTTTAAAGTTTTGACTTCAAGAAATTTTGCCAATTGTTACACTATTTTTGATGTTTATCAGCAAAAAATGAAAGAAAACATCAATTTTGACACATTTTTTGTGGCATTTTTGGTTTTTAAACAATTGGAATTAATTTCAGTTGGTGGGGAAACTTATCTTCAAATTACACAAAATAAAAATGTAAAAAAATCTTTAACAGACTCTTTGCTTTACAACAAACTTTTATTGATTAAAAAATCAACGGAGAAAAACTGATGGAAAATCTTTTAAATAAAATTAAACAAAATTTTAAGTTAAATCAAAAAGACGAAGAAATTATTTCTTTGTGTCTTGACAAAAGAATCAATCAACCTAGATTGGAATTTGTGATTGACACCATGATTGAATATCACATTCAAAACGAATTTCTTGTGCCTTATGTGCTTTTTCAGTTTTCAAAATTTGAAGAAAAAAATGCAGACGGCTTGAAAGGAAAATTGAATGCCGAGCAGCAAAAAATTTACGAAACTTTCAAAATTTTGAAAGATGTGGATGCTTTGGCAAAAGGTGGAGAAGCAGAAGATATCAGAAGAATGTTTGTCGCCATTTGTCAAGACCTTAGGGTTGTCATTGTCAAATTTGCGACTATTCTTTATGATTTGCAACAAATACATAATCCTATGAGCGAACAAGAAAATCGTTTTGTCAATATGGTTAAAGACATCTTTGCACCTTTGGCAGAAAGATTGGGACTTTCAAAATTTAAAGGAAGTTATGAAGACCTTTGTTTTGAACTTTTGGAACCAGTTGCTTTTGAACAGTTGAAAAATAATGCTCTTTTGAAAGCAGATGATAACCAAAAGCAAATGGAACTTACTCGCAAAAAATTGCAACAAATTTTGGAAGAAATTGGCAAGAAAGGTGAAATTCAAGGACGACAAAAACACTTTTCAAGTGTCTATAAAAAGTTGGTCAGAAAAAACATAACACTTGGAAAAGTTTATGACCTTATTGCCATGAGAGTGCTTGTTGATTCTGTGGAAGATTGCTATGCGGTGCTTGGAAAAATTCATGCCATTTATAAACCAATTCCTGGAAGGGTGAAAGATTACATTGCTAATCCAAAACCAAATGGTTATCAATCTTTGCACACCACAATTGTTGCAGACAACAACAGACCACTTGAAATTCAAATTCGCACATTTGACATGCATCGACAATCGGAATACGGTGTTGCAGCACACTGGATTTACAAAGAATATAAACGCCGTGGGCAAAATAAGTTTGACCAAAAAATGGCATGGTTCAGACAAGTTTTGGAAAATTCTAATGAAATGTCATCTGATGAATTTTTGGAAACATTGAAAGTGGATTTATATGGAGAAGCCATTGTTGTCCAGACACCAAAAGGGAAAATTTTGGAATTTCCACTTGGTGCAACTGTTGTTGACTTTGCTTATGCCATTCATTCTGATGTTGGAAACAACTGTGTTGGTGCAAAGATAAATGGAAAAATTGTTCCAATTACAACCACGCTTTCAAATGGGGATGTAATTGAAATTTTGACAAATCAGCACAGCAAAGGTCCATCTCGTGATTGGCTTTCTTATGTTAAAACTTCAAGTGCAAGGTCTAAGATTAAAGCATTTTTTAAGAGTGAACTTAAAGACGAAAACATCCGTATTGGAAAGGCGATTGTTGAACAGCAAATTAAAGCAAGAAATCTTACATTCACTAAGACTTCCAAAGAAGAATATCTGCTTCAAATTGCCAAAAATATGATGATTGATGATTTGGATGTTCTTTACGCGGAAATTGGTGCAGGAAGTTTGTCAGCAGGAAGTGTAATTGGCAGACTTATCAATCTTTACAGCAAAGAAAAATCAACTCAACTTAAATCGAACACCATCAGAGTTGAAAGAAATAAAGAAGGTGTTTTAATTGATGGCGACAGTGGACTTTTGATTCGTTATGCAGGATGTTGCAGTCCAGTTACTGGTGATGAAATCATTGGTTACATTTCACATGGTCGTGGTGTGACTATTCATCGAGCAGAATGTCCAAATTTAAAACACTTAGAACAAGAAAGATTGATTAAAGCAGAATGGCAAGACAGTGTGGTTGCAAACTTCATTGCCACAGTCAAAGTTGTTGCAGAAAATTCCAATTCGGTTGTCAATGCTTTAAACAATGCTTCTCGTGCTTTGAAAAACAATTTGAAAGCCTTTGCTTATAAAGAAATCAATGGCGAACTTGTGTTTGAAATAACTGTTCAAATTTCAAATAAAGACGAATTAAACACTATAATAAATAATTTTGAACAAATTAAAAATGTCATTAAAGTTTACAGGAGTGAATGATGAAATTGTTATGCTCTTATAATGAATATGAAAAAGATTTGCAAGATTTGGTCAATCTGTTTTATGACGAAAGTGACCAGCCTTTTTCTGTGGAGCATAAAATTGAATCAAATGGCAATTTGCTTTTAAGCACCATTGTTTTGGATTATGGTGAACAGTCAAAACAATTTCAAAAGGATTATGTTTTGCCAGAAACGGACAATATGCTTTTTAAAAAAAGTTTGACTAAACGAAATTTAAAAAATCATCTTTATGAAGTTTTGACTTTTGTTTCCAAAAAGTCGCTTCCTTGGGGTTCTCTTACCGGAGTAAGACCAACAAAATTTGCGCGTGACCTTGTGGAACGCGGGGAAGTTAAACCACATTTGATTTCTGAAATGTTGGTGAGAGATTATCATGTTTCTTCTGATAAAGCCAAACTTGTTATGCAAATTTTGAAAAATCAAAAGTGCATAATCAAAAATGACAAATTGGTTGATTTGTTTATAAACATTCCTATTTGCCCATCGCGTTGCAATTACTGTTCGTTTATTTCCAACGAACTTTGCACAGTTAAGGACAAAGTTGAACTTTATTTGGATGCGGTTTTAAAAGAACTTGAAGCGGTTAAAAAGATGATAACCGAACAGGCTTATATTGTTCGCACCATTTACATTGGCGGTGGCACACCAACTGTTTTGACTGCCGAGCAATTGGAAAAATTGTTGTCACAAATTTCTTATCCTGTCACTGAATTTACTGTTGAATGTGGCAGAGCAGACACAATTACTCGTGAAAAATTGGAAGTTTTAAAGAAATACGGTGTCACACGCATTTCCATTAATCCACAAACTTTTTGCGAAACTACTCTTAAAAGAATTGGCAGAAAAACCACAAATAAACAAGTTTTAGATGCTTATATGTTGGCTATGGAGTTTGATTTTAATGTAAACATGGACATAATTGCAGGGCTGTCAGAAGAACGCTTTGGCATATTTAAACGCACCATAAGCACCCTTTTGGAACTTTATCCGCATAACATTACTGTTCATACTTTGTCAGTTAAAAATGCGGCAAAAATTAAAGGCGAAGAAATTAAGTTTAAAAATGATGTTGTCAAAATGGTTGATTATGCTGAAAAAACTTTAATTGAAAATGGTTATAAACCGTATTACATCTATCGTCAAAAACATCAAATTGGTGGCTTGGAAAATGTCGGTTATTTTCGTGATGACACTGTGTGCATATTCAACATAGACAGCATGGAAGATGTTTCATCAGTCATTGGAATAGGTGCTGGGGCAATTTCTAAGCGTGTGTTTAATTTGCAGAACCGCATAGAGCGCGAACCAAACTGCAAATTTATAGGCGATTACATCGACCGCATTGATGAAATGATTGAAAAGAAAATAAAATTTTTCAGTTGATTTAGTCTTTTTTGACATAATGTGACATATATTTCAAACATGGACACATCATTTTTGGAACTTAGGTGTAAAGAAGTTGTCAATGTTGTTGACGGTCGAAGACTGGGACATATTGTTGACATAGTTTTTAATTTGGAAAATGGTTGCATTCAGGGAATTGTTGTTCCTGGCGAAAAGTCATTTTGGAATGTTTTTAAAGGTGGAACAGAACTTTTCATTCCCCTTTGTCAGATTTGCAAAGTGGGTGAAGACACTGTGCTGGTTGAACTGTTTTCTAATCCTGGGAACAAAAACAATCCATATATTTTAAGTTCTCCAAACAAAGATAACAATGATAAAAAACAACCTTAGAGTTGTTTTTTTCATGATTATTGACAAATTGTTTGAAATATGTTAAAATCTGACTTAGTGTTTAGAACACAAAGGAGTTTAAATGGTTAAGATAAGTAAATTTTTAATATTGAGAGAAATTTGGTTTAATTCAATTGACAAAGGGTTTGTTGAAGACATATGTAAGACAGATTATTTTGCTTTTTTGACATATCTTTTACATTATGAATTTGATCAAAATAAAAGATTTAACATAGCAAAGAATTATATAAACAAGGTTGATAATGGGTTTTGTCACAATCAAAATGATGCAACAAAAGCTGAAATTATTATTACTGCTTGTTTAAAAGATGTTGAAATGGATTATATAAAATTTCGTGTTCGCAAATTCATGTTTAAAAAAGATGAAAATTCAATGAAGACCAAGAATGATGTTGCCAAAATTATTAAAGACATTTATGATGAAAAATCATTTAATGTGGAAAATAAAAAAGCAAGAGAAGAATCTAAATCTGAATTTGTTGACGGAAGAAAACTTGCTGAAAGAAGAGATCCTGACTTAAATGGTGGTAAGGGTGGAATTGAAATTCATACAAGATAAAAAAACAGCCAATTGGCTGTTTTTTATTTAAAAAGTTTGTAAATCATGAAATTACATTTCTGTGATGAGTTTAATAAAGTTTGTAACATCTTTAAATTGACGATAGACAGATGCAAAGCGAACATAGGCAATTTCGTCAACTGCTTTAAGTTTTTGCATAACAAGTTCTCCAATTTCTTGTGATGGAATTTCTTGTCTTAAAGAATTTTGAATTTGTTTTTCAATATCTTCTGCCATGGTGTCAATTTGAGAGATGGAAACAGGGCGTTTTTCACAAGCCCTTATCATTCCGCTTCTGATTTTTTCAATGTTAAATGCTTGGCGACTTCCATCTTTTTTAACTACCAAAATTGGCACAGTTTCAATTGTTTCATAGGTTGTAAATCTTTTTCCACATCCAAGACATTCGCGTCTTCTTCTGATTGAATTTGTTTCTTCTGTGCTTCTTGAATCTAAAACTTTGCTTTCTTCACATTGGCAATATATACATTTCATTTTAATTTCTCCTTATAACAATTCTTTTGTTATCCTTAAATATTTTAACACAATATTTTGTGGTTTAGCAAATGTTTTTACACAATTCATTGAAAAAATATTAAGATTTTTATTTGTCGTAAGAATAAAGATGAAAGCCTGTCCATAGATTATTTTATGATGCCTTTAAGCAAATGTAAGAAAAATAAGCAATACACCATTTGTCGATTTGACAATGCAGTGGATGGTGTTTTACGCCGTTTTTGGGAACTTGGTTTCACTGTGGGACAAAAAGTAAAAATTGTTGCAACTTCGCTTTCAAAAAAAGTTTTTCTTGTGCAAATAAGGGGCTATCTTTTAAGCGTGCGTGCAAGTTTGCTGGATAAAGTGCAGGTGAAAGATGACTGAAATTTTGCTTGTTGGAAATCCAAATTCTGGGAAAACAACTTTGTTTAACAGCCTTACTCGTTCAAATGAACATGTGGGCAATTGGCATGGTGTAACTGTTGACACTAAGGCTAAGACATTTTTTGCTGATGGGGAAGAATACAGCCTTGTGGACACACCAGGAATTTATTCGCTTTGTCCGCTTTCTTTTGAAGAAGAAGTGGCTGTTAAGACGATTTTTGAAAGCGACAGAAAAATTATAAACATTTGCGATCAAAACAATTTGCAAAGGAATTTATATCTTACTTTGTGTTTATTGGAAAAAGGTTGTGATGTGGTTTTGGCTGTAAACGAAATAGACAAAAAACCAATCTATAAAATTGACTATAAAAAGTTGAGTGAACGATTGGGTGTTTTTGTGATTGGAATTAATGCAGAAAAGAAAATTGGGCTTGATGATTTGAAAAAAGCACTAAAAAAGCCCAAAAAATTGTCAAAATTACCTTATTTGAAAGATTTGGATGACAATTTGTTGAAAGGAACAAACTTAAATAAAGATTTTTACAACTTGATTAAATTGTATGAACGAGATGAAAAATTTTTTTTAAACAATGGAAAAACTGAAATAGGAACGCTTTTCAACAGTGTTCCAAAAGACAGCACACAACACTTGGCTAAATTAAGATTTGACTTTATTGAAACTGTTTTAAATGATTGCACTAAACGCACAGATAAAGTTTATGGACAAAGCAAGTTTGATAAATTTATTTTAAACAAATGGCTTTGTTTTCCTATTTTTTTATCCATAATGGCGGGAATATTTTATTTAACTTTCTTTTCTCTTGGTGCTTTTCTTTCTGGAATTTTAGAAAGTTGTCTTGGTCTTTTTACAAACTCTGTTTTAGGTGTTGTGGAAGGAGCAATTGGAAAAACTTGGTTATATGAACTTTTAAGCACTGCTGTGTTTGGTGGTGTTGGAACGGTGCTTTCATTTTTGCCACAAGTTGTGCTTTTGTTTTTCTTTTTGTCAATTTTGGAAGACAGTGGATATTTGTCAAGAATAGCGTTTATCTTTGAAGATATTTTGGGTAAAATTGGGCTTTCAGGCAAAAGTGTTTATACACTTCTTATGGGTTTTGGTTGTTCAACAACAGCCATCATGACGGCTCGAAATATGGATGACAAAAATGCCAAAATTAAGACAGCAATTCTTTGTCCATATATGAGTTGCTCGGCAAAGATTCCAATTTACACAGTTATTGGTGGGGCATTCTTTGGAGCAAGTAATATTTTGGTGATTTTGGGACTTTACTTTTTGGGAGTGGTTGTGGCACTTGCAATTTCCAAACTTTTGGATGTCACTGTTTTAAAAAGCAAAAAGCAAAGTTTCATTTTAGAATTTCCACCTTATCGAATGACAAGTCCTAAACGGGTTGGAAAAATTCTTTGGAAAAATGTCAAAGAATTTTTAATCAGAGTAGGTTCTGTCATGATTGCCATGAACATTATTATATGGGTGCTTTCTTCTTTCAGTTTTTCTTTTTCTTATATTACTGATGGTCACGGAAGCATGTTGGAAACAATTGGAAAATTCATAACTCCACTTTTTGCACCTCTTGGTTTCAACAATTGGGCAATTGTGGCATCGCTTGTGGCAGGACTTGTGGCAAAAGAAGTTGTTGTGTCTTCAATTGCAATGTTCAACGGAATTGATGTAGGTGCCAATAAATTGATTTCAAATTCAATTTTGCTTTCTTCAAGTTTAGTGTTTTTTAAATCCAAAGCAAGTGTTCTGGCATTTTTAGTTTTCTGTTTACTTTACACTCCTTGTGTGGCATCGATATCAATGCTTTTGCAAGAAATAGGGAGAAAATGGACAACAATTTCCATTGTTTTGCAGTTGATTACTGCATATATAGTGGCACTTATAGTTTATAATGTTGCTTTCGCATTTGAAATTTTTGGTTTTGTAAAAAGTTTTTCAATTGTGTTGATTGTTTTGGCATTCGTCTTTGCTGTTGTTTTTATTGCTAAAAAAATTAAACATAAAAAAATGTGCGGGAATTGTCAAAATTGCACCAATAAAAGTTGTCATAAAAAATAAAAGCATTTTGTGTTAAAAATTTGATTTTTAGGACAACATTGTGTTATTCTCTATATATGAAACCAGTGGTTGCTGTTGTCGGCAGAGCAAATGTTGGGAAATCAACATTTTTCAATAAAGTTTGCGGAAAAAGATTAAGCATTGTAGACGATGTTGCGGGTGTTACTCGCGATAGACTTTATGCTGACGCAACATGGTCTGGAAAGGATTTTACGCTTGTTGACACTGGCGGAGTTGAACTTGGCAGTGATGATGTTTTTCAAGAAGAAATTTTTCAACAGGTCTGTATGGCTCTTGAAAACGCTAATGTCATAATTTTTATTGTTGATGGAAAGACAGGCATCACTCAGTCAGATGAAGATGTTGCAAAAATTTTAAGAAAACAAAAAGTTCCTGTTGTTTTGGTTGTCAATAAACTTGACACTTTTGATGTTTCTGCAACATATGAATTTTATTCTCTTGGTTTAGGTGACCCTATGCCAATTTCTTGTGCTCAAAGCAAAGGCGTGGGTGATGTTCTTGATAAAGTGATTTCTTATTTTCCTGAAAATTTGAAAATTGAAGAAGAAAATGGCATAAAAATTAGTTTGGTTGGGCGACCAAATGTCGGTAAAAGTTCACTTATCAATCGTTTGCTTGGTAAAAAGCGTTTAGTCGTAAGTGATGTTGAAGGAACAACTCGTGACAGTGTTACTGTGCCTTTTAGATGCAATAAAAAAGATTATTTTTTAATTGACACAGCAGGTCTAAGGCGTCAGCGCTCTGTGGAGAAACAATCTGTTGAAGGTTATTCTGTCATAAGAAGTATGTCTGCCATTGAACTTAGTGATGTTGTTTTGATTGTTTTGGATGCCACCAAAGATGTGTCAGAACAAGATGTTCGAATTGCTGGATTTGTGCATGAAGCACAAAAAGCCAATGTAATTGTGGTTAATAAATGGGACGAGAAAGTAATGAGTAAAGAAGCATTTACAAAAATTTTGCAAGATAAACTTTCGTTCATGTCTTATTTTAAAGTTATTTTTGTTTCTGCTCTTACAGGTGCTGGACTTTCAAGCATTATGGAAACTGTGGACAAAGTTTATGAAAATGCGTCAAGAAGAATTCCAACAGGAGTTTTAAATGACATTTTGCGTGACGCAATTTTAAATTTTGAACCACCATCGAAAAACGGAAAAAGAAGTAAAATTATGTTTGTTACACAACCCGACACAAATCCGCCTAAATTTGTCTTCTTTTGCAAAGATCCAGAGTTTATAAATTTTTCATATGAACGATATTTGGAAAACAGATTAAGGGAAAGAGTGGAATTTTCAGGAACTCCGATAAACCTTGTGTTTAAAGGAAAGGAGGAAGAATGATTGTCGTTTTATATTTATTCATCGGCATGCTTGTTGGTTATCTGATCGGAAACATCAACTTCGCAAGAATTTTTTCTTGGGCATTTGGTAAGAAAGATATAACAACCGTTGGAAGTAAAAATCCTGGCACAATGAACATGCTCCGCACAAGGGGATTTGGTGAAGCGTTGCTTACACTTGCCATGGAAGGAATCAAAAGTGGACTTCCTGCACTTGCCTGTTATTTTTTAATTGAACATTATTTTGCTGGCTGGGGAGATGTGGCTTATTACATGACTGCTTTTGGCGTCATTTTGGGACATTGTTTTCCTGTTTTCTATAAATTTAAGGGCGGCAAGGGGATTGCTTGCACTTTTGGTATGTTTTTATTTAACCCTGATTGTTGGTGGTTTGCTTTGGCAATTTTTGCCATTTGCTTTATTTTGGTGTTCTTTATTGATTATATGTTCATCATTTCTCTTACTTTTTCTTTTACAATGACGGTTTATGCTTGTTGCGTATATGGAATTCAACAAAGATTTTTGTTTTTATTTATCATTTTAATCTTAGCAGTTAATTTGGCTTTATTGTTATTTAAACACAGATTTAATTTTCAAAGACTTTTTAATGGCACTGAAAACAAAGTTCACTTCATAGACAAATTAAGAAAGAAAAAATCTGTTAACACAGAAACTGCAATAAATTCAGAAGAAAAGGCGGATTCAGATGAAATTTCCACAATTGAAAAATAAGGCTAAATGACTTTTGTTATGACCCTGAATTAAAGAAAATCAGCAGAATTAATGCTGATTTTTTTATATAAGTTCTAATTTTAAGTTGGCTTTCATAAATTATGGTATCTTGGAGGTTTACATGGAAAAAGAACAAATATACGAAGATATAAAATCCCGCACCAACGGCGATATTTATGTTGGCGTAGTCGGACCTGTAAGAGTTGGAAAATCAACTTTTATTTCCGAATTTATGAAAAAACTTGTCATTCCAAACATTGAAAATAAAAATGTTAAACAACGCGCGATTGACGAGTTGCCACAAAGTGCTGATGGAAAAACTGTTATGACTACGCAGCCACGCTTTGTTCCAAATGAAGCAGTAAGAATTTCTGTTGCAGACAAAATCAACTTGAAAGTCAGACTTATTGATTGTGTTGGTTATCTTGTTTCAGGAGCAATGGGCACAACAGAAAATGATAAACCAAGACTTGTTAAAACGCCTTGGTCAGATGAAGAAATGCCTTTCGAAAAAGCCGCAGAAGTTGGCACAAAAAAGGTGATTGAGGAACATTCCACGATTGGAATTGTTGTTACAACAGATGGCTCTGTTTCAGACATTGAAAGAGCAAATTATATTGAAGCCGAAGAACGCGTTGTAACTGAGATGAAAGCAAGTGGAAAACCTTATGTCATTGTTTTAAACTGCAAAAATCCAAACAGTGCTGAAAGCAAAAAATTGGCTTCAAATTTGTCAGAAAAATATGCTTCACAGGTGCTTGCAATGAATGTTTCAGACCTTAAAGAAGGTGACATTGACAAAATTTTTGCCAGCATTTTATTGGAATTTCCTGTTAAAAGCGTTAAGGTTAAAATGCCAAAGTGGTTGCAGGCACTTTCTTATTCCAATCCTATCATCACAGAAATGGTTGGAGAAATCAGAAAGTTTGCTGACAGTGTGAAAAAAGTTGGAGATGCAAACAAAGACACAGTTGTGTTTACTGAAAGCAACAGTTTTGACCCTATTACTTTTTCTAATGTTGAAATGGGAGAAGGTGTCATAAGATTCAACATTGTTCCAAAAGAAAATCTTTTCTATGATGTGCTTTCTGATGAATGTGGTTTCAGAATTGGAGATGATTATGAACTTGTTTCATACATCAAAAACTTAGCTGTTGCAAAAGTTGAATATGACAAACTTAAAAATGCTTTGGAAGAAGTTGAACAAAATGGTTATGGAATTGTTGTTCCAAACAAAGATGAATATGTTTTACAACAACCTGAAGTTGTTAAACAAGGCAATAAGTTTGGTGTTAAGATTAAGGCAACTGCACCAAGTTTACACATCATTAAAGTTGATGTTGAAAGTGAAGTTACTCCACTTGTTGGAAATGAAAACCAAAGTCAAGACCTTGCAGCATTTTTAAATGACAAATTTGAAAATGACCCACAAGGCATTTGGGATACAAATCTTCTTGGCAAAAGTCTTTATTCAATGATTGACGACAACATTTCTTCTAAGATTGTCATGATGCCAGCAGATGCTCAACGCAAAATGCGCAAAACTCTTGGCAGAATAATCAATGAAGGCAAGGGCGGAGTTCTTTGTATATTGTTGTAAAAATAAAAAGAAAAACATCTCAAAAATGAGATGTTTTTTTGTTTGTATTAAAAACTTAAGCGCCTTTTTTCTTATGTTCTTCAATGTTTTCCAACATTTCTTCAAGTTCTTGAACACTTTTTTCTAGGTCTTCCAAACTTTCAGTTTGTTCTGGTTCAATTTCATTTGTTTCCACAGTTTCGTCTTGTGAACTGGTGATTGCTGTATAAGTCGTTTGGGCTTCTTTATTTCTGTTGATTTTGTTCCATTTTGGTTTTGTAAATGCTCCAAGACACATAGTTAAGCAATAAACCACTGTGAAAGCAGGGAATAAGATTGCTCCATCCATAAGTTGGCGGCGTTTTGTTGCACCAAGTTTTTTATAGTCCAACATAACAAGAAGCACACCTTGACCAATTCCTGCAAGTAAGAATAAAACAAGCAAAATTATTCCAATTAAGATAAGTTGGTTGTAAAGTCCAGATGCATTGATTCCCACTGCAACGGCCTGTGCATCTGTGAAGATGCCGGTTGCCCAAAGATAGACCACATTATAAACATAATAAGCAGGAATCCAAGTGCAAAGAATGACGCAAATCACATTAAAGAAATAGGTGAGTATTTGTTCTATATAAGAGAAATTTAATGTGGTGCAAAATTTCCAAAGAAGTTTTGGGGTGTATTTTGCAAGTAATCTTATGTTTCCAGAAGCAATACGCTTGTTTCTTGAAAATGTGTCTTTGAAAGTTGAAGGTAAGTCTTCATAAACTACTGCATCTTCAACGAAATGTGCTCTGTGTCCTTCAAGCATTCTTTTAAAACAGAACTCGGTGTCTTCTGTGATGCTTGTTGTGTCGTAACCACCAATATCTCTGATTATTTGAAATTTTGTCATAGAACCAGGTCCGTTGACATGGGCATCAAGATGCAATCTTTCTCTTACTCTGGAAGAAAATCTTGAATCAAAGGTGTAATAAAGTCCACACGCCTTTGTAAATTTATTTTGTGTCATATTAAGTGCAGATTCATAAGGTCTGGCAATTTCAACACCAGCATTATATGCATCGTTCATCAAATCAAAAAATTCATCATTGATGTGGTTGTCGGCATCGAGTCGGATTGAAAAATCATAATCAATTCCAGTTGCCAAGATTTGTTCATAACCATGTTTAAGTGCATAAGACGCGATGCGGTGTTTAGGATCTGGGTCATTTAATTCGAAAACATTTGCTCCTGCTTTTCTGGCAAGTTCGGCGGTGTTGTCATCGCAATTATGTGCCACAACATAAACATCAAACATTTCTTTTGGATATGTTTGCAAATCAAACAATCTTTTAACAGTGTCATGAATTACATCTGCTTCATTGTGAGCAGGAATTAAGACACAAATTTTATTTTTCTTTTCAGACTTAGGAAAAACTTTCTTAGGAAGCCAAAAAAGAAACATAAAAATAAACTGCATAAAGAAAGGAATTCCGATTAAAATCAAAATTACATTGTTGATGATAAATAAAACATTATATAAAGTTATTTCCCACATAAATTTTCCTCGTAAATAAATTTTCCACATGTATTGTAACATATAGAATTGCAAATGTCCATCTTTTTTTTATTTATAAATAAAAAACCATATAATTAAGAAAACTATTTTCTTAAAAAATAAATTTTTCTGCTGAAAAGTATTAACAATTAAAACATTTTATTGGTGTTCCCGAGAGGATTTGAACCTCCGACCTGCGGTTTAGGAAACCGACGCTCTATCCTGCTGAGCTACGAGAACTTATTTGTTATGTTTGTAGTATATCATATTGGTTTAACTATTGCAATTAAATTGGTTAAATCAAGTGTTTTGTTTGTTTATATTCTTGTTTATGTTATAATATTAAAAATTAATTTGGAGTGGTTATGATTGCGTGTCTTACAATTTCTGTTTTGACTGTTGTTGGCATTGTCATTTCAATGTTCATTAAACCTTATATAAAAATTGGCAAAATCAGCATCGGTCTTTATTGGTTGATTGCTTTTACAGGTGCAGTTTTGCTTCTTTGTTTTGGTTGCATCTCATTTAATCAAATTTTTGAAAGCGTTACGGCTTCGACAGCAATCAATCCTCTTAAACTTTTAGTCTTATTTTTTAGTATGACTTTCTTATCTATATTTTTGGATGAAGTTGGATTTTTCAAATTTTTGGCTAACTGGGTTTTGTCTCGGGCAAAAACAAGCCAAATAAAATTATTTGTTTTTCTTTATGTAATCGTAAGTTTACTTTCTGTTTTTACTTCAAACGACATTGTGATTTTAACTTTTACACCTTTTATTATTTATTTTTCTAAGAATGCAAAGATAAATCCAATTCCTTATCTTGTGGCAGAGTTTGTTTCGGCAAACACATTAAGCATGACTTTAATCATTGGAAATCCGACCAACATTTATTTGGCAACAAGTTTTGGCGTTGATTTT
>CATKYT010000001.1 GCA_949841245.1 uncultured Eubacteriales bacterium | reverse complement strand
TTGCACCAAAATTTTTTCATCAATTTCAGTTTCCACTAAATTTGAAACTTTTTCTTTTAAAATGAACTCTTTTTCTTTAAAAATAACACCATTTTCAGTTATTTTTCTTAAAATATTGATGTTTTTTAAAAGTGTGTCCAAATCCACCAATTCGAAATTCACAACATCTTTCAATTTTTCCGCTTCAAATTTTAATGTTTCTGCATTCGTAACTTTCTGAAAATCTAAATATTTCAATGCCAAGTGATAAGCATTTCCAGTTTCAACTGACTTGCCACCAAAAGAAAAATTTTCATTAGAGAAGATGTGAAGTTTATCTTCTTTAAATCGGTTGTTTAAACTTGTAACCGTTTCTTTCAATTTGAAATTTGAATTATCATTTAAAACATATTCAAAATCAAGGTATTTTTGCAAATTATTAATCAAATTTTTATCTTTTTGTGCTTCTATATTTTTTTCTTCAATGATTTTATTTATTTCGCAAATGCTTTCAACATAATCTATTGACAAATTTTCATCTTCATATTTTTGACTTTGCAAAAACTTTTCTTTAACACTTTTCAGTGCAAAGAAAATCCAATCAAAATAACTGTCACATGATTTGATGTTGTGTCTATCAAAATGGCTTTCATCAAACTCACCAAACAGATAAAGCCTGTTTTTAGCACGAGTAAGCGCCACATAAAAAATCATCAATTCTTCCACAAAATCTTTTTGTTTCTCGTCTTCTTGAATGGCTTTCATCTTAACAGTTTTAATTTCATTGTTGTTTTCGATGTCATAAAATTTTACGCCCAAACCAAATTTTTCGTTTATTTGTATGTCATACTTGGGTCTTGTTTTGGAAAGACTTTGGTCACAATTAATCAAAAACACAATTGGATATTCCAAACCTTTGCTGTTGTGAATAGTTGTCAACAAAACAGCATCTTCCACACTGTTGGCATCAGCAGTGACAGTTATGTCCACTGTTTCAAAATAATTAATCAATCCCGCAACATCAAATTCATAACCACTTTTTTCAATTTCTGACAAAAATCTGTCTATAAACAAATTGATTTTCCTTTGCCCTGTTTTTGTGTTTATAAAGGCACGATAATTGGTTTCAATAAACAAATTCAAGAATGCTTTTTTGGCGCCCAAAACAAGCAAATTTTGGCGAAATTCACGCAGATTTGAGTTAAACTTTTCAAATGTTTTGTTTTTGTCATTTTCAACTGTTTCACAAAGCGTGAAATCAGTTTGTGATTTTTCTTCCACAATGGTTTCTGGTTTAAATCCACCAATGCCAGAAAGCAAAACACTTAAACATGCAACTTCGTCATCCATATTTAAAGTCAGTTTAAGATAATTTAACAAAACTTGCACTTCAACTTCTTCCAAAAGAAAATTTCTGGACTTAGACACAACAGGAACATCATTTTTTAAAAGATAATCTTCCAACTCATTAAACAAATCATCTCGCTTACGAGATAAAATTGCAATGTCGCTGTAACTGCATTTTCTGTAAACCTTTTCTTTTTCAATGTAGATCTCTGTTGCCAAAACTTCACTTATTCGGCTTTTTATGGTTTGAAGCATAAGCAAATTTTTGTCATTTGAAACCATTTTGGCTTCTTTTACACTGTAAACATCCACCAATTCAGTCATTTCAAATTTTGGTTTTGCAACTACATCTATGTTTATTGGTTTTGCTTGCTCTGGCAAATATTGAGCTTTACTTTGAAGCATAGAACTGTTTTTATAATCCACCCCACAAACCTTTTCCGTCATGCAAACTGCAAAAATGTCATTTATAAAATCAAGCACCCTTGAACTGCTTCTGAAATTTGATTTCAAAAAGTTAACAGCGGAATCAGCATCTTTTGCAAAATCTTTTTGGTCTTTTAAAAATATTTCAGAACTTGCCAATCGAAAACCATATATTCCTTGCTTAACATCTCCAACAGCCACAAAGTTGCTGTTTTTTGCCACATTTTTAATAATTCTTTCTTGAATTTTGTTTGTGTCTTGATATTCATCTACAAAGACATATTCGATGTTTGAAAACAAATTTTCTTTGCAAGATAAAATTTGCATATATTTCTCAAGGTCATAAAAGTCCAATAAATTTTGAGATTTTTTCAACTTTGTTTCCACTGCTTCATATCTTTCAAAAAGTTCAATCAGCAACTTTTCCAAAACCCCATCTTTTTGTGCTTGCATATTTTCTTGTGATAAAAGATTTAAAGCCAAAACATCTGAAATGTCATCAGTGACTTTTTTTCTTATAATCTTTAAAGTTTCCGCTTCTTCAACACCAATATCTTTCTTTTTTGGAAGACTTGGAAATTTAAAGTTTTCCAATTGCAACACAAATTCAATAAAATCTTGTTTGTTTAATGCAGGGTTAAATGCTTTTAAAACTTCATCTGCAAATTCATCTAAGTGCAGTTTTCTAATTTCTTCAACAACTTCTTCAAACTGTTTTTTCTTGTTTAAAAGCAAAAACTGCAAAGCACATTCAAAATATTCACCAGAGTTTTCTTTGTTTTTTCTTAAAAATTCAATTTTGTCTGAAATGGAATTGACCAAATTTTCAATTTCAAATACGATGGACTGAACTTTATCACGATTGTTTTTATAGGCACCAAATATCAATTCATAAGTTTCAGGTTTTTCTTTTTGCAATTGATTGATTGCAAGCGTAAACGCATCTTGTCTTATTTTTTGGGAAACGCTTTCATCAGCAATGGAAAAATTTTCGTTCAAATCTAAAAGATTGGCATATTTTTTTATTGTCTTTTCACAAAAAGCATGAATTGTAGAAATGTTTGCCGTGGAAAGCGCATCAAGTTGCTTAATAATAAATTCATCTTTTTCTTCCGCCTTTAAACTTTTTTGTAAGCGGGTTTTCATCTCTGTGGCGGCTGCCTTTGTAAAAGTAAGAACCAAAAGTTTATCAACAGGAACTTTTTTTCTGCAAACAAGGTTTGTAATATATTTAATCATGACAAAAGTCTTGCCACTGCCTGCTGAGGCACTGACCAACATTCTTTTCTTGTCATTTTCCAGAACTCTTGTCTGTTCTTCAATTTCCTTTTCGTTGTTCAACTTTCATTCCCCTTTTTAAAAATCTCATCTTTAACTTGTCCGATTTCTCTGAAAATGTTTTTGTCATGGCGACAAACAGACATATACGGACAACTTCTGCATTCATCTTTAAAAGGTTTTGCTTCAATGCAACCTTGTTTTATTTCATCAATGGCTTTTGCAGAAATCTTTGAAGCATAACAAAATAATTCATCAAAACTTTCAACAGGATTTCCATATTTAAATGAAAATCCATCTTTATCGTCTTTTTTTCTGACCATGCCAAGAGTTTCACTTCTGACATTTTCATCTTTAAGTGCTTGGTCACTGTTTAAAACAATTTCATCATCTTTCAATGTTAAACCTTTAAGCAACTTAACTTTCAGATTTACCTTTGCATATTTTGTTTTGCAATCAAAATAATAAAGCCCAGCACAATCCAACTGCAATTTTTCTTTTATAACATTTCCATAAAGAAACAATTGAAGTTTTTTGCCGTAATATAAATCTTTTTTAATGCCGTCAACTTGACCAGTTTTATAATCCAAAATTCTGAAATAATCTTTGAAAATGTCAATTCTGTCAACACAACCAACCAAATTTGTCTTTCCATGAAAAGGAATAAAAATTTTTTTTTCACACAAAACTGGCTTAAAATTGCTGTTTTTTTGCTCTTTAACAATATTTTTAAGTATAATTTTACTTTCATTTTTTAAATATTTCAAAAATTGTCTGTCGCTTAAAATTTTTTTATCATAGACATTTTTTGCCACAGCTTCAACATTTTCACTTAAAAATTTTTCTATTAATTTGTCGTTAAAATCTGCAACATTATCTTTATTTAAAGTGACAAACTTTTCTGCCAAAGCATGTTGAAAAACACCAAACAACCTTGGGTTTGGCAAAACATTTTCACGCTGATTTATTTTAAGCCCATATCTGACAAAGTGTTTATAAGGACAACTGAAATATGTTTCCAGTTGTGATGCTGAAACCACATCATGCTTCAAAAATGCTTTATAAGAATTTGCAATTTTTTCTTGTTTTTCATCAATTGGTAAAGATTTTCCGATCCAATCACTGAGTTGCTGTTTCAAACTTTTCGGAAGTTTATTTTGCCAAACCAAACTTGTCAATGTCGGCAAAGCATTTTCAAAAGTTCCCAAACAAAATTTCAATCTTTCAATCTGTTCTTCTTTTGACAAATTGAAAGCATTTATTTCTCTGGCAACCTTTGTATGAATGACATTTTCTCCGAACATTTTTTCAAGGTCACTGACAAAATTTGCTTTTTCTGCTTGTCCGTTTTCATCTTGTAAAGGCACAGAAACAAAAAGTTTTTTTCTTGCATGTTGCAACAACTCAAAAATTTTAAGCCTGTGGCGTCTGTTTAAAACTTTTATTTCAGGTTCAAGCACAAAGTTTAACTTGAGTTTTTTAATGTCTTCATCATCAATAATACCTGTGTCATTTTGAGTTCGTGGTAAAGCCCCCGCTGTTGCTCCAAGCACAAAAAGGTTGTCTACATCTTCAAAATAACTGTCTGTTGCATCACCAACAAACACTGCATCAATATAATTTGGAATTGTTTCCACTTTGACACTGTCAAACGACAATAAAAGTAAATTTTCATAATCTTCCAAAGAAATAAGTTCTTCTTCACCAAGACTTGAAAGTTTTTCTATGACTTTTAAAATTAAATCTTTGGCTTGTGCATTTTCACTTTGCTGTTTGAAAAACTTTTCTTCATTCAAACTTTCCAAAAGTTTTTCATAATTTTCTTCCACCAAAACAATTAAATCTGACAAAACACTTTCAAATTGTTTGGTGGTCTTGCAATTTTTAATGTTTAATATATTTTTTACAACATTTTCAAATTCAGGAAAACGTTCAAGCATTTCTTCTTCGTCACGAACATCAAAATAAAACATTTCTTTCAAAACTTCTGATTTGTCATTTCCAGAAATAAGTGGGCTGTTCACCAGAAATTGCAAACTGTCTTGACCAAAACCAAGTTTGGCAATGGACATTGCTTTCAACAAAAACCTTCCAAGAATTGTTTTGGCAAGAGTCGTTGCATCGTCACTGTAATTTGTAATTTTATATTGACTGAAAACAGACCTTATCAAGTCATAATATTTTTTGTCAGCGACAGCAACGGCAAACTCTTTAAATTTTGCACCACTTGCAATTTGATATTTTATGTATTTGGCAACAAATTCCACTTCATCCAAAGCGTTTTTTGCCATGATGTTTACAAAAAAGTCATCTTTGCCAAAACTTTCACAATCAAACCCAAAAAGGTTTTCTGCCATTGCCAAATGTTGGTTTAAAAGATTTGTAGACATTGTTTCCACGGATATATTCGCCCCATATTGCTTGGCAAAACTGACCGTCTTACGCAATATGTCATCTTCGTAAATATATGCATTTCGCTGACTTACTGGCTTGGAAAAACCTATGTAAACTTTATTGACAAAACCTGCCAGTTTACATATAAAAGCATTAATTTCAGTGGAAAAACTGTCAAAATTCACAAAAAATAAGTTAATTTTTGACAAATCCATGTTTTTTTTGGCATTTTCAACAAAAACTTCCAGCAATTTAGACAAGTCCAATTTTTGCCCAAGTTGCATTTCAAATCTTTCATAAACCAATTTCAAATCTGACATTTTATCGTCCAACAATTGATCGCCAGTGTTTTTAATCTGTTCTGGTTTTATTTGGCAAGCCTTAAACTGCTTGATGATTTGCAAAATCTTTATACAAAATTCCAAACTGCACTTACGAAAATATTTAAACTGACTTTCGCATTCCTTGACCACTTTATATATGGCAAATATTTCTTCCAAAGCACTTATTCTTTGAAAAGGAATGTTGTAATTGCGCATAATCTTGCTGGCAAGTCGAGAAATACCCACCACTTCAATATTGAATGTGCTTTTGATGTTTAAACAATCAAAAACCAAATTTTCTGCTTGCATGGAAAAACTGTCTGGCACGACAACAAGATTTTGTTTGTCAAAGTCAGACACATCAATTTGCTTTAAAGTGTTTTTTGCCGCTTCATATGCAGTGGCACCCGTAATGAGTTTTATTTCCATGTAAAAATTTTAACACAAAATCGAGAATAAATCAAATGACTTAACTTCTTTTAAATTTTTTATCCAAATTTGTGCCGTTGCTTTTTACACTTAAAAGGCGTGCTTTCAAAAGACCATTTTTGTCTTTTTGCAAATTTAAAAGTTTTTCATTTTCATATTTCATGTTTTCCAATTTTTTTTCCAATAATTCAATTTTTTTGTTTTTGTCTTCCAAGTCAGAAAGTGCTTGTTTTAAATTTCTTGTGGCAGAAAGTTGAGCCTTTTCCATGGCATCTTCCATTGCTGTTTTTTTAATAAGTCTGACAAGCCCCATAAAAAGACTGGTAATGTCATTATCTGTCAAAATTTTTCTGTTTTGGCGAAACATAATTATGTTATCTTTCTTTTCAGAATCCTGTTTTCTTTTTATGTTTTGATATTTGTTTTGCAGTCGTGTCATCAAGGTCAAGTCTCCATTGCTCAACTTTAAACATGCCGAACGAACAGAAAGCCCCTGTTTTTGCAAAGTATCAATTTGACTTACAAGTTTTTCTTCTTCCAACTTATCAAAGTTTTGAAAAAGGCTTTTTTCATGCAAAGACAAATTTATTCCCAACAAAGCACATCTCTTTTTATCTTGCTTTAAGTTTTCCACTTCCATATAATAATAATTTCTTACACTGTTAGGTTTTCTTTTAAATCTGTTTGCATGTGTTGCAAAAGCGTTCTTTAACGATTTTTGATTTTTCTTACATTCTTCCACAGATTGGAAAAGACTTTTTACTTCTTGATTGTTCCAAATATTCATAACATCCTCCAACATGAATAATTGCCAAAAATTGGCAAACTAAAACCAACAAAAGCGAACTTAACCGCAAATTTTGTCAATAAGTGTTAAAGTGTAAATTGCAATCATAAATTATGTTATGAAATTTTTAATGAAAACCTGTTATACATGTGTGGTAAAGACACAATCAGAAACATGCGAACTTTCCCCAAACGACACTCTTGAACTTGAAAACGAAAAATTGGTTTACATCTTTCCAGAAGATGCCAGCCAAATTCCTTTTTACATCAACTTACAAAATCCAAAAGAAAATGCCAGATTTTCTGTTTTGATGCAACAAGAAACTCCTATTATCTTTTTGGAAGAAGCAAAACAAGTTTTTGTCGAACAAAGAGAAACTTTAAATTTTTCAGGAAAAACCTGCATTGTTGGTGTTTCAGAAACAAAGGTTACATTTGAAACTTCAAATAAAAAAGTAACCTATCAACACGGTGGGAATTGGAAAACTTTTCATGTTTTTAAATTAAAAGATTTTGCTTGTGTGCAAGCACCCAATGAAATGTTTGTTTATGCAGTGAAAAAAGATAAACTTACCCACATTGTTGGCGATGAATTATCTTTGGAAAAAGACATTTTAACAATAACAAAAAAAGAACACGACAGTCAGTCGCGTGAAAAAACGGTGAAAATTAAGTTTGACGAAAATCTTGTTGTTGAAAATCAAACTTTTGTTTTTTCCGAAGACAAAGCAAAACAACAAGAATTGACATCTTATAAATTTTTGGAAAGTGTTAAAGCCAAAGATTTCTCTTATGCTTTAAAATTTTTGTCAGATGAACTTAAAAGCAAGATTGATGAAAATCAACTCAGCAAATTTTTTGGCAATATATCACAGTTTTTGCCACTTGAAACAAACGAATTTATCATCATTTCAAATGGCGAAAAAAGTTATGTCAAGTTCAACATTTCTCATGGAAAAGTTGATGACATTTCCATTGATGTGTTATGACAAAATTCCCATTAGTTTCAGTTTTTTGTCAAACCTGTTTTCAAAGTTTTTAACAAGCACCTTTAAAAGTTCCACTTCACTGTTGCCAGCCAACTTTAAAGTGGAAATTTTTTCCATTTCTGTGCCATTTAAAATTTTTAATGCTGAATAAGTTGTTTTGGAAAGTTCCATGGAAATCAGGCTCTTGCAAGCAAGACATTCCAATGTACCATCTAAAAAGTTTATGTAAAATCTGTCAAATGATTTGTTCCCACAAACAGCACACTTTTCTGGAACAAGCCCAACTCCGCAAATTTTAAAAAGTTCCAACAAAAACTTGTTAAGGGCATAAATTCTTTTTGTCTTAGAAAAACAAATGTTTTTTAAAGTTTTTAATGCCAAAATAAAAACTTGTGGAAGTTCTTGCGTAAATTCCAAACTGTTTAAAATTTCCAAAATTGCAGAACCTTCAAAAAATTTATCAATATCTTCACTTATTTCATGAAAAGTTTCAATCACTTCAAAATTGGTAACAATTTGACCTGCATGTCCATCTTCTAAAAGAAATTCTCCAAAACAAAAAGGATTGCAAGCAAGTTTCATCTTTGCTTTTGGGCTTTTTACACCCTTTAATGTTGCCCAAATTTTGCCTTCATCAACAGAAAAGAGAAGAACGCTTTTATCCTTCTCTTTCTTATCACTTGATTTAATGACAATTGCTTGAATCTTTTTAGACATATCTACCTTTCTCTTTCGATTTCTTTATTACATTTATATCTTTCTTTGGCACCTAATTGCCATAAATAAGGATTACCACTCTCTGCAAACATGGTATAAGCCGCTCTTTCATATTCTGTGCGGAAATCTGTTGGTTGATTAGACATACTTCACCTCCAAATTTAGTTTGCACCAGAGCCTGTCCTTATATACCTATTATAACAAATTAAAATAAGAAAAAACAAGAGAATTTTGTTGTATTTAAAAACTTTTTAACTTCTTCTAACCACGATGCTGGCATATAAGAAATTTAGACTTTCTGAAGTGTTGTTAACAAGAGAAAGAGTTGATGTCACAGGAACAACAAGCATAATCTTTTGAGTTAGGTTGTTTACTTCATTGGTGTCATCAGTTGAATACAAAACAGAACCGTCAACATCAACACCATTTAATGTAAGTTTAACACTTATATGGTCGGAAGTAATAACACCACCTGCCAAATAAGTTACTTCATAGACACCTGCATTGAGCTTGACACTTGAATTAGATGGAGAAATTGTGCCACCGCGAATCATAGCCATGTTTACACCAATAACTTCTTGTGACGACACAATGGTTGGTGTGGTGTTGTTGAAATATCCAAAATCTTCCACAAATTCTGGATTAATGACTTGATTACCTGTGCAATCAAGTGAAAATGGACAAAAAATTGGATTTGGATGATTACCGCAACAACTCATAAAAAATCTCCTAAACTTATTCAATATAATTTATTCCAAACACAAAAAGTTTGACACACATTCTGATTTTGTTTGTGTTAATAATTTAATTTTGCTATAATTTTAATGATGAAAACGATGGAAACAGAAGATATTAAAAAAGCAGGATGCATATTGATTGATTTTAATTGTGAAAAAATTGCCTTGATTTTCAGAGAAAATCGAAATGATTATTCCTTTCCAAAAGGCCATTGCGAAAAAGGAGAAAGTCTTATCGAAACCGCTTTGAGAGAAACGGCAGAAGAAACCAAACGCGATGCCAAACTGTTAAGTGAAATTCCTGCTGTCATAGAACATTATGTAGACAGCGTTGGTTACAAATGTGTTTGTCACTATTTTCTTGCAAAAGATATTGGAAAAAGTGACAACACCTGCACAGACACTCACACACTGATTTGGACTGATATTGAAAAAGTGGAAGAAATTTTGACTTATTCAACACAAAAAAAATGGTGGGAAAAGATAAAGTCACAAGTAAATCAAACATTAAAAAATAAACAATATGATGTTAAAACAACAGAAATGTGGAATATTTAATAACAGGAGAAAATCATGAATTTCAAAAATCGTGTTTACAGCAAACTTAGAATTGCCATGCTTTCAATCTCAGGCATTTTGGCACTTGGCTGTTTTGGATTGTTTTTATATCTTTTAATTTCAAAATATGACCCTTATAATCGCCTTTGGTCATCTTTTGGTTCGGCACTTTTATTTCTTGTGCCAATTGTTTTTGACCTTTTCTTTCATAAGAAAATAAGTGACTTTATTGTGACATTCTTCATCATATACATGATTTTTGCATCTTTGATTGGAAGTGTGTTCTATCTTTACAACATTACAAATTGGTATGATAAACTTGCTCATTCCATTTTCGGATATGTTGGCGGAATTATCGGACTTTATGTCATTTGCAAACTCAGCGATATAAATTCTCACAAAATTCTTTACACAATGATTGTTTGTTTTGCCATATCGTTGGCTTGCGGTGCTGTTTGGGAAATTTGGGAGTTTTCAAGCGATATGCTTTTCCATCAACAAGCACAAGGAAAACCGCTTGAAGTCATCACTGGCGAATATATCACGCCCGTAACCGACACAATGTTTGATTTAATCTGCAATTTTGGCGGTGCAATTGTTTTCTGTTTACACTTCCTTATACACAAAAAGACTGGGAAAAATTTGGTTATGGGAAGCATAATAAAAGACTTTACATCTTCTTATAAACAAAACGAAAACTTAACAGATAATGTTTTGGTAGATGATGAAATAGATGAAAAACCTTTGGAAAATGAACAAACTATTGAAAAAATTGATGAAAATAAAAAGAAAGAAGATTAAATCTTCTTTTTTTATGTGTAAATATTTTGTTTAAGGTAATAATGTTTGCATGTCACTTGGAATAGGTTTCTATCTTTTTTGGTCGCGCACCTTTGATTTTGAAGGCAAATCAAACCGCAAAGAATTTTGGTTTGGAGTGCTTTCAAACGCGATTATAATGGTTATTTTGCTGGCATTACTTATCATCAGTTTGACTTGTCTTGAAAAGACCATAACAGCATTCAGCATAGCCATGATGATTATTTTCACCTTATTTTGTTTGGTTGAACTTATTCCATCAATTTCACTTATCATTCGCCGAATGCATGACATAGGGAAAAGTGGTTTTTATATTTGGGTTTTGTTTATTCCAATTGTCGGAATTTTTTGGTATTTATTTCTTGTAACTCGTCCAAGCAATTATTACACTTAATTTTCTTTAAGTTCCAACAACTTTTTTAATGCCCTTCCACGATGTGAAACGGCATTTTTTTCTTCTTTTGTCGCTTGTCCAAAAGACTTTTTAAGGTCATCAGAAAAAAACAAGCAATCATAACCAAAAGAAGTGTCTCCTGTTTCTTCGGTTAAGATGTTTCCATATGTTCTGCCTTCAACTGAAACATAATGCCCATCACTGAAAAGTTTGACAATCATGCAAACAAAATAAGCACTTCTGTCAGACTTATCTTCAAGTTGTTGAAGTAATTTTTGTCTGTTGGCTTTATCATCATGTTCAGCTGCATATCTTGCACTGTAAACTCCTGGTTGACCACCCAATGAGTTTACGCAAAGACCACTGTCATCTGCAATGACATTTGCAACAATTCCTTGCTTTTTCAAAAAGTTTGAAACGGCTTTTGCTTTAATCAACGAATTTTCAAAAAAAGTTTTTCCATCTTCAATTATCTCTTGATTAAAACCTATGTCTTCCAAAGAAAGCACTTCACAATTAAGCATTTGCCTAAATTCTGAAATTTTATGTTTGTTGTTGGATGCCAAAATAATTTTTTCCATTAAATTTTTCTCCTTATTTTGCCACAATGGCAATTTTTAAGTTTACGATTTTTTCTGTTTTAAGTAAAATAAGAAGAACAGTTAGTTCTGTTCTTCTGTCATTACTTTTGTGTGAGCAATTGGTGTCCATTCCACATGTTTTGTGCAAATTGCTTGCACAACGATTGGAAGATAAAGGCTCATAAAAAATGGATTGGTAATGCATGCCACAAACGCACGGATTGGTTTAATCTTAATTTTCTTTCTGTCAACAACGAATAAGAAAGCAGTGTAAAGAGCCATAAGCAAATAAAACCCGCCCGCAACACCTAAGAATGCAACCATTGGCCAAAGCCAATTTGGGTCTTTTAAACAAACAGCAACAATCCAAAGTGCCAAGTTAAACAAACCATAAATAAGAAGTGTTGCAATGGAAACAACAAGCGGAACAATAGACAAAGAGTTGTCAAATAAGTCAAACGACTTCACTGTTTTGTTTTTAAGCGACGCCTTAAACATTTTTGAATTGTAAATTTTTCCTGCTTGATTAAAACCTTTACACCATCTAAGCCTTTGTTTCCAAGAAACTTTTAAACTTGTTGGTTGTTCGTCATAAAACATGGCTTTTTCATTGTATGTGCTGTCATAGTTGTTTAAGATTGAATATAAAGTAAATTCATAATCTTCTGTTAAGGTGTTAAACTTCCAACCATTAAGATTTTCAATGATTTTTGATGAAACATAAAAACCTGTTCCTGTCACTTGAACACCAAAACCTAATTTCGCCTTAGGTTTGTTTTTGAAAGTTGAAAACACTGTAAACACTAAACCACTGCAAGCAGACACCCAATTGTCATTCCAATTCTTGTTGTTGCGATAGCCACATCCAACATCATAGCCTGCATCATAACATTTGTTCATTTCTTGAAAATAATCTTTGTCTAATATGTTGTCTGCATCAAATATGAAAAATGCTTCATATTTTTCAGTTTTATCTTTTTGTTCTCTTAAAATTTTTTCAAAGCATTCATCCAAAGCATAACCTTTACCCTTCCTTTCAAGATGCTGTCTTAAAAAGATTTGTGCATTTGAAAAATCTTTGCAAATCTCCACTGTTGGGTCATCCATGCTTTCAACAATTACATAAATGTCAAGTTTGTCTTGTGGATATGTTTGATTTTTTATGCTTTTTAAAAGTTGCCCGATTACTTTCGATTCATTTCTGGCAGGAATTAAAACTGCATATTTGTGATTTTCTTTTGCTTCTGGAAATTTTTTCGCTTTTCCACATCCCATGAGATGCAAAACAACTCTAAACAACATAAGAAAAACAGACAAGCCGAATAAACAATAAAAAACTATATTTGCTATGTTAAAAATTTGAACCATATTTTCACCTAATTTGATTGTATAAAAAATAGTATGTAAAAGTCAATAAAATTATTATATATTACTTAAAAAGTTTTAATTATTTTTTAAGTAATTTTTTGTATGAAGTGTCTGCAAATAATCCCCGTTTTCGTCATTGGTAATAAGATTTGGCAAAACCTTAACACCAAATTTTGCTCCCTTAACGGCTTTTATAACAATCAGTTTAATTTGACCTTTGCCATTCTCTGTGAAAAACATTTCTTTCACCATTAGACCGACATTTTGCAAACCACACAACAATTCCACACTGCGTTCTGCTAAGTAACAGCAATAAAAATCTCCGCCGTTTTTCAACATTTCACATGCCACTTTGCATAAATCTGTGCAACTTAACTTAATTTCTTCTTTGGCATTTTTTTTAATTTCGCTTTGTGGAAAGTTGGTTGGTTTAAAATAAGGTGGATTACAAAACACAACATCAACGCTGGCTTTTGGAAAATAACTTTCAAAATTTTTTGCGTCATCACAATGTAAATCAATTAAATTTTCCAATTTGTTTAATTTGATGTTTTTGTCACATAAACAAGCCATTTCTGGTTGAATTTCAAATGCTATAATTTTTTCAAGTTTGTTTTTTGCCTGAACCAACAATGAAATAACTCCACTTCCCGCACCGATTTCAACAGCCACATCTTTTTGTTTGGTTTTAATAAAATTTGCCAACACAACACTGTCAGAAGTAAAAGCATAAAGATTTTTATCTTGAATTATTTTCAGTCCTTTGCATTGCAAGTCTTCCAACCTTTCACTTTCTGTCAGTTTCATTTTTCTACCCTTTTAAAATTTACTTGTTCCAATGGGTAAGTTTTTATTTCGCTGTCATCGCCATTGACAAACTTTACATCTACTTCGCGTTTCAACAAATTGTTGTAAACAACTGTTCCTCGTCCATCTTTTGTGTTTACTTGCATTCCAACATTCGGCATTGATTTAATGGCTTCCAAATAAACCGGATTTTCATAAGAAATGCAACACATAAGTTTTCCACAAAGTCCACTTATGTTTGCAGGATTTAAAGAAAGATTCTGGTTTTTTGCCATTTTCATAGTAACATGGTCAAATTCTCCCATGTTTTGAACACAACAACAAATTTTTCCACAAGGCCCAAAACCACCAAGCATTCTTACTTCATCACGATTTCCAATTTGCCTTAGTTCCACACGCTTTTTCATCGTTTCAGCAAGTTTTTTCACAAGTTCACGGAAATCCACCCTGTTGTCAGCAGAAAAATTGACTATATAACGACTGTTATCAAAACTTGCTTCCACTTTGACAATCTTCATGTCAAGACCGCATTCTTTAACAATCTTCTTCACAGTTGGATAAAATTTTTCAGCTTCCTTATCATAAGTTTCCGCTTTCTTGACTGTTGCTTCATCAGCAACCTTGACAACCTTTTTAAGTGGATACATTAAAGTATTAGGGTCAATCATTTCGTTTTCTTTCACAATAACTCCAAGGTCTGTCCCTTTTTCCGTGTCCACCAAAACATAATCACCGTTTTTAAGTTTTAAGCCATTTGGGTCAAAAGAATAAACATGAATGCCATTTTTAAATCTGACTCCAACTGTTTCTATTTGCATATATACTTAACCTCCAAAATTTTTAATAAGAAATTATCAATCGCCACTGTCAAGTTGGCGTTAAACTCCATTTTTTCTTGCAAGCGTGATATTAATTTTGAAATTTCACAAAGCGCCCGAACAGAATACTCTGGTTCAACTTCTTTTAAATCCGAAAAATATCTTTTAAGTCGGCATAAAGTTTCACTTTCACATTTTAATTTCAAAATGTCTTCAATGCACAAAGACATAACTTCCAAAACAAGCTTGATATCATTTTTAAATGACAAAAACTTTTTCGAAAACAAAACAACTTGCTTACTGCTTTTAAGCTCACAAAAAGTGCTTACACCAAAATCAACAATTTCTTTTAAATTACTTTGTCTTTCAAGAGCCAATGTTTTGCCAACAAATCCATTACCCAAAACAACTGCAAGTTCATCTTTGCAAATGCTTTTTATTTCTTCATCAAGAAGTGGATTTATTTTAATTTTCTCACATCGACTTTTGATGGTTGGTAAAACCCTTTCTTCACTCTTTGCACTTAAAAGAAAATAGACATTTTTCGGTGGTTCTTCCAAAACTTTCAAAAGTTTGTTTTGTGCTTCTTCTGTGGCGTCATCAAAATTCTGCAAAATGTAAATCTTATTTTGCAAATTTACAGGTTTTTCATAAGCATCAATGACAATTTCATTGGAATCAGCAACCTTAATTCTTTCGTCATCCTTAGGAAAAAGTTTGACATCCAAATCCACTCCACTTTCAATTTTTTTATATTCTGCACTTTGTTCATTAAAAAGTTCAAATGTTTGATATTCCAAAAGCAATGCAGTCAAAATTAAAATGTTTTTACTTGTAAATGAATCTTCACAAAAAAACATTATGGCATTGGAAAGCATGCCATCTTGTTTCTTTTTAACGATATTTTGAAAAAAGTCTTGCTTTTTTAAAACTTCTGTTAGATTCATATAATGATTTTATCACAACTTCATCAAAATTGCAAAATGTATTTAAAAAAATATATAAAATAAGAAAAAAGCATTATATTATGCTTTTTTCCTTATTTTTTCAATCCATTTGTAAATTTCACCAATGAAAATTATGGAAATTGACAAAGCCATAACCACAATCCAACATGAAAAATTGAGTGTTTCAAGTTGCAAAAGTTTTCCAAATCCTGTGAAAGCCATAAGCGCCAACATTCCAAAACCGACAATTAAAGAAAGGTTAAAGAACTTGTTTTTAAATGGGTTTGTCTTGAAACAACATTGTTTAGTGCGTGCCGTAAACATATAGAAAAGTTGCAAAAGATTGAGCGTGTAAAATGCCATTGTTATTGCCACATTTTGACCATAATTTAAAAGCCCAAAAATGTAAGCCCCAAGAGTTAAAACTGTTTGAACAATTCCAAGCACCAGCAAACTTGTGCCCATTCCATTTGAAAACAATCCATCACTTTTCTTGCGTGGTGGCACTTTCATAATTTCACTTTCCACTGGCTCTGTGCCAAGAGCAATTGCCGGCAAAGAATCTGTGATTAAATTGACAAACAAAATTTGAACTGGATATAAGAAAATTGCACCAGGGAAAATGATTGTAAGCAAAAATAATGACAAGATTTCTGCCATGTTTGCAGAGAAAAGATATTTAACAGTTTTTTGTATATTGCTGTAAGTCTTTCTGCCTTCTTGAACTGCCACAACAATTGTGGCAAAGTTGTCATCGGTAATTAATATATCAGCCACATCTTTGGTTACATCTGTTCCAGTTTTACCCATGCCTATGCCAATGTTTGCACGCTTTAAACTTGGTGCATCATTTACTCCGTCACCTGTCATGGCAACAATATGTCCGTTTCTTTTCAATGCTTCCACAATTCGAACCTTGTGAGCAGGGCTAACGCGAGCAAATACTGACTTGCTTTCCACCACATTGGCAAACTGTTCATCTGAAAGTTTGTCGATGTCTTCGCCAGACATGACTTCATCAATTTTTTTGACAATTCCAACTTTTTTTGCAATTGCAAAAGCGGTGTCCTTATAGTCACCTGTAATCATAACTGGACGCATGCCAGCACCTTTACATTTCTTAACTGCTTCTTCAATTTCAGGGCGTGGTGGGTCTTGCAAGCCACATAAGCCTAGAAAGATGAAATCTTCTTCAACAAGTTGGTCGCTTGGTTTAAAAGCCAAACAAATAACTCGTAACGCCTGACTGCACATCTTTGTGTTTTGTGCCATAATATCACACTTCAACTTTTCAGTAAGTGTGACAATTTCTCCGTCCAGCAATACTTGTGAACACCTTTGAATAACTCTGTCCAAAGCACCTTTCATATAGCATACTTTTTGACCATTTTCCAAATTTTGAGTTGACATAAATTTTCTTTGTGAATTGAAAGAGTTTTCTTCCAATCTTGGAAAACTGTCATCAAGTGACTTTTTGTTTATGCCATGTTTTTCGGCAAATTTAAGAAGTGCAACCTCAGTTGAACCACCCACATAAGAATCGTTTTCTCCAAATTGTGCATCATTACACAACACCATGCATTTTAAAAAAGTGTCAAAATTGGGTGATTTTTGGTCAAAAAACGCAAAAGTTTGTTCTACATTCATCTTGTTTTGTGTTATTGTTCCAGTTTTATCAGAACAAATCACATCACACGAGCCAAGAGTTTCCACAGCGTGCATGCGCTTGACGATTGCCTTTTGTTTAGACAAACTGCCTATTCCAAGACACATAATAATAGTTATTACTGCTGGCATACTTTCTGGAATTGCAGCCACAGAAATTGCCACTGCTGTTAAAAATGCTTGTAAAATGTTGTTTGGATTGGATATAACTTCCAAAATAAAAGTAATTCCTGCCATAAGCAAAATCAAAAAAGTCAAAACTTTCCCAACACTTTGAATGTTTTTTTGAAGTGGCGTCATTTCTTTTTTTGTTTCTCTTATGCTTTCCGCAATTTTGCCGATTTCAGTTTGTGTTCCTACAAAAACTACAAGACCTTTGGCATGTCCATTTTCGACCACACTTCCCGCAAAAGCCATGTTTTTCTGGTCAGCAAGGGACATATCTTTGTCATAAATCAATTCTGCATTTTTCTCAACTGGCTCACTTTCACCAGTAAGAGAACTTTCATTAATTTTTACATCGGATGTTTCAATCAAACGTAAATCAGCAGGCACAATGCTTCCCGACTCCAAATAAACTATGTCACCCAAAACAATTTCATTGGTTTTCACTTTTACAACTTTTCCGTCACGCAAAACTAAACTTTCTGGCTGAGTCATTTTTTTAAGGTTTTCTATTGCCTTTTCACTTTTACGCTCTTGATAAACTCCAAAGCAAGCGTTCATGACAACAATGCCTAATATGATTGCACCGTCAATTATTTCGCCACTGGTCTTGCCAATTATGCCAATAATAATTGACACCACGCCCGAAAACAGCAAAACCAAAACCATTAATTCCTTTATTTGCCACAAGAATTTCATAAATAAAGATGGCTTCTTAGCATCTTTAATGTTGAACTTTTGCCTTTCAATTAAACGAGTTTCAATCTCTCTTTCAGCAAGCCCTTCTTTGGAACTTTGAAAATCTTTTAAGCAAACATCTACACTTTTTTTGTAATACTTATTTTCTTCCACGATAACTCCTGACATAACTTACGAAAAGAAAATGATGATTTATAACAATTCGACAAACTTTTTATAAAACAAACAAAGTGACTATGGAAATTATAATTAAATAGAATGAAAACCATTTTAAGTTTGAACCACTGGTCAATTTCATCATAAGTTTTATGGCAAAAATGCCCACAATAAAAGCCACAATAAAAGCCAAGATTGTTGGCAAAACTTGAATGGATGGCACAAGAGTCCCTGTCAAAATTTCAAAAATTTCCATAAGAAGTGAAAACAAAATAATTGGAATGCTCATAAGAAAAGAAAACTTTGCTACTTCGCTTTTGTCTTTACCGCACAAAAGCCCAGCGCTTATGGTGCTGCCTGAACGAGAAATTCCAGGAAAAACAGCAAATCCCTGTGCTATACCCATGATTAACGCCGTTTTATAGTCGATTTTTTGTTCGCTTTTATGTTTTGAAAGTTTTTGTGCCAAAAGCAGAACAATGGCAGTTATCAAAAAACATGCAGGCAACAAAGTGCCAGAAAATGAACTTTTAACAAGTGGCATAAGCACAAGCACAATCAAACAAGTTGGAATGGTTGCCACAACTATTTGCATGGTCTGTTGTGAAAAAGGATGTCTGATAAGATTCCAAATATCTTTGTAAAAAACCACACAAATGGAAAGCAAAGTTGCCACATGCAAGAGAATGCTGACAAACAAACTTTCTTCGACACCAAAAATTTTGGAAAATAAAACCAAATGCCCAGATGATGACACAGGCAAAAATTCCGTTAATCCCTGAATAAGACCAAGAAAAAATAAAGCAAGGAAAACAGGCATATAAACCTCCTTGCTTTATTATATTATTGGCTTGTCCAAAATATCTTTTTATTTTCCTTCAATGGCTTTGCGGCGTTTTCTCATGCGGAAGTTGATAATAAGAATTACAATAACCATAACAACCAAGAAAACACAAACTCCAATTATAAGCAAAATTAACCAAAGAGAAGTTTGATTTTCAATGATGTTGGCATTTCCGCCAAGCACACCAAACAAACCATTGTGAGAAATTACATCAAAGAATTTTGCATTGATAAGTCCTGAAATTTCATGGCCATTGAAATTGAATGTTCCATTGAAATAATTGTCCCAAGTTCCGATTGGTGTCCAGAATTCTTTTGAAAGATTGATGTCCGCCATAAGGATGAAGAAACAATTTGTATATTTTTTTCCGTCAGCATTAGACTTCCCGCTGTTGATGAATTGCATCATTTTGCTTAAATCTTGTGCTGTCCAGATTTCATAAGAACTTTCTTCGGTGCCTTTACCTTTCAATTCACTTTCAACAACTTCGTTTTCCCAAAGCAGTCTTGAATATCTTACTTCAATCTGCAAAAGCCCAACAATGTTGTTTGCCAACAGATAATCAGTTGTAATTAAAATTTCATTGTTTGAAAAATCATCAAACTCAAACACACGATTATAGTTTTTCAATTTTACGCTTGCAAGTTTATATTTTTCAAAAACTTCAACTTCAATTTTAATGTTTTGATTAAATTGAACTTTAAAATAATCCGTATAGTTTCCATTAAATTTAATTCTACCCGCAAAACGAACATCATTTCCATCAGTTGTATTGGATGTCTTATCTCTTTCAGTGAAATCACTGTCTATAACAACTGTAATCATGCTTGCTTCAAATTTTAATGAAAGATTAACTGGATTTCCAACATATTCAGGTGTAATTTTCAAGGAATAGAAAATATATTCTCTGACTTCGTCATATTCTGCTGTTGCCGTAGGAGTTGGCAAAGTCGCAAAATTGCTTGACCAATTAACTGCAAAATCTTTGTTAACAAGTGCTCTGAAAATTACTTCATCGCCCACTTTAACAACTGCATTGTTGTTTAGAATTTTATATTCTCCACCAACGATTTGTCCAAGACGAACTGATGTCCCGCTGTTTGTGCTTAAATCGATAAGCACACCATTGTCAGCATTATAATTGAAATTCAAGCTTACAGACTTACCCTTGACAACAAGAAGAAGCATAAGTTTTTCTGTCGTGCTTAAAGTTAGACTGCCATCGTTGCTTACATATGTTTTTCCAGTGTTAGCATCGGTCCAACGAACAAAATCATATCCTTCACTTGCACTTGCTTTGATTGTAAATTGTCTTTCAGTGTCAACATAGCCGTCTTTTATAAGTTGTTCTGCGTAACCATCATCAGATGATTGATTTATTTCAAAACTGCCAAGACCACCAAGCACTTCCACTTGAACTTGTGCAAAGTAATAAATTCTTACTGTGCATTCCACGATTGATTCACTTTCATTTGTGCTCCAACCGATTGAACGAGAGAATTTATTTCCAACAAATTCTTGCACATCTCCGTTTTTATTTTTTTGCAAGATTTCAAACTTATAGAATTTATAACCATTAAGATTTGGAGCAGTGATTGTTATTTGTGTATCAAAAGCAACTTCCATATAAAGTGGAGAAGAACCATAGAACCAAGAATTGGAGTAATCCACACCACTTATGATGTTTTCTGCAGTGTAACTTGTTGTTATGTCTGGCACAAACTCAAAGTTAAATCTTGTTTTGAAATAAGAGAAATATGCATAAAGATTGATTTCTGTTTCAGTGTCTGTAACTATGGCATTTTTTGAAAGTTCATATTTATTTGTCAGACCATTAAAGATATAACCTGTTTCTTGCCATGAATTAATTACATTTCCTTCCGAATCAAAATATTGCATTCCGCTTCCGCCAGAATATGTGAAGAAACCTTCATAATTATAGTTTGTTTTTTGTAAAACTAGCCCAAGTTTACCATTGTCAAAACCAACAGAGTTGTCTAAAATTTCAATGTATTCATTGTCCGAACTTAAATCAAGAACAGAATTGAAAGCAACATTTTTAATTTTAACCAAAGTTTTATTTTCATCAATCAAATTGACTGTATATGTTGAAGGTATAACTTTAATTTCAATATCATTTAAGTCAAGATAATTGGAAACTTCAAAACTTAACAGTCCTGTGTATCCTGTGTTTTCAACTGAAAGCGACTTAAATTTTACATTGCTTACAAGATAATCTTCGGCAACAATCATGTTTGTTGTGTCAATATGATAACCTAAACGAACATATGCAGAAACAGTAAATCTGCTGTCTGTGTATGCAGACACTGTGGCAGAAGAATAATTGTCACCAGTTGAATAAACTTTGTTAGAGTTGAATTCATCAACATCAATGACAACTGCACCAGCGTTTACTTTGCCATTTTCATCACTAAAGGAAAGATTAATGGTGTTAAGTTGTGGCTTAAACAACGCAAGCACAGAAACATTTTGCCCAAGTCCACCAACTAAACCACTGAGTTTATAAACATATATGCCATCTTGTTGTGAAACCAATTCTGTAACTACATCCTGATTGTTAGTAATTAAATCAAAGAAAGTGTAACCATTGCGAACAGCATTTACTTTTAAATAAACTTCATTGCCGGTGTATGCAATCACAGTGAAATGCGAATTATCTGTTACAGTTCTAAGATAATGAACTCTTGTTCCTGCAACATAGCCTTGTTCATTTGCCAAGTTACCTTCACTGTCTTGAAGCAAGATTTGTCCTGTATGTGGATTATAAACATCATCTTCAATGTCGCCATCAATATAGATGTAACTTCCAATATCAAGAGATATTTCATATGATGAAACCAAAAACATTAAGTTTACAACATCACTTCCGTTGCCAACAAGACTTCCTATGTTTTTGCTGGAAATAGTAATTTCAACTTTTCCGTCTATGTAATGTTCTGTCGCTTCCACAGGCTTAAATATGTTGTTTTCCATAATTCCAAGCCCATAATATCTGAAACCATCAATTGGTTTAAACATTACTGTTACTGTCATGCCAAGTTTAATTTCTGCTGTTGAAATTGTCTTTCCTGACAAATCTGTAATTGTTTCATTTGGCAATTGGTTTGTTTCAAACTTGTTGTAAACATCATAAGCAAGTTGATTGTTTAAAGTATGTTCTATGCGATAATATTCTGCAACATCAAATGACAAATAATATGTCCTTGTTGAGAACACAGCATAAACTGTGACATCATTCAAAACAGCATAAACAAAACTTTCTGCATTTGAAAGAATGTTGTAATCGCCATTGGTCATAGAGTCAGCAAATCCTACAAAACTGAAATCGCTTTCTCTATGTTTTAATTTCAAGGTAACTGTATCTCCAAACACAATGCCAGTTGCTGTTTTTCCATAGCCATCAATTTCTGCATTGTTTAATGTTGTTGTCATTACATTTCCATTGCCATCATAAGCAACAATTTCAAGGTTGACATTATAAGTCAATCGTTTGGTGGAAATGCTGACTTCGCCATCACCAGCAATTGATGTAACATCGAATGTCATGACATTAATTCCGTCAACAGTTTGTTGATTTAAGTTTCCTATGTCATATCTTGCACTGACACATCCATCACCAATGAAACCATGATTGAACTTAACAGTTACATTGAGCTCTGTGTTTGTGTAAACATCAACGACAATTTTACCATCAACAAAATCGTCTGCATTATAATTGCGTCCTAAGATGTTTAATGTGTCATAAGCATCTAAATCATTTCCAAGTTTGAAAGTAACTTGATTAATGCCTTCAACCACTTCAAATTCCATTTCCATGTCATCTGGAATGCTGGAAATTGTCAAAGTCAGAACACCTTTTTCAAGTTTTGTTGTGTAATCAACTTGTTTGCTGAAAATTATGTTTTCAGTCAAAGTGTAACCCACTTCTGGATTGATAACGATGCTGACAACTTTTCCGGTTTCAATGTTAAACTTATTGAATTGGTCAAGTGTAAGCACTTTATTGTCAGTTTCATTTTTAATGACAATATTGTCTACATTTCCGTTCCAAGAAAGTGTAACATGATTGGAAAGTGGCAATGTTGGAATGGTGAAATCAACATCATTTGCAGGAACAACCAAAACAACTGTTGCTTGTGTTTTGCTGTAAGAAATAACAGTGAATTCTTTTGCCCAACCACTTTCGGAAATTTCATAACCAATGTCAGCAAAAACAGTGAATGTTAAATTGGAAGAAAATTCCAGATTTGCTGTGTAAATATTTCCATTTTGTGCCAATTTTTCGCTTTCAATTGTTGAATTTTGTGCTGTCAGCGAAATGTTATATTTTTTAATTGTCCAATTTGCTGTAATTGTGTGAGCCTTAGCATCTGCTATGACTGTGTTTTCGTCAATAAGCGTTTCTCCCACAAACCAACCTGAAAAGTCATAACCTTCTCTTGTTGGCGATGTAGAGATTAAAGCATCTGAATAATATTTTTCACCATAATCAAGGCTGACAATTTTTGAAGTTGTCATTCCGTCATTATAGTTTAAAGTTATTGCAACTGTAAACTCAGCATACAAAGTCAAAGTGTTTCCACTTGGAAGTAAACTGTTTAAATCTGTGGTTGCAAAATTTTCTTTTAAAACAACGGTTATTCCATCGGTCCAACCTTTAAGGTTAAATGTTGCATTTGCAATGTTTGGAAGATTGCTGAATTTCAACTTTTCAAAACTTAAATAATCCACTTTTGCAGTAAACACATTTTGTTGCTTTGTGAAATTTAATCCCCTTCCACCAGAAATTGTAATGTCATCTTGGAATTCTGACAAGTCCAAAACAACCGTCACTTCATCAACTGTGAAACTTGCCCAAATTTCATAATTTTTCTTGACATCGTCCAATGTGTAAGTGTTTGCAAAGTTGGAAGTAACATTGTCAGTTCTGTTGTAAATGTTGTTGAAAATGCAATGTTCATTGGCGTTTGCAGTAATTGTTATGCTTGCACCGTGTGCAACAGAAATAGTTTGATTTGTAAGAGCGTTGTAAGTTGTCTGTCCGTTTTCATCTGTGACAACAACATCAAAACTGCCAAGTCCACTGTTTACACTTCCATCTCTGTCTGTAACTTTAATGGAAACATTATATTTTAAAACATCCCAAACAGCATTAAATGTGACATCTACATTTGCTTTACCTTTATAGAAATAAGTATTTGCAAACAAACCATCTGATTCATTTAAAAGTGCATTAAGGAAGTTTACTGAACGAACATCATTGTCAATTGAAACTGTAAACATCTTTGTTGCTGAATCATAACTTCCATAATTTTTCAAGAAAAGATATTCATCGCTTGTGATTTCAACATTTTCAAAAATCATTTGCCAACCAAGTAAATAGTGTCCTTCCCAACCACCCAAGGTTGATGGGAAATTCGCTGTCGATGATGTTGAAGCATCATTGGAATTGGTTGTCAAATTTGTTCCTGACAATGGGAATTTTATTTCAGAAATTCGTTTTGTTGGAGATGTGGCAGTAATTCCACTTGGAGTGTTGTCATTGTAAGAAACATTAATTATTATTGGTGTAATGCTTCCAATTGCTTGTGACACAGTGTAATTTGCAAAATCTCCTGTTTCTACAAGCAAGAAGTTTACAAAAACTGTTGACCCTATATGAGCAGTTTCAAACTCTGCACCAGCCAATAAAACTACATCATCCGTTTCAATTCCATTAAGCCCGATAAGCCCTGCAATGTTTATTTCTTTTGTGCCATCATAAGCCTTTGTCAAAATTTCTGACAAAGTTTGTGAAGTAAGCGATCTTACAGTCAACATCTTTCTTTCCACTTTCATTGGTATATAAAGAGGTTCGCTGTAAGCAATTGTTGTGCCATTTAAAACAACAGTGGAAATTTCAAAGTCTGCAAAATTGCAGGTCATAGTCAAATTGTAATTTCCTGCTTTCAAAAGCCTTGCAGAAGAAAAGTCGTTCACACCATTTGGCAAAGTCAAAGCAAAATCAAGAGTTAAATTCTCATTATACTCAAAGTCTGTTTCGCAAGAATATGTCAAACCCAAATCATTTAAGTTGGTGTTTGTTCCACCCGTTTGAACAATTTGTCCATAGACAAATTTTTGAGTATCAATCACAACTGTAAGACCTGCACGAAGAATGCTTCCTGTCACGCCAACAACTGTGCCATCACTTGACAAACCTTCAAGTTTATAATTCGCCAAAGAAATTGAACTTCCATTTGGTTTTGTCAAAGTTGCCTTAACAGTAAGTCCCGTCTTTGTGTGAACAGCAAGATTTGCACCATCATAAAATTCCACCAAAAGACCTAAGTCATCATTTTCAATTGCACCATTTACAACATTATTTAACTGAGCATAGCCCTGATATGTCATTGTTGCAGGTTTGTTGTCAAATGTTTTTTGCAAAACAGAATCTTTAAAAGTCAAAATTCTTTCAGTCAAAGCAAGTGTGAAACAAATTGTTTCTCCGCTTTTTCCAACTTGGATTTGATAGTTTCCTGATGCACTTACCAGTGCATAAATTCCATATCTTCCAACATTTTTTACAAATGAAGAATAGAAAGCAAGTTCAACATTAAGGTTTGCAACATTGATTGCAGTTTTGGTGTATACATTTGCAGTTTCATCAAAAGTGTAAAATGCAAGTTGCTTAACAATTTTTTCATCACTGTCATTCAAACTGTTGGAAATTTGTAAATAATATCCCAATTCGTCTGAATATTCAACAGAAATTGTGTCAAACTGAACACCAGCATAAGCATTTGTAATTGTGTCAACAACATTTTCAGCATTTACTTGATTGCCATTTTCTGCCAACAACAAATATTGTGTTTCAGTAGAAATTGTGATTTGATATGCACCTTTTTCACTGTTGTCCACAACATTGAACAAATAGTTTCCGCTTTTATCTGTATAGTTTCCTGTTTTCACTCTGTAAAAACCAACATCCAACAGAGAGCCATTTTCATTTGCTTCTCTTTCAACAGAAACAGTATATTGTTCATTTAAACTTGAAATGCCGAAATAGTCAAATCTTGCTGTCAATGTGTCATCTGACATATATGGTGCTGAAATCTCACCATTTCTGTTAAACACTAAATCCGTTTCAAATTTGTTTACTACAATTCGAATGTCAAGATTGCTGTCTGACCCAATGTCAGAACTTTCGAAATTAATGTTGTAATTTATTGCACTAATTTCAAGGTTTAATTTATAATTTCCAACACACAAATAAATTCCGCTTGTAATTGGATTTAAAACATTAAAGGAAGAAACAGTGTATTGTGTAATCTTAATACTTGGGTCACTTGAAAGCACAACATCGAAAAGCACACCAAAGTTGTCTGCATTTTTGCTTGTTGAAAGGTCGCCATAGATATATTCATGAACAAACTTGATTAAAGCATCTGCTTTCAATATTTCTCCAGAAACTTTGTTGGTTTCGTCTTTAAATTTAAGTTCATAATTTTGACTGTCACTGCCCTGCAATGAAAGTGTAACATCCTTTACTCCGGCATTTGGGTCATTGTTGAAGTTTGCCAAAATTGTTACATTTGTTCCCACCAATTTTTCATCAAATTCACTAATTGATTTGGTGTATGTTCCATCATATTGTTTTTTAAGTAATTGTTTAAATGATGCACTTTCCACATCAATAGCAATTTTTTCCACTGTAAAGAACTGTTGACAAATAAAGTTTGTATATAAAATGTTAGAGCCAGTAAATGTGATGTTTAAGTTATATTTCCCAGCATCTTTGGCTGTTAAATTTAAACTCAGTGTAACATCAGAGATGTCTGCAACATCGACAGTTGTTCCAGCAGAATTCTGTAAATGTGTGGCAAGTTTTCTTGTAACAAAACTTGCGTCATCAGAAGTCACTTGCAAAACATATTTTCCATCTTCAAGCAAAAGTTGCAGTTGATAGTTTTTGTTGTTGAAATATTGTGATAAATCACTAATGTCATCGACAACCAAATAAAGTACATTGGTTTCTGCAACGATTGTCATTCCTTTGTTTGTTTCAAGGTTTGGAATTGTCACTTGAATGCTGTCATTTGCATACAATCCATTTCCAATAAGTGCCAAATGATAATTGCCAGCATTTTGTGCTGTTCCGTCATCATTCAACACCAAGTTTTCATCATCAATCTCAAACTGCAAATCTATTGTTTCATTAAGACCAGAAACTGCAATTGAAGTGGTGTATACATCTTTGACTTTATTTATTGTGTTTTCAATAAACAAATTTGAAGGTATGTTATATTCAAATTGATATGCTGTTATTGTAAATTCAGCACCATAAATATATGTAATGTTGAAGTCATTAAACAAACTGTTAGTTGCAGTTAAAACATGACTTCCTGCATAGATGTTTCCATTTGAATTGACATTCTCATCTTCAACATTATAAATCAAAGTGCAATACAAATTGTCAAGCCAGTCAGTGTGGTTTATACCATTAATTTCAAGATCAACTGGTTTGTCCGCATCCACAAGCAAAGACAAATTGTTTGTGGAAACATTGCCATAAACAAAGTTGCTTTCATTTAAAGTGTTATTCAAATTAATTGTCAATTTGGCATCAACTTTTTCAATATTGCCTGTCGTTGTTCTTGCAGAAAGAGTATAATTTGCCAAATATGATTCAGGATACTCGCCGTTATAGTTTAATTCCAAACTAACTGAAATGTCATTCCCTGCATGGATTGTTGAAAAAGTTGCAGTTAAATAAACGCCAGCATGATTTGTCAAATCTTTAATAATGTTTCCATCTAAATCTATATAAGCAAAATTTGTGTTGTCAAAAGTTTTGCTGATTTTGTTCATGCTTGAAACATCAATGTTTTGTCTGTTGATTACAAATGAATAAGAACCATCAAATTCCACAGTGGAATAATTTCTTCCGAAATCCCCTACTGCAAACTGGTAAAAATATGTGGATGCATTTGACACTCCATTTTCAAAAGTATGACTGCTGGAAGCAAAATAAGCCGAAATATTTTGAAGTTCGCCTTTCAAAATTTCGTAATGTTCTCCAACAACTTGACCTTTCAAATTGTCAAACAAGACAGGTTTGATTGTGTAAACTGCAACACCATTTAAATTAATTACAAAGTTTCCTTCTTCGTCAAATTCAACAGTGTAAACTCCACCACTGTATGTTTCTGTCAAATTCTTTGGCAAAAAGTCTGTAATTTCGTAAGAAATTGACAATGCCCCACTTGCATTGATGGTGAAATTGCCAACAGGCAATTTTTGATTTTCATTAAGGTCGATTAAAGTTCCATTAAATTTAAACACATAGTTGTTTAAGTTTACATTTAAAACAGAAGAAAGCCAAACTTTATACAAATTAACTTTGTTTCCAGAAGCATCAGTATAAGTTGTTCTTTCACCTGCTTCTCTTTCAAATTTCAAAGTCAAAGCATCGTTGCCATATGAATGCATAATTTCAAGAGCAGGGTCAGCATTAAAGAAAGTCTTAGACCAAGAAAGTGAACCAATTTCAGACAAATCAATTTCATATGGAGTTACAACATAATCAAACTCATAAGTTTGTGCCATGCTTGCATCCAATTGGAAAATGTCAGGATTTGCGACAACAGCAAAAACATATCTTCCCGCATTTAACATTTCAAAAACTTCTTCGCCTGTGCTTTCAGCATCTGCAAAATATCTTATTGAAAATTCCAAAGAACCTTTTGTCAAAAAGTTTTGCACAGAAGTTTGAATTGCTTGGTCATAATTTCCTGTTGAATTATTCCACTGTTTATAAGAAAGTGTAACCGAAGTTTTTGAACTGTTGGTCAAAAGTAAATCAGATGATGTGTACACATCTGTCAGATTTGTTGGCAACTGAATGTTTGTAACCAAATGTTTTTTAAAGTTTATTTCAAAATCAAAAGTTTGAGATAAAGTTTTATCTTCAACATAGCCATTTAAAATGTCTTTTGTTTTTACACTTATGGTCAATCTGTAATTTCCGCTGTCTTTAACTGTTCCGCCAGTGACAAAACTTAAAACTTCTGGTTTTTCAGTTTCTAAATCAGTCCAAGTTCCCCCAATTTCGCGTTGCCAATTGTAAATGAAATCATACAAATTTTCATTTGCACTTATTGAAACAACATCAGACGCATCAAGATTTCGAAGTGATTGAACAGCAATGTCCAAACTGTTTATAGTTTGAGTTGCAGTAAGTTCGGAAATTGTCCAAATTGATTTAACGGTTAATGCAGCATGAGAATTGCCAGTCTTACCTTTAAACACACTTTCGTTTTCATCACCTGTGAAAAATTCTGATGGAGCAAGGAAATTTTTTCCGTCAGATGAGATTGTTACATCTCCAAGCACAAGTCCACCAACACCAGTTATATCTTTTGGATAACTGTTTCTAAGGTCAGCAAGAGTGGAAGCATCAATTTTAAGATTTGTTCCGCTTGCTAGTGCCAAATTGGAAATTAATTGCTCAGGAAGATTGTAATCATAAGCAACATACACAAGGTCAGTAAACACTGCACAAATTTCAGTTGTGCTTAAACCATTTTCTGAATTGACATCAACTGCAAAAACTTTTGAAGCAGAGCCAACATCTTCATTGTTAGTTTGTCCATCAAAAGTTGGCACAACAGTGACAGAATTTCTTGATTCCATTGTTCCATTTACACTGTAAGTGCGGTTTTCATTTAAACACCATTCATATAAAGCAAAGTTGTCTATTTTTGTTTGGTTAATTGCAAATTCTGCTTTGGTCACCCAACGGTTTAAATAAACTGAAATTGAGTTGTCATTATTTTGTTCAATCACGCAAATTGTAACAGGAACCAGCACACTTGCATCTTCCGAACTTGGAACTTCAATGTTGTTGTCACCAAGTTTTAAATCAGCACCGCTAAGCGTTCCTTTTACCACATTTGTTTCATCATATTTATAAGCATAAGACACAGAAGTAAGAGAAAGCAAAGAAAGAAGATTGTAATTTTCTAAGTCGTCCAAATTACCCCTTACTGGTTGCCCATTTTCCAAAGTCAGATATGTGGCATTCAAGTTCACTTTAGCCACACCAGCCACAGACAAAATTGAGTATGTGTCTGCTTCATCCATAACCAATTTATAATAATTGGAAACATCGACATAAGCACCATCTTTTTCCATAATCAAAAACGCACTCGAAAAATATAAAAAGTTTGTTTTGTCCGTATAACTGAAAACAACATCTTTGTCAGACATGCCAGCATTTGAAGTGTAAAGTGATGCTTTTACATAAATGTTTGAATTTAAGTTGTCAGCTAAATAATAGGTTTCATCTTTATATTCAATTGATTGTTTTGTCGCCCAATTAATAGATTTTCTTGTTAAATTTGGTTCAAAATAACTGTTTTTTGCGCCAAAATTCGTAATTTTTAACGCTTCTGGCATAACAAAAACAAATTCATTATAATTTATATAATTTCCATTTTCATCAGAATAGAAGTTGTAATTTGCCAAACTTCCACTTACAATTTCGGAAACATAGATTCTCATAACTGCGTTTGCTTTTGGAGTTAAAACATTCGTGTTGGAAGATGCAAACATAATTCTGTCTATTGAAAGTTCAGGAGTGTTTAAAGTTAAGTTTCCATTATATTTGTCCACTTCCAAAATGTCAGCAAAATTTGAATAATCATAGTTAACAAAGAAATTAAGTGAATTTACAATGTTATCAATAATTGATTTATAGATGTATTCGTGATGTTCGTTTATGTCAAAATAAGTTTCTTCAAAGTCGTAATATTCATAATCACTTTTAAATTTCACATGGGATGTTTCATCATTTGACATTGATAAATTGTAATACTTATACATCAAATAACGATATAACATGTCTTCAATTTTTTCTTTTGTGTCCAATTCTTCGGCACGGATTAAATATTTTTCTCCAAGTGCTTTCATGATTTCTTCAAAATCATTTTTAGAATTGACTGCTTCAAAAATTTCAGAAGTCACATAAGGTTTAATAATTGATTTAACATTGATAAGTTTATTTTGTTTTTCTTGTGATTTTGTTAAATTAAAACCAACACCTGCCTTAGCAACATTTAAATAAAGAGAATATGTTTCATTAAACAGACTGCCAAGTGCCAAATAATTTGCATTGTCTTCAACATGAACATTAAAGTTTACAACATAATTTTTGGCTGAATTAACCACAAAATAAGCCATAACTTTTTCGCCAAGTTGTTCCAATGTTGTTTCAGCATCATTAGAAGAAAGAGTTAAAGTCAACTTTACACTGTCAACGCCGATCAGTTTGAATGTAAATTGTGTCCCACTTTCATCCACTGAAACATCAAAACCAGTCAAATTCAAATTATCTTTCAAAATCTCTGCAAGATAAACTGTTTGATTAATTGCAGTTGGATTATAAGTTCTGTTGTCGAAGTTGTCATTGACAAAACCAAAATTAAGGCTGTCTTCTTTAAACTTCCACATCACAAACAAATCCAAAGCATTTTCATTGTTTAAATTTACAGACAAAATATTGGCATCAAAGATTGTATTTTCGGAAATCATTTGCACCTTTCCGCCACTTGTGGCATAAAGTCCTGCAAAATCAAATCCGTTTCTTGTCATTCTTAAATTTTTAAGCAAATCAAAAAGTTTAATTCCAGAAGCGTTTACAAAGCGAGAATCATAGACAACATCTTCAAACAAGTAAGCAAATTCTAAATAATTTTCTTGTGTGCTGATGTCGTTACCTTCAACTTCGGTTGCTCCGTTTACAAAAATTCTGACATTGTAATTTAAAGTTTCAAAATGAGCAAACAGTTCCACATTGCTGGTGTTTTTATATTCACCAAGTTCGTTAAACAAAACAACATTGTCCACCAAGTTTGCATCAGCATCAAAAATTTTAACTGTTGTGCCATCTGGTTTTGAGTAATACCATCCGTCAAAAGCATAACCCGTTTTTGTAATTTGATTTTTGCTTAATATTTTGGAATTGTCAACACTGCGGTCATAAGTTGCCAAAACTGATGCCAGCGAACTTCCATCGACAACACTTCCATTTTCTTTTGATATATTGAAATTAATGTAATAATTGAAAGCTTCCCATGCACGATAGACATGAATTTTAACCTTGCTTTCGTTTGGTGTGTTTGTAAAGTAATTTGAAAGAACAAGGCTGTTTCCTGCAAGAGAGAAAGTTCTGCCAGAAGTTTCACTTGTTGCCGACCAGAAACCTGTAAAGTTTGGAACATAGTAACCAATTCTTTGAGTATAAAGCAAGGCAGGATTGATGATTCTTTGCACACCTGTTTGTGTGCCGTTTAAATACATATATCCTTTAAAGCCATCAGTGTTATTAAGATCAATTTCTGTTTTGTTTGTTGAATAATAAACTTTTTCGTCATCAATTTTGAAATATTGGCTGAAATATTGATTATTTACATCAAAACCAACCATTTCTCCATAGTTTCCGCTTACAGAGCCAAATTTATTGTCTCCATATTCATTTTCGGCATCTCCTGTTCCGGCATGAACATAAATTTCAATTTCTTTTTGTGTCAAAACAGGCATAATGTAATAACGCGTTACAGTGCCGTCAATTTCCATATGAGAATTTAAAACATCAATGATGTTGAAATTGTTGGAATTTGAAGCGTTGTTTAAACTTTCTGAAACCGAATCTCCGCCAACAGTAACATATTCACTTCCACTTAAATAACAGAGTTCAAAACCTGAGAAATAGTAAGCATTGGCAACTCCACCATTTTGTTTAACAAAATTAAAGTTGATTTCTTGCCCACTCTTTTTAGAGAAGATGTAATCTTGATTAAATCCAGTTTGTCCGTTAAGAAGTAAGTCAATCTCCACGCAATTTAAAGTTGAATTTCCACGAGCACTTTCAACTTTTGCCATGTTTGCCAAAGAAATGTTGACTGTTCGTCTTAAATAAATTGCTTTCACAACAAGTGTGCGTTCAGTGCCATATTGATTGTAATATGAAGCAAAATCAAATGTAAATTCACTTGGCAAATCCATGAAAATTCTTTCGCCAATTTGCCAACCAACAAATGTGTATCCATATGACTTTTCCCCTAATTGCGCTTTAAGGTTCACTTTTTGTTGATAACTTAAACCGCCAAATGTCTGTGGCTGAACATTGTCTAAATTGGTTGTGCCATTGATGGAAATCAAAATCCCTGAATTTACTTCATCATTATCTAAACTGTTTACTGAAAGGTCTTTTGTTGAATTGGTGAAAACTGCATCATAACTTATTTCATAAGCAACATCTTCACAAACCAAAATTACTTCATAATGCCCAGCCAACAAATTCTTGCCGTCATCAGGTGCATATGTATATAAAATTGAAACAGTTCCATTTGGATTATAAGTTGCACTTAAAAAGTTGGTGTTATTGTTGTTGAACGCATTTTCGAATGCTTCGTCACCTGTGTTTGACACTTCCAATTTCAAACTAACTTTACTCAAATCACCTGTCAAAGAATAAAGTTGTAAATTTGAATTGTTTATGTTTGAAAGAGTGTAATTGCTTGACGAAGTAAATTTAAACTGAATTGTTCCACCATTTATAACTGAAAAGTTTGGTCCACCGTTGACAAATTCCACATCAGGAGTTTCTGCATCCAAAGTTTCAAAAACTTTAAGCGAAGAATTGTAAGTGGCAAAACCAAAAGAAAAGTATGCTTCTGTATAAAGTGTTTTAAAGTTTAAAATTTCTTTGAAAGAAGTGTTTTGTTTAAACACAGTCATAAGTTTGTTAGGTTGGTTGTTGGTTTCTGACACTACAATAAATTTAGTGTTGATTGTGTCAGAAGCAACATCTTGAAAATTTGTAAAATCAACAATGACTTTTGTTTCATCTTCTGTGGAAACAAGAATGATAAATTCTGAACTTGAAAGTCTGGAAATCGTTGAAATATCTTTAATGTAATTGCATGTTGGCAAATTGCTTCCAGTGACATTTGTTCCTGACAAATTATTTAAGCGAACCAACATTCCAAGTCTTGTGCGATCAGATTGACATTCAAAAAGTGAGCAAGTCCAGTTATTTGAAGTATAGTTGTATTCATAACAAAAATATTTTGCAGAAGACCCAATTCCATATCTCACATAAATGCAATAATTTCCATTTGACAAATTAAACACAGAATTTGGTGCGTCAACCTTATCTGCCCAATTTTCCCCATCTTTGGAAGTTAGGAATGTCTTTTTAACAAAATCATAACCAAAATAAAGTCCTTCATAAGCGTTTTCACCAAGCCCTAAAACATTTTCTGCCTTTTGATAGACGCCATTTGTATAAATCCATACTCCATCTTTGGAAACTTGCATTTCAGGAGCCAAAGCCATGTATAAGTCAGTGTCAATGTTTAATAAATTGCTTATTTCGCTTACTTGCAATGTAATGTCAATCACTGCATCAGCAAGCAAGTTAAACATTGTAACTGTCAAATTTTTATTATTAAATTTAAGATTTCCAAATCTGTCGTCAGGAGATGTGTAAGAAACAACTGTGTCACCTGAAACACTGAAACCTTCAAACAATTCCACTTGAACTTCTTTAAAGTTGTCAAACAAATCAGAACGATTGGTTTTAACTTCTAAAAGAAATGTAACTACACCATCAATTTCACTGTATTCTTTAATTTGTGTGGATTCAAATGCTTTGATTGCAGTTGAAGAACCACTTTCAAACAAAGCAATTCTTTTAACAGCATCGACAATGTTGAAATTGTCATAAGTTTCGTTGTCAACTTTGTTGAAACGAACTGCCACCGTTTTTGTTGATTCTGCAGTTACACAACTCTTTGCAACCCATTTGGCATAAATCGTCATGTCAGAATTAACAAGTCGGTCATTATTTCCTTTGTCGTCAAGTTTTCTTTCAAAAACTCCTTCGCTTATTTCACGAACAGAATAAACCAACTCTTGGAAGTCTGCATCCAAATAAAATTCCAAATCCAAAAGTTTCAATCTATTTGACAGCCCTGCATCTGTGGTGTCAAAAACTTCTTTATTGTTGTAAAGGTAAGTGTCAAAATCCACTTTAAAATCTTTGCTGTATTGTTGTGTTGCACTGAAATTTGCAATTTCATAACTGTTGTAATCAATTGTAACTGTTTTCTGTTCAGTTTTAAAATCCGCATAAATTCCAGAAACAACTTTTCCATCAATATCCATATTTAGAACATCAACAGTTTCAACGCCACTTTGTGAATTTTCGTCTTTGTAATAATATTGTTTAAGTTCATGTCCAGCATAAATGACATAATCAGAGTTTTCATCTCTGTCAATTGTTTTAACAGGCAAGAATGATCCGTTCCCGCCTTGTCCAAAGGTGTCATCTAAATCACTTATATTAACAAGCATTTTATTTGTGTCAACCAAGACATGATAGTCACCTTTATAAGAAACAGAAGACGAATTGAAAAATGTTCCGCCTTGTCCATAGATTGTTAAATCATATCCAAAAAAGTTATCAATTCCTTTAACAGTAGTTGTTTCAATTTCATCATTTGCATTTAAATTGTTTTTTCCAGCAAAAACTTTCAAAGAATTGTCCAAAACTTCTCCCACAGTGTTTTTATCTGTGTTTGATTTGTCTTTGCAGTTTATAACATATGTTGTCCCAGAAACACGGCCAATCAAATTGCCAACTCGTTCTGGATTGTTTGTTGAGTCAACATAAATGAAATCAGCAATGGTTAAATTTTTAATAACCGCATCTTGTGTATAACCAAAAAGCCCTGTTGCTCCAAACTGAGCATTTAAAGAAGAATTTAAGCCATAAATTGTGTGACCATTACCATCAAAAACACCGCTGAAAGGTGTTGAATAACCTATTGGAATCCAAATTTTATTTCCTGACAAATCCAAATCATTTGTCAATGAATAATAAAAACTTTGTGAACTTCCCAATGTTGAATTCAAATATTGCAAGTCAGCAACTGTCTTAATTAAATAAGGATTTTCTTTTGTTCCTTCTCCTTGCAAATTGGCTGAGTTGTCATTGTTAACAAAAGTGTTTGCAACCAAATAAGGATAACTTCCATTTACACCATTTGAAATTTTCCAAACATCGTTAAAATCCCATGCATCCGCCGACCAATAATTTTCATTGGCAAAGAATCCACTTGTTTTTGCAAGTTCTTTCAAATTGTAAATGGCTTTACTGTCATTTGGCATTTTGTTGTCAGAATCATACCAAACATTGGAAGCATTTGCCAAGCCGTAATAAAGATTGTTTGAATTTGCATTCGCTTCTGTCAAAGTTCCATTTTCATAGGTTGCTTTAACCAATGTTGCATTAAAACAATTTGAAATTGTAAGAGTGCCAGCAGAAAATGCCACAAGCCCACCAACATAAAATTCTGAAAGGTTGTCAGAAGCAGTTCGAGCATTTTGCACAAATCCAGAATTATAAGATGAAGCCAAAGTAAGTGAAGCGTTGTTTAAACCAACAAGTCCACCTAAATAATTGTCATTATTTATGCCAGTTACATTGGTTGCATTATAGCAATTTTTAATTTCAGCATTGTTTGAAATTAAACCAACAAGTCCACCAACTTTCCCATAAGAGTTTTTGGTTCTTATGTTGCCATGGCTGGAAGTCAAACTGATTTCAGTTTGAAAAGAAGAATTTTCCAATTCGCCAATTATTCCACCTACGCAAGAATTTAAGAAAGTGCTTCCAAAATAATTTGCCATTGAATCCAAAGTTATTTTAACTTCACTTTTTACATTTCTTAAATATCTTAATGTTCCGCCACCAATAAGTCCGCCAACTTTGTTGCAAGTGGTGGTAATAATTTGACCATCAACAGAACAATTTTCAATTCCGCTGGAAGCCCCACCTGACATTTTTGCCACCAAAGCGCCAACATAATCAGCACCGCTTACATTAAAATTTATTTTGCTTATATGCAAATTTGAAATGGTTGCAACATCACCTTTTAAAGACGCAAACAGTCCGACATTCTTAATTGCACTGTCGGACGAATTGTCAATTTTTAAATTGTATATGTAATGCCCTTGACCATGGAAATTCCCTTCAAAAGCGTTTGTGTCGTTTCCAATTGGGGTCCAAATTTTCGAATTTAAATCAATGTCTGTTTCCAAATAGACATCATAATTTTTAAACGAAACATTTTCATTTGTCACACTGTTTGCAAAATAAGAAAACCCAACTGAACTGCGTATGTAAACTGTTTTCAAAACTTCATCTTTGTAAAAATCTTCGTAAGTCACGCTTGTTGCATATTTGCCATCCCAAACATCTGCTGATGGACTGGAAGCATAGACAGAAGATGCTTGGAAATTGACAAATCCAAGCATTCCACACACTGCAAATATAAAGACAAAAAGTCCATAAAGCAATTTGTTTTTCAATACCTTACTCCCTTTGCAAAGCGATTATCCTGTCTTTATTTTAATCTAATAATATTATACTAAAAATGTAAACTTTTAAGCAAGTAAATTTAAAAAATATATATATTATTATAATATATATAAATAAAAGAATTTCAGCATAAAAAAATAAATTTTAATAATGTAAATCTTAATTAATTTTAATAAAAAAACACAAAAAAGATTGTTTTTTTGCGTTTTTTAAGTTTTTTATTTAGATTTTAAAAATTTTTCATAATTTAAGCCCATTGCATCTTTCATTTTTCTTAAAGTTTCTGATGCAACTTCTCTGGCTTTTCTGCCATTTTCAAAAAGCATTTCATAGATTTCATCTATGTTTTTTTCCAATTGTTTACGCTTCTCTCTGATTGGCTGTAAAAGTTCTTGCAACACATTGTTTAAGAAAAGTTTAATCTTTACATCTCCAAGTCCGCCTTTTCTGTAATGTGCTTTAAGTTCTTCCAAATTTTTATATTCTGGAAGAAATTTAGAGAAACTTTCATCAGTGGCAAAAGCATCGAGATAAGCAAAAACAACATTTCCTTCCACTTTACCAGGGTCACTTACTTTGATGTGTTCAGGGTCAGTGTATGCGCTCATGACTTTCTGTTTAATCACTTCTGGCTCGTCTTTCAAATAAATGCAATTTCCAAGTGATTTCCCCATTTTTGCATTACCATCAGTTCCAACAAGACGACGACATGCTTTGTTGTCTGGAAGAACAGCATCCGGAAGGGTCAACACTTCGCCATAAGCATTGTTGAAACTTCTTACAATTTCACGAGTTTGTTCCACCATTGGAAGTTGGTCTTCACCAACAGGCAAACAAGTTGTGCCAAAAGCAACAATATCACTTGCTTGGCTTATTGGATAGCACATAAACCCAACGGGAATAGAACTTCCAAATTCTTTTTGTTTTATTTCTTCTTTCACAGTAGGATTTCGAACAAGCCTTGCATAAGTCACCAAGTTCATGAAATACATCGTCATTTCAGCAAGTTCTGGAACTTGTGATTGAATAAAAATGTTGACGCGTTTAGGGTCAATTCCGCAAGCCAAATAATCAAGTGCCACTTGAATGACACTGTTTTTAACTTTATCAACATTGTCGGCATTGTCTGTAAGCGCCTGAGTGTCAGCAATCATAATGTAAAATTTTTCATAATCGTTTTTCTCTTGCATTTTCAATCTGTTTGCAACCGAACCAACATAATGACCAATATGCAAGTTTCCAGTAGGTCTGTCGCCTGTTAATATAATCTTTTTCATAATTTTCTCCACTCAATAAATTTCAATATTTAAACGACAGACAAAAATTTAAGCAAATTGTGAAAGTCTTTCAATCACTTTTTTCTCTCCTAAAAGGCTCATAATTTCATATAAATCCGGAGAATTTTTCCTTCCAGTGATTGCAATTCTTATAAATTCACATAATTTTGCAACATTTCCTTTATATTTTTCAGGATTAGCCTTGAAATCTTTATTGTCTGTTGCATATCCAAGTTCGTCTGCCATTGCTTTAACTTTTTCAAACCAAACTTCTTTGGAAGAAAGGTCAAGAAAATCTTTATAACTTTTGATTACTTCTTCAAAATCTTTTTGCTCGTTTTCTTCAATTTCAAAAGATTTTGGTGCGCCAAACATGTAATCAAACAAGTCAAAAAACATGCTCCACTTATAAATATCTTTTCTTGGTTTAGGTTTTTCACGATCTATGTTTAAAACCTTTGTGACATATTCTTTGTTTTTAATTAAATAATCAACATTTTCCAAAGAATATTCTTTTGCCCAATTTAAAAGTCCGCGATAACATTCATCTGCTGTGTATTTTGAAATAATCTCTTTTGAAACATCATTGAGTTTAACAATGTCAAAAATTGGAGTATTTGCCGTAATGTTGAAGCCATCAAAAGGAAATTCTGACAAGTCCGCCAAAGGATTATTCTTTCGCCAGACTTCGAAATTCGAATTTATAATGTTGAATAAATATTCCACAACAGATTGCTTTACATAACCTTCTTTGTCAAAATAGCGCATATCTGCCTCTGGATGTTTACGCTTAGAAAGTTTGATTTTATTTCCTTGTTCATCAAACTTATACAACAATGGCGAATGAATGTATTTTGGTTGAACAAATCCAAGAGCATCAAAAATTTCTTTATGCAGTGGAAATGAAGCAATCCATTCTTCTCCACGAATTACTGTTGTTGTTCCCATAAGAGTGTCATCAATGGCATGTGCAAAATGATAGGTTGGAATTAAATTGTCTTTAAGCAAGATTGCGTCTTTGCTGTTTTCTTGAATTTCAATTTCTCCCCTTAAATAATCATGCAACTTAATTTTGTGAGTTCCATCATTTTCTGATTTTAATCTAATGGCAAACTTTTTGCCTTCCTTTAAATTCTGTTCAATCTGTTCAATTGTCAAATTTCTGCAAGGATCTTTTTCTTCAACAATGCCAACAGCAAATTTTTTCTCTCTGTTTTCCAAGACATCAGAAAGACCTTCTGTTTTGCGACAAAAACATGGAAAGGCTTTTCCTTCGCTTACAAGTTTCTTTGCATAAGCTTTATAAATTTCCACTCTTTCGGTTTGATAATAAGGACCATATTCACCAACAGTGACTCCGCCTTTAAGTTGATATTCATTTGGCATAAGGTCATAATCGTGCAATATACCCAAAATTATGGCACTTGCACCTGCAATTTCCCGCTTTTGGTCGGTGTCTTCAATACGCAAATAAAACACACCATCGCTGTGTCTTGCAATGTTGCAATCAATTAATGCCTGAAAAAAACCGCCCAAATGCATATAACCCGTTGGACTTGGTGCAAAACGGGTGACTTCTGCACCCGTTTTTAATTCTCTTTTTTTATATGTTTTTTCAATTTCAGAAACTGTAAGTTTATTGTCAGGAAACAATAAATCAGCCAACTTTAAAAAATCCATAACCACCTTCAAAAAATATTAAACCAAAACTTGTCCATAGAAATCATTTTGGAATTGACCCAAAATTAAATAAAGAAAGTCTTCAATTTTATCAAGATATGTTTGTGCAAACGCGTTGCTTTCTTTGACATATTTTGCCAAATCATTTTTATATTCAACGGAAAGTTTTTGAATATTAAGTTCTTTCAATGCAGTTTCATATTGTTCTGCATCCACGACAAACACATTGACCAAATTTTCCACCAATGGTTTTAATTCCACTGCTTCAAAAACATCTTTGTCAGTTTTATCTTCTGTGATTGTCGATTTTTTAACATAATTTTTAAATGAATTGAATGATTCTTCAAGTTTTGAAATCAAAGTTGTAATTTTTGCTTTTGTTGAACCATCTTCATCAATTGTTGACTCCCACCAAATTTTGTTTTTGATTTCACTAAGCATAAATGTGCTGTAAACTGGAAGGAGTTTTGCTCTTACAAAACCTTCTACAATCATTGTTCTGTCACTTGTAGCGTTAAATTCTTTTAAATAATTTATGATGTTGTTTGCTTCCAAAACATCTGCCAAAGCACCAGAAACGCTCACTGCTTTTTCAATCATTGCACCATAACTTCTTTCCAATGCTCTCAGTCCAGTTGTAATTTCAAAATCGGTTGTGTTGTAATAGTTATCAGTTGTCTTTCTTTGCTTTAAAAATTCTTCAACTGTTTCAATGTAAACTTTAATTTCTTCGTTTAAAATGTTAAGACAATTTTTAGTTTCATCAGTCAATTTATCATCTTTTTTTGGAAGATAAACTTTGTAAGTTTCAATAAATTCATTTGCAAAAGCAAAAATAACATTATATTTTCTGTCAAGTTCTTCATAGCCATAAGAAATTTTATGTTCTATTTCGTCCTTAACTGCTTTGTCTAAGTTGTTTCCCAAAACAATTTTAAACTTAGTAAGTATTCCTGAATTTTCAACAATTTGGAAATTTTGCTCTTGTTCTTCGTTTTCATTTGAGATAAGTTTAACTTCTGGGTCAACATAACCTTCCACAAAAACAGTTGAATTTGAAGTTATAACTTTTGAAAGTTCTTTTAAAGAATTGTTTACAGTTTCGGCATCTACTCCACAACCAGAGAAAATAAACACTGGAACAATGAAGCACATGCAAAGCACCAAACTTAACAAAGCACCTTTAAATTTTTTCATAATCTTTCCTCCCTTAACTTAGGCTTAAACCGCAACTTGCCACAAAGCGGTTAAAGTAACATTACCAACATTGCCAGCATTTAAAACCATTGAACTTTCACCATCTATTGCATTGTAAACCGTGTCTTTAACCCAAGTTCCAACTGATTGAGAAGTAACTTTCCAACCAGTAAACTTAAACCCTTCACGAACAGGATTATTTAAAGTGACTTTTTCATAGTTTTTAAATGAAACATTAGAAATGCTTCCAGCACCTTCATAACCTAAGTCGAAAGAAGCTGTAAAACTTTCATTTGGAGCAGTAAACAAACTGCCATCCAAAACTTTATTATAATAATAAGATTTGTTTCCTTGTGCTTTTAAGTTTTCAATGATAATTTTCAATTCGCCAGATTTAAAAATTCCATATTGATTGTTATAACTTGTTATTATTGTTTTAACTTTTGAATATTTCAAATAATTTTCAACATATTTTTCAAGTTTTTGAGATTCTGCAACAGAGTCACCTTTTGATTCCCTGTTTGCTTTCATTTCTTCTTTTGTTTTGTTTAATTGTTCTTTATAGAAATTAAACAAAACTTCTGTAAGGTCGTTATTGTATGATTTTGATGTCACACAAGAGGTGTAAATGTCAGCAAGTTTTGAAACAGCGTCTGTTGTGTAATCAATTAAAACTTCAAAATCATTTGCTCTGTCATTCCACAAATTTGCAAGAGTAACAGCATTTCCATTGGCAATGTTTCTGTCAGAAATGATGTCTTTTTTAAGTTTTTCTGCTGTTCTTTGAGCATTATTCAAATTATTTACAACTTTTTCACCATTTTCAGAATAAACATTTGTCCATTTTGTAAATGCCATTTGTCTGTTTATAAAGTCACTTACATCTAAACTTGTTTTATATACCACTGAATAATTTTTAATAAGTGCAATTTGACTTGCTGTTAAATTTCCAGTATTTCCAGTCATTGAAATTTCATCAAGATATTTTGTGATTTCTTTATATTCTTCACTTGACGCAGCCAAATAGCCAGTTGTAGTTGATTTATTTAATTGCACTGCCAACTTTTTGGTGTCTTTATCTTTCAAAACAAAGATGAACACAACTGCCAAGACAACAGCAATTACAACCAATGCTAAGATAATTGCTAAGACCCATTTTCTTCTCATTTTTTTATCCCCCTTTTTATTCGACAACAACTTTGTCATTTGGATTTAAGAAAGTTGTGTATTCTCCAACCCATTTCAACTTAACTTCCCCTGTGCTTCCACTTCTGTGTTTTGAAATCAGAAGATAAACTGTTCCAGGTTCGTCTTCTGTTGATGTGTCACCATATTTTTCTGGATTATATAAAAACAAAACAATGTCAGCATCTTGTTCGATTGACCCAGATTCTCTAAGGTCAGAAAGCACTGGTCTGTGATCTTCACGAGTTTCCACCGCACGAGAAAGTTGTGAAAGAAGCACAATTGGCACATTTAATTCTTTTGCTGCAATTTTAAGAGTTCTGGTCAAGTCACTTACTTCTTGTGTTCTTGATTCTCTGGAAGTGCGTCCCATTGTCATCAACTGCAAATAGTCAATCACAATCAAGTCAAGTCCTTCTGTCATTTTAAGTTTGCGACATTTAGAAATGATGTTGAAAGGTGTAACAAGCGAAGAATCATCTACAAAAATTGAACTCTGTGCCAATTTCTTTTCGGCAGTCCAAATTCTTTTCCATTCTTCACTGTCCATGCTTCCTTTCAAAACATGTGACAAGTTGACTTTTGCAAGAGAAGACAAAGCCCTTTGCATAAGTTGTTCTTTGGACATTTCCAAGGAAAAGATGGCAATTTTCTTTCCTTCATTTACAGCAGTGTTTATTGCCATGTTCATGGCAAAAGAAGTTTTACCAACCCCAGGACGCGCAGCAAGCAAAATCAAGTCGCTGTTTTGAAGACCATTTGTTATGGCATCAAAATCTTTATAACCAGTTGGAATACCCCGCATCTTACCTTTGTTTTCAGCAAGTTCGGAAATTTGTTTTAAAACATTTGTCAAAACCCCGCCTGGTTTGCCAACGAGTTCAAGTTCATTAGAACTTTCTTTCTGTGAAAGATCAAAAATTTTCTTTTCTGCAAACTGCATTGCTTCGCCACCATCAGCATTGTCAAAAGCAGTTCTTATAATTTCTTGTGATTCAGCAATCAGTCTTCTTCTTGTGGAATCGTTTTTAACGATGTTTAAATAATGTTGGAAGTTTGCCGCAGAAGGAACAACATTGGTTAAGAAAGTTATGTAATCAATTCCACCAATTACTTCCAACTTCTTGTCCACTTCCAACTGATTTGTCAGTGTTACAAAATCAACAGGAACACCTTTGTTATAGATTTTCACCATGCTGTCAAAGACTTGCTTGTGTGATTCTGCATAGAAATCGTTTGGTTGCAATTTGGAAATAATCTCCATTTGAGCATCATTATCCAACAAAACACAACCAAGCAATGCTTGTTCTGCTTCCAAACTATTTGGCAAAATTTTGTAATCTGGCATTTAAACCTCCATTCAGTCTGAGAAAGGGTCTTTTTTCTTACTCAAACGATCTTGCTTCTTTTTGTCCAGTTTAGCACAAACTGCACAAAAAATAAAGAAGAATATAAACATAACAATAACTAAAACCAAAATATTAAGCCACTGTGGCACATCAGCGTATTGTAAACCAACGCAAACGAAAAAAACAGGAACAATGACAATCAATAAAAACAGCCCCAATCTTTTCAATTTGCGTTTAAGTTCTTGCTTTTCTGTGCTTTTCATCTTAGTTTAAGTATACCAATAAAATTAAGTTTTGTCAATCTGAATGTAAAAAATAACTTTTAAAATAAAAACTATTTAATAAAACAAAAAGATAAGCATAAACTTATCTTTTTGTTTTATTAAATTTCTCCGCGAAGCATTTTCCCGCGTTCGCGCATACGCATGTTATGGTCAAGAATGATTTTTCTTATGCGAATTGATTTTGGCGTAACTTCCATATATTCGTCATCACCCAAAAATTCAATGCAGTCTTCCAAACTCATAACTCTTGGTGGTGTCAGTCTTAAAGCATCATCTGAACCTGATGCACGGCAGTTTGAAAGGTGTTTTGTTTTGCAAACATTGACAACAATATCCCCACCTTTTGGGTTTGTGCCAACAACCATTCCGTTGTAAACATCCACACCAGCACCAATGAAAAGTTCTCCGCGTTCCTGTGCATTATAAAGCCCATAGACAATTGCTTTCCCAGTTTCATGAGCAATCAAAGCACCAAATTCACGGCGATTAATTTCGCCTTTATATGGTTGATATTCAAAGAAAATCGAATTGACAATTCCTTCTCCCCTTGTGTCAGTCAAGAAATCTGATTTAAAGCCAAAAAGTCCACGAGATGGAATTAAAAATTCCATTCTCATACGACTGCCATGTGGAGCCATGTTTTGCAAGTCACCTTTACGCACGCCCATCTTGTTCATAACATTTCCCACGCAATCTTCTGGAACATCCAAGAAAAGTCTGTCGATAGGTTCACACTTAACTCCGTCAATGACTTTAATCAAAACTTTTGGTTGGCTTACTTGAAATTCATAACCATCACGGCGCATGTTTTCAATCAAAATTGAAAGGTGCATTTCTCCTCTGCCACGAACTTTAAATTTTTCCGCAGTGTCACCATCTTCAACACGCAAAGAAAGGTCTTTCACTGCTTCTTTATAAAGTCTGTCACGAAGATGTCTGGAAGTGACAAATTTTCCTTCTTTTCCAGCAAAAGGACTGTCGTTAACCATGAAAGTCATTTCCACACTAGGTTCAGCAATTTTGACAAATTCAATTGGTTCAACTTTTGTTTCATCACAAATGGTGTCGCCGATTGTCACATCTTCAAGCCCAGCAACGCAGACAATTTCTCCGCTTTCAGCACTTTCAACTGGCACGCGTTTAAGTCCGTCATAGACAAACAAACTGACAATCTTGGATCTTACTTTTTTACTTTCATCGTGAAAATTACAAACTATAACATTTTGTCCAACTTTAATCTTTCCGCGTTCAATTTTTCCAACAGCAAGTTTGCCGACATATTCATTGTGTTCAGCAGAAGAAATCAACATTTTCATAGGTTCATCCACTTCACCTTGTGGTGCAGGAATGTGATTTACAATTGTTTCAAAAAGTGGTTTCAAGTCTGTGCCCATAACATCGGCATCTGTTGAAGAGATTCCTTGTCTTGCAGAAGCAAAAACAAATGGAGAATTAAGTTGGTCTTCATCAGCGTCAAGTTCTAAGAAAAGTTCCAAAACTTCATCAATAACTTCCTTAACTCTGGCATCAGGTCTGTCAATTTTGTTTACAACCACAACAACTTTAAGTTTTAAAGACAACGCCTTTTCCAAAACAAAACGAGTTTGTGGCATTGGTCCTTCGTAAGCATCAACAACCAACAGCACGCCATCAACCATTTTAAGAACTCTTTCCACTTCTCCACCAAAGTCAGCGTGTCCAGGGGTGTCCACGACATTGATTTTAATGTCGCCATAAACGCAAGAAGCATTTTTAGACAAAATTGTAATGCCTCTTTCTCTTTCCAAGTCGTTGCTGTCCATAACTCTGTCTTCAACAACTTGATTATTTCTGAATACATTTCCTTGTTTCAACATTTCATTGACCAATGAAGTTTTGCCGTGGTCAACATGGGCAATAATTGCCACATTTCTTATCATCTTGTTTTCCATATTGTGTTTTCCTTTTTAAATAACCATATTAGTATAACATTTTTTAAGTAAAAACACAATATTTAAACAAAAATTTCTTCATTTTTTTATTTGTTTTTCTTGTTTTTCTTTGTAAATTTTAAAATTGTAAAGCCAATTGCCATAGAAGCACCCACTAAAACTAAGGCAGAAGCATACCAAACTGCGTGGTTTGGGCCAGTAACAAAAAATTCAATTGAACTGTCAGTTTTAAGTTCTTCCATTGTTTTGAAAAATATGTTGTGTTTAACACCATTTGCTTCATACATCTGTCGACTTTTCAATGTGTTTGAAGTTGATGCAAAATCATAAATATAAGTTGAATTCTCAAAAGGTTGTTGCATAAGTTTCTTTCTTTCATCAGAAATTTTAATGCTTTCACATGTGGAATTAACAGCAAGCAGGCAAACATCCTTTAAACTTTCAGCAGACTTTTCTGAAATTGGAAAACTTGTTTTAAGTGTAATTTTCTTCATGAAAAATCCACTGGTCTGTGTGTTGTTTTCACTTTCTTCGGAACTATCGTCATCGCTTGCACCAAAAAACTGTTTTTGGCTTTCCAAATTTTTAAAAACAATGGAAAAACCAATTCCGTCAACATCAGAATAAAATTTGCAATAACCAACTTCCACGCCATCAACATTTTTGTCGCGATTGACCTTTGCCAAGGCATTGACATATGACGATAAATAAAAACGATAAATCATCAATTCATCTTCACTGAAACCTTTTTCTTTCATAACGGCAGAATTTAAAGGAAAAATGTAACTAAGCCCGATTTGACCTGATGAATCGGTGGATTTTAAAATTCTAAAAGCATTTGTTTGATAAATCTCTGTTGGAGAAACATTTGATGAACAACCAACAAAGCAAAACATAACAATTAATAAAAAAAGAGCACAAACAGATTTTTTCACAATCTATTTATACTCTTTTCAAAGTCTTTATATTCTTGATTTGGTTAAATCAAAGTCGTTTCCACTCTTGTTCCAAAATCACTGTCATTTAAAGCGTAGTTACAAGAACCAAAACCGTTTGGAATGTTAAGTGTTCCATTATTGACATTTGCTGTCATAGTTCCACCTTGATAGTCGACAAGTCCTGCAATGTAAACAGTGCAGTTTAAAGCCGTGCTTATGCCTTCAACATCAATTTCAAGATTATTATGACAACCAGACACTATGGCATTTGCGTTGGTTATACATACCCCTGCAAGTTGAATAATGTTTTGACTTGCAGTTGACAAAACTTGAAGTTTATTTGTTGTTGGAATGGCATTTGCAGGGTCAAAGTTTACAGTGTAACCGCTGTATCCTGTCATACAATTCAAAATTTTTGCATTGGTTTGATTGATAAATGCAATTCCACTGGCAAAAATAACCTGAGAAGAACCATTGTCTGCAATAATCATGTCGGTTGACACAAAGCAGTTGGAAACTGTTGCTTGTTCGCCAATGTTTTGTGAAACAATTCCGCTGTAAACCATCATTGGTCGACTGGTTGGATTGTAACCACTGAAATTGGTGTTGAAACCGACAAGTTCAATATTACTGATCATTCCATAGTTTGAAATTGCAAGCCCTGCCATAAGTGAATGCACTGAAATTAAAACTGTGTTTTCATCAGAATAATCAGCGTCAATACGCAAATTGGAAATAGATGAATTGGTTGATGTTCTTTCAAACAAGGAAGCACCATATAAGAAAGTTGTGGAATTTACATCACTGATTGGACTTTTTACAAATCCAGTGTCAACATAGACGCTGTAAGTCAATTCGTCAGTTGCTGTAACTTTGTAAGTAATTTTGTGTCCATTTCCATTGACAACACCTTCAAATGTTCCTTTAAACAAGACGCCATTAAAAGGTTTATTTGTCAAATCTATGTCTGCCAAAATGTCAAAATAATTTACACTGTTGTCATCTTCGCCCGCTTTAAGATAATCTTCCAATTTCATGCGATATTGAATGTTTCTGAATTGGTCTGCGTTAGCAATTCTGTAAGGAGTCGCCTGAGTTCCATCCCCGCCAGCAAACAAGTTGAACAAAACAAAATCTCCATTGTTATATTGCAAAATTTCTGACTGAATGTTTGCTGGTCCAAGTTTGACACGAATGTTTAATGTAACATATCCAACGACTGTTGGCTTAAAGATTGTTCCTTCTGTGGTGTAATATTTTTTGCCACTTGCACGATAGTCTGCTTCAATTATGTAAACAGGTTTTGAAATGGCACTTGAAAGAACTCTGTATAATTCTTCTCTGTCTTCATCACTGTCAGCATCTTTAACTTTGATTATTGAATAATCTCCATCAGTTTCCACAACTTTTAAAAGTGTGTTTGCAGAAAGAGAGAATGTGTCAACTGGAACACGGTCAATAAACATGTCGCTGACAAAATATTCTCCGCCAAGATATGAAATCTTGATATACCCGTTTCCTTTTTCCAAAATGTCAAGAACAGTTCCGCTTGCCAATTTATTGTTTTCAAGTTCACTTGGAGTTGTAAGATTTGCATCGTCATATAAAGTGGTTTCTCTTGAAACTGCAAAACCTAAGATTTCTGCATCTACACCTTGATTAAGTGAAAGATAACCTGTATAATTCCATGAGAATTCCCCCTTTGTGGAATCCCAAGAAATGGAATCATTTTGTTGCCATTCAACGCGTTGCAAAGGAATAAAGTCACTTACATCAGAATAAAGCACATTAGTTGCATTATATTTAACTTTAAATGTCAAATTGCATCCACCAGAAATGGAATCAATTACAACATTATATTCGTTGTCATAAGCCTGTTCTGGACTGCTTATCAAATAAATTATGCTTCTGTTGTATGTTAAAGTAAATGGATTTCCCGTTGTGTTTATAAGATTTCCATACATGTTATAGAATGTTACGACAACTTCATGGTTTTGATTTGTTTTGAAATAGTCAGACAAGTCAAGCATGTCAACACCACTTCCAACATATTGAATTGAAAAGTCGTTGCTTGAAATTGTGTCAAGTTTGTTTACTGTGATTTCCACTCCCCTTGACTTAATAACTGAACTGTCAAGGTTTGCACCTGTTGTGGCATAAACTTTAATCTTTTGATTGCCAATTTTCATTTGTCCTTTTTCTTCGTTGAACTTAATCAAGAATGTTCCATCTGATTGCAAAATTGGTTTTTCAAATGTTCCAGTAATTTCATTTCCATCTTCATCTTCCACAATAAATTTGTAATATAAGTCAAAACTGTCAACAGTCAAACTTGCACCATTTGGCAAATTGTTTGCCTTATAAATCCATTGCAATTTTCCATCTGAAACTTCCAAGGAAGTTACAGTTTTCAAACGCAAAATTTGTGACATAGATGATGAATCATTAATTTCACTTAAAAGAACAAAAGTTTCTGTTTCGGCTGAAGCATAAACGACATTACCATAAGCATAACCACCCGAAATAAGTTCTACATAATTTGTGTTTGGTTTGTTTGCTTGTGCAAAAAGTGCCAATGCTTGAACGGAAATTTTGATGAAAATTTGTTTGTCAGAATCTAAAATTTCCAACTTATCTTCAATGTCAGCAAAATCAAGTTCGGCATTTCTTGTGTAAACAGGCTCAACAATTTGTTCGGTGTATTCTGTGCTGGTGTTGTCATCAGTTTTCGAAATTGAATATTGTTCGATTGAAACCTTATAAATAATTTCCGCTTGACTTTCCACTGTCAAAATTCCATCATCTTCTGTTCTGCCTTCAACGCCAGACCAAACAACTCGACCATTTGTAACTTTCAAGTTTTGCACACTGTCAAGCATTCTGGCTGAAAGTGATGCAGCAGAACTTTGCAGGGCAATTGCAGAAAGTGGATTACCTTGTGCATTGGTCCAAGATGATGTGTCAAGTCTGTTGATGTAATATTTTTTGTTGTAACCATTTTCATCAATGTCAGATTGGTCACGAGCAAAACTAACATTTTCAACAGTAGACCCAACAGAGATAACTTGGAAATTTTCAGCGTTAACTTCGGTGCTTTTATATCTGTAATCTTCTTCGCCATCACGACCAGGAACATAAAGGAATGCACCATTTCCTTCGACACTGTTTCCAAGTGTTGTGTCAACTCGTTTGATGTAAACATCGTCATTATTGTTGTTGTAAATCATGTATTGGAAGAAACTTCCATCACTGTAACTTGAATTATATCTTGTTCTGTTGCCATTTTGCGTTTCATCAATGCTTAAATAACCAAGATAGTTGGTAAGCTTTGGAGAAGCAAGTTTATATACATTGTCAATTTCAAATATGTCACTGTCAACCATGATGTTGTTGTCAACTACATCTCCACCTGCTACGACAAATTTGATGTAACTGTAAGTTCCTTCACCCTTACCATCAAGGCTGTAAGTTGCATAAGAATTTTCTGTAACAATTTCTTCTGTCATTTCCGAACCACGCAAAGTGCGATACATCACTGTGATGTTTCTGTTAAGTTGAGTTGTCCAACTTAATACTCCGTCTGTAATGGCAAAATCATCACCAAAACTTAAAAGTGTAAGTTTAAAATACTCTGATTTTGATGACAAGGAATTGTCATTTCCAACTGCATAGATTTGCATTCCATAAATTGTTCTTGGAACCATGTCCCCAAAGACACCTAAAATGGAATCGCCATTATTTTGGTTGATATAGAACATTAAATATTCGCCAAGTGTAACCTTGTTGCCATCTTTATCTGATTGATAAACAGAAATGGATTTGCTGGTGTCAAAAGTTGAAGTGTCACTGTTTGCTGACAGATAATGAAGTCTGAAATCTCCGCTGAAATTGTCAATTGAAAAGGCATAACTTTTGCCATTATCGCTTTCTGCTTTTGTGGCAAGTTGAAGCACATATTGACTGGCATCAACAGCAGTGTAAGCACCATCAACAAAATCATAAATTTTTTCTTTCTTGACAACAACTTTATAACTGTTTGTCACAGAATCAATTTTTTCGCGTTTTGCTGTCACAGTGGTTTCGCCATTGACATAAACAGAATTGTTGCCTTCCATATTTTGATTTTCAAAAGTCATCCAAGTTGAATTTAAAGATGCTGAACCGCCAAGTAAACAATAAACAATCGAATATTCTCCCGCTTGAATTTTTTCAAAGTAAGAGTCAAAAATGATGTTTTCATTCGCAACTCCATGGCTTCCTTTTTCTATGAAACCCATAAAATCTTCAAGAGTGCGTTTATAACTTTCTGTTGTAGAGCCTTGTGCCCATTCTTCCAAAGTGGCAATAATGTCATAAGCATCATTATTATCTGCAAACTCTGCAAGATTTGTCAAAAGGTCTTTTGCATTTACATCGACAGACTGAGTCTTATTTGTTTCATTTGAAATGAAAGTCATTCTCAAAGTAACTTGTCCGTTTAAAAGTGAAGCAAGTTTAAATGTAAAAGGATATGTCCAAGTTGTTTCAATTAAAATTTTTGCTCTTTCTTCAAAAGTAAGTGAAGAATCTCTGTTTTCTGTAATGAATTTATAAATATTGTTTGAAGCATCGCCATTTTTGTTGTCATAATCTATTGTAAAACTTCCACCTGCAAGTTTCAATTTGCCTGAAAGTTGATTTTTGATTATTGGGTCTTCCGAAACGGAATATTTGCTGGAAGCCAAAACAAATGGATTTGAACTTATTGCTTGAATTTCAATGAAGCAGTTTTGTCCGCCAAATTTGGAAGCGTCAAATGCTGTTTGATTTCCCACTTCAAAACGGCTGTAACTGTCAGATTTATTTCCGTCTGCATCTACGGCAAAGAAATAGATGTAATATCCTTCGGCATTAACTGCATCACCTGCACTCCATTCGATGTTTCCACCAGAAAGTGTTGCATAAGTAATAGGAGCAAGCCTTACGAATTCAAAACCAGAAAGCCAATCAGTAACAATAAACATCTGTTGAGTTAAGTTGAATCTAACTCTTAAAAATTCAAGAGAAATGTTTCCAGTAATGCTGTTTAGTCCTTCTTCTTCAAACATCTTAACTAAATCAATCACATAATAATCTTGATTATCATAATAAGGATATTCTGCTTTAAGTTTAGTGACATCAATAAATCTATATGCGGTTGCATCAGCATATTGAACATCTATGACATTTCCGCGTTCGTCATAAATGTAAGTTGTTTCAACATAATCAATCTTTACATTGATTCCAAGAGTTTGAGATGTCAACAGATTGTCATTTTTTTCAAACAACACAAATGTGTTGGCGTTATCTTCTGGCACCGCATTATTTCCAAGTTTGTCAACTTTTACAAATCCAATGTCGTCTGACAAAGCAATGTCAAAACCAAACGCATCAGAAACAACATATGTAAGCCCACCAACTTCATTTTCCAAAGTCCAGAAATAAACTGTGATATTGCCAGATGCATAATTTACTCCAAGTTCTTTCAAAACTGCCAACATATCTGAAAGTGGATAAGCATAACTTCTTCTTGTTGTGTCAATTGGATTTGAAGCATCTCCATCAGCATTTCCACATTCCGAAAGTTGATCAATTTTTAAACTTACAACTTTTTGAGTAAACACAGCATTTTCTTCCACGCCCACCAATACTTTTGAAAGGTTGGCAAATGTAGCTTGGCTCATTTCTAAGATGATGCTTGTCGCATCAGTTTGGTCATATCTTACATTCAAAATTGAACTTGATTTACCAAGTCTGATTGAAGAAAGTGCCGAAGTCCAAACATAAGAATCAAAAACAAAATTTGTGGCATTTTCGGTAATTGTTGTGTCATTATTGTCGGCACTGCCCAAAATAATTATTTCGACATTAAAAGCATTGCCACTTTCAATTTCAAGTTCGGATGTGTCAAGGGTGGTTTCAGTGGTTTGTGCAGTAACCTTTTTCCAATCTTGAACAACTGCATTTCCAGAAACAAATCTGTAAAGATAAGAATAGTTAGGCAATGTTGCCAAAGTCACCGTTCCATAATCTTGCAAAACTTCCAAACTTTGATAACTTAAATTATTTGGTCTTAAATATGCAAAGAAGGTGTAAGCCTGAGAATTGCTTGTGCCATCTTTTCCAACTGAAATAACTTCAAACCTAGCGTCAATGTCAGTCGTTCCAATTGTAAGATTTACATTTTCAAAATCATTATAGTTTGCCCAGAACAACTGAGAAAGTGTGTTCACATTGGATGTTGTGGTTGTCGAGAATATAAGTTTTCCATTTACATTGTTGTAAACTCTGAAAATATATTCGCTGACATTTGCCACACTGTTCCATTCAATGTTAAGTTCACTTGGATTAGTTTCATCTCTTGAAATTTGCACTTGACTTATTTTTTCTGCTCTGTTGATTTGGAAAGTCAAAGTGTTTGTCCATGAATTAACATAAACATTTGTCACACCTTCCAATTCAGATTGGCTTTGCTTAGCGTATATACTTAAAGCATATTCACCTTCATCGGTCCATACGGCAGGAAATTCAAAATAGAAATTGTCATCTTTTGTGATTTCTTTTGTTTCAAAAGAATATTCTCCCACTTTGTAAGACACGACAAAAATCAAGTCATCTGAAAGTGTTTTTCCTGTTGCAGGAAGAATTTGAAAACCACCCGCATCAGCGCGATAGTGAATGTCATTATATGTTGTGGTTTCATCGTAACTGTCTGTTGTTGCCACACCACCTAAAACGACTATGTTTTCAGTGATGTCTGTTGTAACTTTGTTCTTGCAAGCCAAGATGTAGTTTCCACTTTCAGAATAACTGTTTATAAATGCTTCCACGCTTATGTTTGCACCACTCTTTAAATTCGTTTTAACGAAATCTGTTAAATCACAAGAGATGGTGTTTGCCACAATTGTTGCATCAAAATTTATGTAATAAACTTTGTTTGTTGTTTTGTCAGTAACTTTTAAAACAATTCCACCTAAAACATAATTGGCTGAGTTGTCCATTAAAGTAACAATTACATTTTGTTTGGCAAATTCCTTTCCATTTTCAAGTTCTGTTTCAAATTCGACACTTCGAACTTGTTTTGCCATGTAAACATCTTTACTTCCAAAAGTTGATGGCATATTTACACTTGAAACAGCCAAAATTTCCAAAATAAGTGTTTCGTCTGGTTGAACGAAAGCATAGTCTGTTGCATTTAAAACAAATTCAAAAACTCCTGTTGTTTTTTCTGAAATTGTCATATTCAACTGCGTTCTTTCTGTTGTTGCTGTTGATGAAACAAAAATTTTGAAACTGTCATTGCCTGTTCCATTTTGGAAATCATAATCTCCTTCAAAAGTCACAATCACATCAGGATTTTCCACTTTACTGTCATCTGTGCCTTTATCAAATGTTATGTTGGTTATGTTTGGAGTAGCCAATTTTTTGTTTGTAATCTTTTGATATACAAAGTGGTTAAATTCTTGTTTTCCATTTAAAAGAGTTTGAGAATCGGCAAAATAAATGACGCCATTTTTGCTTGTGCTGTAACTTGAAAGATAAGCACTTACTTGAATTTCTATTTCTCCCGCACTGAGTTTTGACAAATCTTTATAAATTTGTGACTTTTCGTCTAATTCAACACTGACAGTGTTTCCTTCAACTTTGTGCGTTGTTGTTTCTGCCGTAACAGAATTTTGGTCTTTAAATATTAAAACATAATGCAAGTTTTCTCCAAAGTTTCCAGCAAACTTATCCCAACTTACGATTTCATTTGAAAATCTAAGTTGTGGAACATTTTCGCTTGCAACAGCATCAAGAGATTTAAGTGTCCATTTGCTTTGCAAACTGTCAATATAAAAAGTTTCTGTCTTTGTAACTTCATTGAAACTGCTTTCTTTCGCCACAACTTTAACAGCATATTCACCTTCTCCTGCAACAGGGATGGCAAAATTGCCATTTGCTTCAACTGTGAATTCTTGTGCATTGCCCCCAACAGTGACAATTACTTTTTGTGCATATCCCGCATCTGTTACATTTGCATCAAGTTTGTTTTCATTTAATGTCAAAGCGTTTACAGAATTAAGTCTGTAAACAATCAAATTGTTGGAAACACTTGTTCCAAGAAAATGTGGTTGAGTTGCTGATAAATAGAAATTATAGAAAACGCCTGCTTCAAAGTCTTGTGCATTCAATGTTATGTAAGCAAATTTTTTGTCATCTGTTGTTTCATAATTGACAGCAAAGCCAGAAATTTCTTCAAAACTTGTGTTTCCAGCATTGACAAACAATTTATAATTTACATTTGAAATTTCTAAACTTGAAGTTTCAAGAACTTGCCAAGAAAATTTGAATTTGTTTTCTTCATCGATGAAACGGAATTTTAAATCTGCTTCTGGCAATTTTTCCAATTGTGTTTCCACAGAATTTCTTGATGAAAACAGATATTTTTCTGAAATTGTGTCATATTGTTTGTAACTGACAAACAACGAAAATTTTGGATTTTCCATTTGTCTGTAACATGCTTCCAATTTTGCGTTGGAATTAATTGCTGTTTCAATAGCATTGAAATCAATTGTATTTGCAGCCAAATCAATAAAGTCTTGATTTTGCCCAAGAACAATTTTTTCATTGCTTCCACCAATTGTGGCTGTAACTGTTCCATCAAATTTTATTGCAATTAAAAAGTTGGAATTGTTGGCATTTTTATAAGTCGCTTCCAAAACATAGCTGTAACTGTTTGCAGGTATTCCATTTGCAACGAAATTGAATTTTCCATTTTCATAGATAAGTTGTTCTGGCTTTGCAATTCTGGAAAATGCAATTGTCTTAGAACCTTCATCACAATTAAGGAACACTTTGTTATCTTTGACATCATATATTCCATTGATTAAATCACTGCCGACAAATTCAAAAGTTAAATTAAATTCATCTGCACCAACATTTGAAACATCAAGTGTAGCTTTTTGATTTTTAGCACTGGTTTTATTGCTTGCGTCATAAGTGATTTTTGAAGTTAAACCATTTTTATAAGGCACCAAACTGATTAAATAACCATGGTCATCTTCCACCAAAACATCGTCAGGAGTTACATTTCTAAGTTTTTCCACACTTAAACTGTAACTGTCAGAAGGTCTTAAAGTCGTGTCACTGGCATTCGCAGTCACTGTGACTGTAATTTCTGTATCTTGTGCAAAGAAAGATTTGTTTAATGTATAATCATCATAACTTTCTCCACTTGCCACCAAAGTTTCGTCCGCTTGACCTGTAACACTGATTGTATAAGTTTTAACATTGCTGTCGTTGTTAAAAATTCTTAAAAATATATTGCTTCCATTGTTTCTCAATTGCACATTGCCAATTGACACTTTTTCAGAAATGTGAAAAGTTCTTTCCAACGCAACAGCAGATGAAATATAAAGGTTTTCACTTGCAGTGTCGGCAACCGCATACACACGAACTATGTAATATCCAACTTTGTTAAAACGAAGTTGTGTTTCAGAAGTAATTGTGATTGTCTTTTCAAACAAACTTAAATCTTTGCTTTCAAAAATATCTTTGTTGTTTGTATAATAAATTTCCACATTGTATTTATCTGCATTTTCCACAGCGTTCCAAACAAAGACTCCATTTTGTGGATTTCCTGTTTCTGGTGCTGTTGGTTGTCCAAGAAGTGTCAGTGTTTTGTTTGCAGTGGAACTTATTGATGTAGAACTGTCCAAAGTGTTTGCCACAATTTTAAATTCAAATTCACAGTCAATTGCTTCAAACAAAGTTTCTACTCTGCCACTTAAAACAACAGTTACTACTTTATTGGAAACTGTAATTGAAGAAATTTTGTTTTCTTCAACTTTTTCATAATCAACGCCATTGAAATGTAAAATTTGATAACAGTTTTGGTCGGCATAGTCCACTTCGCTGAATGTCAAAACAGAATTACCATTTTCATATTTGTGCATAACAACGCCAACTGCACCTAATTTTGTCAAAACAAGTTCTTCACTGGCATTTGAGTTTATGATATAAACCATGTTTCCATCAATGCTGGAAGTTGCACTCTTTGATTGCAAAACGCCACTAAGTTTATATTGTCCACTGGCATTTGCCGTCCAAGAAAAACCATTTGTGAAATTATTAAAAATTTGAGTGTCATCTTTAGAACTTACTTTTAAAGATGTTTCGACAATCGCTGTGTTTTCAACCTCAACATTAAAGGCTGTTCCATTCTCAGTGTTTGCACCTTTACCAGTCAAAGTAACTGCCGGCAGTTTGTAAACTTTCCCAAAAATGGCAGGTCTACTTTTAAAGTAATGCCTTGTTTCATCATGATTTTCAGCAACAACGCTGATGTCATAAACACCACTTTTCAAAAAGTCTAATGATGTCATTAAGTCTTGTCCAGCATTTTCTAAGATAAATTCAAGTTTTCCAACGATGCTGTTTTCGGCAATAACTTTAAAACTCTCGACACTTTGATTTGTCTTTATTAAAAGTTGTCCACCGTTTGACATTGTGAAATCGTTTGAAACAACAGGAGTTGCAAGTTTTGTAACAACAAAATTTTCACTTGCCATTTCGTATTTAACACCATTGATGTCATATGCCGTAACTGTAATGTCATAATCTCCGCTGTTTGCATCACTTAAATATCTTGTAAGGTCCACAGCATTTGTTGTTATGTATCCATTGGAATCTGCTCCTGCCAAATCGTTAAGCAAAGCACCATTAAGTCTGACAGTAAACTTTGCATCTTCCATTTGTTGCCAAGTCAAAACACCTGTGTCAAAGTTCCAATCAAAATCTTCTTCTTTAATTTTTTGCATAAAGCCATAATAAACAGGGTCAGCCACCGCAAACTCACTTGCGTCAAAATATTGATGAGTGTTTGCCTTAACTTTGAAATTGTAAACACCAGATTTAAAATCTGTCATATCCAATTTGTTTGTTTCAACTATTTCAATGCCAATTTCTTTTTCATTATTGGCACTGTTATATTCCCACTCAACTGTGTAAGAACTTGCGACAGTGTGTAATGCTTCACCTTCATACCAACCAGTAACAGTATTCCAAACTAAATTCCCATCTTCAAAACGAATTGAATTTGGCGCGTCAAATTGTTTTCTTACAACCACTTGCATTGATGCAAGATTGCTTTCTTCATAAAAAGCATAAACCTTAGACTTTCCTGAAGCCTTGGCTTTAATTTTATGTCCATCTACTTCAAATAAGGAAGAATCAGAAAAACGATATGTGAGGTCAGTTTTACTCACACCCGTTAATTGCAAATATTCATCCAAATCAATTTGGTCACCAATTGAAACTATGTGTTCAGTTTTAGAAAATTGTGCTTCCGGCTTTTTAAAAGAACAAGCACAGAAAAGTGTTGCCAGAAAGGTCACACAAATTGACATGAAAACAATGCTAAACTTTTTCATAAGAATTCCCCTTATTTTTCCTTAGCAAAAATTACTTGTCCAATCTAAAAATATTTTAACACTTTTAAAACCAATTTATCAAACAAATTGAAAGAATTTTTATTTTATATATAAAATTATATATAAAGCGTTAAACTTCCCTAAAACAGGGCGAAAAAATAATTTAGGAAAATAATTTAAAAATGTGAAAAATATTAATTAAAATTATCCAATTAAATTAAGTTTAAAATATTTTTCTTTTAAAAAATTTAAAGAAAATTGCTTATTTTTTAATATTTTTTTCAAATTTTCTTTAATTTTTATGTTGTCAATCTTGTTTATAAGATTTTTTATTTCAATGACATTAACTTCCAAAAATTCAATATCCGCCAAAAATATCTTAGAAAAATTTTTAATGTAATCAACATTATAGCCCGAAAGAAATTTCTTGGAACTGGAAAAATATTTGTTGTCTCCGTCCATTTTTAAAATAATTTCACTTAAAATTGTGCAATTTTCCAATTCCAACTGCCAAAGTTTTTCAAAGCATTCGCTAAGTTCTGGCTGGAAAACCACACTTTGGTTATATTGATAAAAGAAGTGCATAAATGCCACAAAGCACCCATTTGCACCTCCATAATAATTTTGTAACAATCCTTGATAATAAGAATTAACTTGATAAAATTCGCTTTTCATATTGATTTAGTTATGCAATATACAAAACTTTTGTCACACTTTCCATTTCGGATTTTTCACAAATTCTTTTCCATCCAACCCTACAATTCCAACTTTATTAAATTTAAGTTTAATGCAAGCCAACTTTTGACGAGTTTGTTTAAACTTCTTGTTGTCTTGGTTTTTGCCATATTTTCCGTCCCCAATAATTGCGTGTCCAAGAAATGCCAAATGTGCCCTTATTTGATGCGTGCGACCTGTCAACAGTTCAATTTCCACCAAACTACTTTCTTTGCCGGCTTTTATTGTGTTGACAATCATTGAAATTTCAACAGCATCTTTAATTTTGTTTTGATACACTTTTACACTTGAATTTTCACTGTCCTTAACAAGATATGCTTTGAATGTTTTATTCTTTGCTTCCAACATACCAATAGTTTCTGCAAGATAAAACTTTCGAACTGTTTTTTCTTTAAAGGCCTTAAGCAACTTTTTTTCTGCTGTTTGATTCTTGGCAAAAACCATAAGACCTTCGGTGTTTCTGTCTAACCTATGCACAGCAATGGCACCTTTTAAAACTTTTTCCAAACCTTTTTCTCCGTCTGATTCAATTCCAGCAGACTTATAAACTATGTAAACATCATCATTTTCAAAGATAATATCCACTTTTTTATCCAGCATTTCTGGCGAATAAAAGAAAACAACTTCGTCACCAACTTCAAGCATTACATTTTCTTTTGTTGCTTTGCCGTTGACTTTTACATCTTTATTTCTCAACATTTTATTTACATCTGCAAAAGAAAAACCATAATCTTGCAATAAGTTGACAGTTTTTTGCCTTTTTTCTAATATTATCTCTTTCTTAATCATAGATATATTATACACAAACTTTAAACAATTTTAAAATGATTTTAATCTATGCAATCAAAAAGGAGAACACATGGAACAAATAACCATCGAAAACCGTAAAAAACTTGACATCACAGGTGCAACAAAAATGCTTTCTTCCACAGGCACACAAGCCGTAGTGGAAGTTGGAGATTGCAATGTCATCATAAGTGGCACAAACATTGAAATAACAAAACTTGACCTTGAAAACAAACAAGTTTCCTTTAATGGCGACATAAATGCCATTAAATATTCTCGCAAAGCCGAAAAAGTGGGACTTGTGAAAAGGTTGTTTAAATAATGCTTTACGAAACATTATCTCAACCAATCATATTTTTGTGGCTGTTATTGGGTGGACTTGCCACAGGTTTTTTATTTGACATTAAAAACATTTTGGCAAACAAAATAAAAAAACAGCAAATTATTAAGGAAATTTTGACATTTTTTACTGCTATTTTAACCTTTTTTGCTTTTTATTACTTGAATTTAAAATTTAATTATGGACAATTCCGTCTTTGGACTGTTGCCGTTTTCGCCCTTTCAATTTGTTTGCAAAGATTTTTAATGAACAAATATGTTGCATTACCTTTAACAAAATGCTACAATAAAATAAAGGAAAAATGCAATGTCAGAAGAAAAAGAAAACACAAAGAAAGTTAATTTTTTGCAAATCTTTATGATTGTGCTTATCGGTATATTGACGATAGGCATTATTGTGCAAATTATTTTGCTTGTTGATTATAAAAACAAAATCGAACAATACAGGGAAGAAAACAAGAAATTGGAAGAACTTTTAACTGAAACCAAGGAAAATAAAACTTTTCAGAAATACATTAACGAAATTGAAAATCAAATGTTATAAAAAATGGAAAACAAAAAGTCTACAATGTTTTCATAAACAAAATTTGAAACCTGACCACTCTTTACGAAAGTAAGGAGTGTTTCATTTAAAAAGAAATTTGAAAGTGTAAGCATGACAAAATAACACACACCAAATATGACGATGCCTTTACACAAACCAACAAGACTTCCAAAAATTCTGTTGCACACTCCAAGTCCACAAAACTTGACAATTCTGTTAAACAAAAAACGCAACAGTTTCAACAAAATGACAAATGTAACAAACAAAACCACAAAAGCCATGAGTTTTAAACAAAGACTGTTTAATGGTCTTGCCAAAATTTGACCAGCGGTAAGATTGCCTTCAAAGGTTATGTTTAAAAACAATTTAGTAAAGATGGGTGCAAAGATGATGCCAAAATGACTTTGAGTAACCGCTTGTTCCAACTCAAAAATATTGGCAAACTTACCAGGCAAAAACTGGTCTAAAACATTTGAAAGCCCATTTGTAAAATTAAACCAATTTTGAAAATAAGGCTGACAGAAATCACTTAGTTTCCATGCTAAAAGAATGACAAACACCACGCCAAATAATGAAAAAAGCATGGAAACAAGTCCTTTAACATAACCTTTAACAAGATAAAACACACTGATGGCAAGCAAAATGATGTCCATAAACAAATTTTTGCCAATAAAAAAAGAAAAAAGACATAAAAATGCCTTTAATCTTTAAGTAATTTCTCCAATTGCTGACACCTTTGTTTGTCCATTTCAGGAGTGTTTTCTAAACGATATTTTATGCCAAGTTTTTTATATTTTTCTTTCGCCATAGTGTGATAAGGTAAAAGTTCGATTTTTTCAATATTTTTCAACTTTTTAGCAAACATTTTAAGTTTTAATATGCTTTCTTCTGAGTCATTAAAATTTGGAACAATGACTTGTCTAAGCCACATCTTTTTGTTTTTCTTTTGACAAACATTTAGAAACTTAGTAAATTTAGTGATGTCCTTTCCTACCAAATTTAAATATTTATCTTTGTCAAGCTCTTTAACATCCAAAATCACAAGATCACAGAAATCCAAAAGTTCTTCATAATTATCACCCTGTCCAGATGTGTCAAGACAAGTGTGGATGTTATTTTGTTTACAAAGTTTAAAAACTTCCTTAACAAACTCTGCTTGCATAAGTGGCTCTCCGCCAGACACTGTTATTCCGCCATCATTTTTATAATAAGTTTTAAACCTTAAAACTTTGGCAACCAACTCTGCTGGCGTCATTTTGATTTTTGAAAGATTGGCATTCCACATTTCTGGGTTGTGACAATAAGCACATCTAATAGGGCAGCCCTGTAAAAACACAACAAAACGCACTCCTGGTCCATCCACCAATCCCATTGTTTCAAAACTGTCTATATTTCCTTGAATCATATTTTCTCTACTTTTATTTTCAATTTATAAAGAAAAAGAGCAAAAATGCTCAATTTCTTTAATCAAACTTATCTTTAAATTAAACAAATTAACATTGTGTTTCGTTTGGTTTTGTTTCCCAAAAGAAAGCAATTGTGTTTCGTTTTTTGACAAAAGATTATTTTTTACAATGGAAAGTTCTTGCAATAACTTCTTTCTGATGAGCCTTAGACAAACGATTAAAGTTTACAGCATAACCAGAAACTCTGATTGTCAAGTTTGGATATTTCCAAGGGTGGTTCATAGCATCAATCAAAAGTTCTCTGTTTAAAACATTTACATTAAGATGTTGTGCATCTTGAACAAAATAACCATCCAAAATATCAACAAGGTTGCTTACTCTTGAACCTTCGCTGTGTCCCAAAGCATCAGGAACAATTGAGAATGTGTTTGAAATTCCGTCTTGACAGCAACATCCATAAGGAATTTTTGCCACAGAGTTAAGGGAAGCCAAAGCACCTGAACAATCTCTTTCGTGCATTGGGTTTGCCCCAGGAGCAAAAGCAACGCCGGCTTTTCTTCCGTCAGGTGTTGAACCTGTTTTCTTTCCATACATTACATTTGAAGTAATTGTCAAAAGTGACAAAGTGTGAATGGCATTTCTGTAAGTCTTTTGTTTTTTCAAACATCCAAAGAAGAACTGAACAACATCAACACCAATTTGGTCAACTCTGTCATCATCATTTCCAAATTTAGGGAAATCACCTTCAACTTCAAAGTCAACAATGATTCCTCTTTCATCTCTTACAGGTTTAACTTTGGCATATTTAATTGCAGAAAGTGAATCTGCAACAACAGAAAATCCTGCTGCACCAAAAGCCATAAGTCTTTCAACATTTGTGTCAAGTAAAGCCATTTGACCTTTTTCGTAAGCATATTTATCATGCATATAGTGAATGATATTCATGGCTTCAACATAAGTTTTTGCCACTTTTTCAAGTGTTTTTTGATAGTTTTTCCAAACTTTGTCAAAAGAAAGCACTTCTTCTGTGTTTTTGCTGATTCCGTCAACAACTTGAACACCTGAGTTTTCATCTACACCACCATTGAGTGAATAAAGCAAAGATTTAGCCAAGTTACATCTTGCACCGAAAAATTGCATCTGCTTGCCAACTTTCATGGCAGAAACGCAACAAGCAATGGCATAGTCATTTCCATATAATGGGCGCATAACATCATCGCCTTCATATTGAATAGAGTCTGTCAAGATGGAGATCTTAGCACAGAATTTGCGGAAGTTTAATGGAAGTTTTTCAGAATACAAAACAGTTAAGTTTGGTTCTGGTGAAGCATCAAGATTGATAAGTGTTTGCAAATATCTGAAAGAGTTTTTTGTAACCAAACTTTTCTTATCATCAACCATTCCACCAATGCTTTCTGTAACCCATGTTGGGTCGCCAGCAAAGATTTCATCATAGTCAGGTGTTCTTAAATGACGAACAAGACGAAGTTTGATGACAAATTGGTCAACAAGTTCTTGTGCTTCTTCTTCTGTTAATGTGCCATTTTTGAAATCTCTTTCAAAATAAATGTCAAGGAAAGTTGCAGTTCTTCCCAAACTCATTGCAGCACCGTTATTTTCTTTAACTGATGCCAAATAACCGAAATATAACCATTGAACTGCTTCACGGCTGTTTTGTGCAGGTTTTGAAATATCAAACCCATAAGAAGCAGCCATTTCTTTGATTTGTCCCAACGCTCTGATTTGTTCTGAAACTTCTTCACGAAGTCTGATGCTTTCTTCATCACGAACTTGGATTGTTTCTTTGTCATATTTCTTTTCTTCAATCAAGACATCAATACCATACAAAGCAACACGGCGATAATCTCCAATAATTCTGCCTCTGCCATAAGCATCTGGAAGACCTGTCAAAAGTCCAGCACTTCTAGCTTTTCTGATTTCTGGTGTGTAAACATCAAAAACACCATCATTATGTGTCTTTCTATATTCAACAAAATGGCGTCTGATTTCTGGGTCAAGTTCTCTGCCATAAGCTGCAAGTGCCTTTTCTGCTGTTCTAAGTCCACCATAAAGGTTGACAATTCTTTTTAATGGTTGATCTGTTTGAAGCCCAACAACAACTTCATTTTTCTTGTCAATGTAGCCTGGTGCAAAAGTGTTGATGCCTGAAATTGTTGTAAGTTCGACATCCAACAAACCCAATTTGCTTTCTTTTTTAAGAAGTGTGTTGCATTTTGCCCAAACCTTTTTTGTTTTTTCAGTTGCACCGCACAAGAATTTATCATCTCCACGATATTCTTTAAAGTTGGAAAGAATAAAGTCAGACACATCAATAGACTCTTTCCATTTATCTCCTTTAAAACCTTTCCATTGTTCAAATTTTTGCTTTTCCATAATTTCTCCTTTTTGTGTAGTTGTTTGAATTTTTTTCAAACAAATTTTGCCCTTTTATTTTAATATATAATCAAAGCAATGTCAAATTATATAAAGTCTAAACAAAAAAAAGATTTCAAAAATTTTTGAAATCTTTAAAACCTATTTTTATGCAAGGCTTTCAATTTGTTTGACACTGTCAAGATTGTGAATGAAATTATCCAGTTCACTCATGTTTTTGTCGAAATCAAGATATATGCAACGACCATTAAACTCACCATTCAACCCACGATAAAGGTTGACACCTGTCCAATCCGCTTCCACTTTAAAAACCAACTCATCAAAAGGAAGTTCGTTGACTTTCATAAGTTGTGGAAATCTTAATGAAATATAAGTTCCACTTTTGATTTCTTCTTTATACATGTCATTAAAAACAACGCCAAACGCCGGCATAGTTCTTGAATCTTTAAACAACATGTTCACTTGTTCTTGCAAAAGTTTTTCTTCATCTTGTGTCATCTCAATCACATGCCCATCGACAAGCAAACTTGTTGAAATTACATGTGGCAAAACATCCACTGTGTTAAAAAAAGATAAAATCATATAAGGCACTCCTAAAAGAAAGTAAAGAAATTTCATAATAACCTCCAAAAACTATTATGGGAATTTCTCTACTTTATATTCAATTATTTTTCTTCAAACTGACTGTTGTAAAGTTCGGCATAGAAACCGCCCTTTTTCAAAAGTTGGTTATGTGTTCCATTTTCAATGATGTCGCCATCTTTAAGCACCAAAATCATGTCAGCATTTTTGATTGTGGAAAGTCTGTGTGCAATGATGAAAGATGTGCGTCCTTCCATTGCCTTATCCATTGCTTTTTGCAAAAGAATTTCTGTTCTGGTGTCAACCGAACTTGTCGCTTCATCCAAAATAAGCATCGGTCTGTCTTGAATCATTGTTCTGGCAATGGTAAGAAGTTGTTTTTGACCAGCAGACAAATTGATGGCATCATCAATCACTGTGTCATAACCCTTAGACAATGTTTGAATAAAGTGGTCAACACCCACCTGTTTACATGCATTGTAAATTTGTTCGTCAGTTACATTTTCGTTGTTGTAACGCAAGTTTTCTTTGATTGTTCCTTCAAAAAGCCATGTGTCTTGCAAAACCATTCCAAACAACGCATGCACATTTTCGCGAGTTAAATGTCTGGTTGGAATTCCGTCAATCCTTATGTCACCAGAATTGATTTCATAGAAACGCATTAACAAATTGACAAGTGTGGTTTTTCCTGCACCAGTTGGTCCAACAATTGCCACTTTTTGCCCAGCCTTTATTTTGGCTGAAAAATCTTTAATAATAATCTTGTCTTCATTATACCCAAACTTGACATGGTCAAATTGAACATTACCTTTAACATCTTCCACTTTTAAAACGGGATTTTCAAGCTCGTTGCTTTCCAAAAACTCAAACACACGATTTGCTGCGGCAGAAGTAGATTGAAGCCTTGTTAAACTTTGTGCAATCTGAGCAAGTGGATTAGAGAATAATCTGACATAAATCATAAATGAAGCAATTACGCCATAACCAAGCCCTTGTTTTGCAATAAGCACAGCGCCAACCACGCAAACAGCAACATAACCTAAGTTTCCTGCAAAACTCATAACTGGCATCATTACACCTGAAATGAATTGTGATTTCCAACCACTGAAAAACAACTTTCTGTTGATTTTTGCGAACTCTTGTGATTGAGTTTCTTTTCCGTTGAAAAGTTGAACAACATTGTGGCCTGAATAAACTTCTTCAACATGAGCATTGATGTCAGCCAAGTTCTTTTGATTTTGGTCAAAATATTTTTGTGCACGAAGTAAGAATATGCTGGCAAAAGCAAATCCAATTATTGTTGTTGCAATTACAGTCAATGCCATTATCCATTGTGTAACAAACATCATTATAAGCACACCAATAAACAAAATTACATTTGAAAGTAAATTTGCAATGCTTTCATTCATGCTTTGACCAAGTGTGTCAACATCGTTTGTAACACGACTTAACACATCTCCATGAAGATGAGTGTCAAAATAGTTTAATGGCAGACGATTGATTTTTTTGGAAATGTCTGTTCTGAATCTTCTTGTTACATTTTGTGTCACATTGTTCATGATGTAATGTTGCAAATATTGCAAAACTGCCATTGAAATGTAAATTGCAACCAAGATGAAGCAAAGGTCAGAAATTTGTTTAATGACATCAGCACCCATCAAGCCTTCTTGAATGTAATCTGTTACATCACCAATTAAATTTGGTCCAACAATTTGACAAGCCACACCAATGACACCAAAAATCATTGACAAAATCAGTGGCCACATTTGAAAGCGACAATATCTAAAAAGTTTTCCCATGGAAGATTTGAAAGTCCCTTTTGTTTCTTTTTGTTTAACTGAAAATTTTCTTGCCATCTTACAATTCCTCCTTAGAGAGTTGCGACAAGGCAATTTCTTTGTAAACAGAACATTTTTTCAAAAGTTCATCATGCTTGCCAATCCCCACGACTTTTCCATTGTCTAAAACAATAATCTTGTCAGCATCTTTAATTGTGCCAATTCTTTGAGCGACAATAAACTTAGTTGCTTTGTTTGTGTGTTTAGTAAGTGCTGTTCTAAGTTTTCTGTCTGTTTTATAGTCAAGTGCAGAGAAACTGTCGTCAAATATGAAAATTTCTGGTTTTCTTGCAATAGCACGAGCAATTGAAAGTCTTTGTTTTTGACCACCAGAAACATTTGTTCCACCCTGAGAAATTTTGCTGTCAATTCCGTCACTCATGCGGGAAACAAAGTTGGTTGCCTGAGCCACACTGATTGCTTTTTTAATTGTTTCATCATCGGCATTGTTATCGCCAAAGTCGATGTTGGACTTTACTGTTCCACTGAACAAAACACCGCGTTGTGGAACATATCCAATTTTTTTGTTTAAATTTTCAAGGTCATAATCTTTTACATTTACACCATCAATCAAAATCTCGCCTTCTGTGCAATCATAGAGCCTTGGAATTAAATTGATTAATGTGCTTTTTCCGCTTCCTGTTGAACCAATAAAAGCCACAGTTTCGCCATCATGTGCTTCAAAAGAGATGTTTTCCAAAACATATTCTTCTGCATCTGGATATTTGAAAGAAACATTTTTAAAAACAACTGATGCTGTGCTGTTTAAATTTTCATCTACATACTGTCCTGAAACGATCATGTTTTGTGTGTCCAAAACTTCGTTTATTCTTTTTGCCGAAACAATCGCTCTTGGCATAAGAATGAAAATCATAATTAAAAGCATAAATGCCATAAGCACATTCATTGCATAGGTTGTGAAAGTCATCATGTTGGCAAAATCTGTTGGTGTCTTGACAATGTAAGCACCAATCCAATAAATTGCAAGGCTCAGCCCTGACATAATAATTGTCATTCCTGGCCCTAAAACACTCATAACCCTTCCAGTAAACAAATATGCTTTTGTCAAATTGTTGTTATACTTAGCAAATTTTTCTTCTTGATATTCTTCCGCATTGGAAGCACGAATAACTCGGATTCCTGTCAAGTGTTCTCTTGTGACACGGTTGATGTCATCTGTTAAAGTTTGAATTTTTTTAAACATTGGCATTGCTAAAATAACGATGATTGCAATCATAACAATAAGTGTCAACACTGCCACACCTACCGCAGCAGACCAAGCAGTGGATATGTTTAAAATTTTTAAAATAGACCAAACTGCCAAGATTGGGGCTTTAAACAATGCTTGCATGCCCATTACAATGACCATTTGAACTTGTGTAATGTCGTTGGTCGTTCTTGTAATTAAACTTGCAGTGGAAAACTTGCTTATTTCAGCCAAAGAGAAACCCTGAACTTTGTCATAAACTTTTTGTCTGATGTTGAAAGCAAATCGAGAAGAAATATTGGAAATCAAAAAACCGTTTATAATCATTGACACCAAACTTCCAACAGCACAAGCCAACATGTAACCACCATTGATTAAAATGGTGTTGATGTCAACTTCCAATCCAAACTGAGATTTTTGAAGTTCGCCAATGATGCTTCCCAAATATTCTGGCATTCTTAAATCCAGCCAAACTTGCAAAACGACAAGACCAATAACAACAAGCAAAAAGCAATAATCTTGCCATTTAAAATTTTTAAGTAATTTAAACATTGTCACCTCGCTTAATTCATAAAGTAAACTGATTTTATCACACAAAAAGTTGATAAGTCAACTAATTTCATTTGTTGGATCAAAAATTTTGCAATCTTATTTATATATGAAAAAAAGTTCTTGAAAGAACCTTTTTCATTTTATTTTTTTTGTAAAAACTTTATTTTAAAATTGGAAAATTACCAGTTAAATCCCAAATGTTTTCGTCAAATTTATATTTGTTTTCATAAAACAACTTTTTGTTATCACAGTTTTTGGCAGAACCAAATCCAACTCTGTTTCCAAACACATTCAATGAAGAACTTGAAAAACAGTTTTCCATTTCTCCGCCAAGTCTGCCGACCAGACTTCCGACTTCGGAATAATCATCATCTGAATTTATGTCAACAGTTGAATATGATGAGATAATTTTTGTTTTGTTGATTTTGTCAGAATCCACAATCAATTTTCCATAAAGCCCACCAACACACCTTTCACCACCAAGTTGACTGACATTAATCTCTCCAACAGTATAGTTGTTGGACGCACCAAGTTCACCATAGCCAACCAGTCCACCAAACGATAATGTTTCTGCATTACCATTTGCGTGTGCTTCGATGACAACATTGTTTGAATCCACGGCAAATTTTTTCTCAGCAAAACTTTCAACATAACCAACCAGTCCACCTGCATTTAAAACTTTTGCATTGTTTGCTGTCAAATTTAATGTTAAAGTTTCAACAGAAGTCTTTTTAATTTCTGAAGTCTTTTTCCCTTCAACAATTTTTCCTGCCACTCCGCCGAAAATAACATCACCGGAATTTACTGAAATTCCAACAGTAAGATTTGATTTACAGTTGTAAATCTTTCCACCTTTTAAATTTCCAACAATGCCACCAATCACTGCATTAATGTTGCACTCAAAATTAATTTTGCCGGAAACTGAACATCTTTCGATTGTGCCGACATTTGTGCCTGCAATTGTGCCAAAAAGGTTGGGATTATTATATAATTCATGGGACAAAATGACATTCAAATTTTTAATAGTTCCAGAGTTTGTTGCAAAAAGACCATTGCTGTTTTTTAAGAATTTGACATTTTTTAATGTTTTGCCATTTCCATCTAATGTGCCTGTAAAATTTACACTGTCCCATAAAACATTAGACATGTCTAAATCTTGTTGCAAAACAAATGAAGCATGGCTGGCATTGTGAATCAAAGTGTTGAATTCTTCCAAGTTATTGATTTGCATTTTTACAGGAAAAGCATAAAAACCAAGAAGCAACAAAATTACATTCGCAAGTCCAATACCCATTAGACTTAAATTCATGACTTTCAGTTTAAATGATGATTTATGTTTTTTTACAATGAAATAAATCAAACTTATAATTGCCACCGCAACAGAATAAATAAGCGTGCAAACCAAGAAGTTGTAACTGAAATTCATGTAAACTTCTTTTGGGGCAGACAAAGTCGTAATTAAAAGCACAGTGGTAAAAAGTGCAGGAAAATAAACCAAGAAACTAAGTAAAAAATGTTTTAAAAAGACATCTTTTCTTATATCTTTAATTTTTTTTCTGTGTTTTTCTTCCCTTACATCATCATATTCGCCAAGCGCTTTATTTAAATATTTTTCTTTATCCAACAAATTTGTGACATTTATAGATGCTTCAAAAGTTAAGTCCAAATTTTTAAGTCTGTCTTCTATTCTTAAAACAACATCGATGAATTCATCATATTTATTTATGTTTTCCAGCAACTTGACATATTCTTCAAAAGGTTGAAGTTGCAAGCGATAATAATTCACACCACGCAACACAGAAGTGCCTTCTTGTTTTTCCATTTCCAACAGAATTTTGTAATTCCTGTCCAAAAATTCATTTGTCTTTGAAATGTATTGGGCTTTGTCCAAAGCATCTTCTTTAAATTCTTTTTTGGAACCTTTAAACAAATTCATTTTGCTGACAATTCCAGCATATTTTTCAGATTGCTGTTCATTGGCAAGTGTCAACAATGTTGACCATTCTGGCAGTTGAGTTATTTTTACATTTGAAGTAATAAGTTCTTGTTCTTTACGGCAATGTGCCTTAGCCAAAATTAAAAACCAAAACAACTCTGCATTCTTCTTATCTTTGTTGATGGCAATGGAAATATATTTCTCCGCTTGTGTGAAAAATTCTAAATGCAAAAATCTCTGCACAATTGATTTTAAAATGGCAACCAATCGTTTATTATCTGAAACATATGACAAATAGAAATCAATTTGTGTTTGACATTTTTCAAGGTCAATAAATGCCACTTCCATAATCATATTGATAAGTCTGGAAATAAACTCATCGCGTTGTGAGCCATTTAAAAATTTAAACACCGCTTCCAATTCGTTTCGGTTTTGGTAGGTAAGCAATTCTTTAACCGTTTTAAAGTGTTCAAACAAAGCCGCATAGTTGCTTTCTGCATGACCTTCGTCAATTTCCAAAATTTTTTCATAATATTTTTTGTTGTCGCTTTTCTGGGCCAAATCAAAATAAAACTGCACAATCCCATCAACATCAGACTTTTTGAAACACCTTAAAACCTTTTCAATCAGTTCTTCATTCATGGTTTCCACAGCCAAAACTTTGGCACTGTCAATAAAGTTTTGACGGTTTGGGCTGTTGTATTTTGCAAGGTATAAAAGAAAAGTGTTGTAATAACTTACATCATGCAATTTAATAACAAGATTTTCCATGCTGTCCACAAATTCTTCGGCAAAACCTTTGGATGCAAATTGCAAAATTCTGTCAATTTCTTCTGTGTTTTTGAAATTGGAAATATTATCAAAAAATTCTTCTTTTGTTTTGACTTGTCTTGAAATCATAAGTTGGGCAAGTAAAAGTTCGGCATTGTTGGCATCATTTTCCAACTCAGTCACCAAAACTTCTTCTGCTGTGGCAAAGTCACCATTTTTCAATGACAAATAAATCCATTTAATTTTGCCTTCTTCTGTGATTTCTACATTATCCACATGGTAATGCCCAAGTTCAAGCGGATTAATTGTTTCAGTGGCTATGTATTTTTTCTTTTTAGGTTGAACTTTATCAACTTTTATTGTGTCAATTTTGGCAATTTCTGATGCTGATTTTCGCATTTCTTCGCCAACCATAACTTGAATGTCAAAAAGCAATGTGTCTGAATTCAAATCCAAAATGTTTTTGCAAGATTGAAGTTCAATCGGCAACCTTGACATATCCAAATTTGATTGGTCGGCAATTAAAATTAAACTTGTTTTTGTTTTCTTTCTTTGTGAAATGAAATATAAATATCTTTCATAAACACTTCTAAATGTGCTGTTTATATTGCTGTCCGTCACAAACAAAAGCAAAACTTTTGCTCTTTGAAGTGCATTGAATGTAACTTCTTCTAATTCATTGTTGTCAGGCATAACATAACTTTTAAATTTATGTTCGTTAAGTTTATCGACTACATCAGAAAGAACATTCTGCAATCTATTGTTGTCAACAGCACTTAAAATGACATCAACTTTTTCCTTAATCTCTCTGTAAGCAGTTCTAATTTTGTCCACCCGCTTTGCAAGAGCATTATAAGTTTTTGCTGTTTCAGCAGGAGCCAGTTCCACTGCACGCTTAAAGTCACTGTTTTTTGAAAGTGAAGAAATGTCTTCACCAAAAAAGCGTGGCCTTTTTGACATGTTTTTGTTGTTGGAATAAAGCACAATTTTGTTTGTGGCAAGCGCTCTGCCATAGAAACCAGCAAAAGAAAAAGGAAACAGCAAAAGAATTTTGTTAAATTCATCAACTGCTTCTTTAAATTTAAGGTCTCGAAGTTTTTCGTTTGCACCAACAATTAAAACTTCTTCTTCCTTTGAAGCCTGTTCGTCCACATAGAGAGTCCCACAAAACATACATTTAACCATGTTTTGCCCAACAACTTTATATTGTCTGCCCCCACAATTTTTACAAACACGCTCTTTCACAAATTCTCCGTTATTTTTTAGGTTTCTTTATGTAACTTGAAACTTCATTATTATAGTCTTCAAATTCTTTCAATTCTTTCATAGTCACGCTTGGTGGCAAAACTTCCAACACTTTGTCAAAGTCGGAATTAGTCACCAAAACGACACTGTCTGTGGCGATTGACTTCAAAAGTGGTTCGTCCTTTGCACGGTCACACAATTCTTCTATGTCCGCACCACTGTAAAGTTCAGTTTGTTCCACAACTCTGTTGACATCAAAATCTTTGTCAACTGGCACACCTTTAAGTGCCTTTTCAATCATAAATTTTCTGGCTGGTGCATCTGGCAATGGAAGATAGATTTTTTGAGAAAATCTTCCAGAACGCATTGCTGCACTGTCAATATCCCATGGTCTGTTGGTTGCACCAAGAAGAAGTAAATTTTGATTTCTTCCAGAAACACCATCAATTTGTTGCAAAAATTCGTTGACACGCTTGTCGTTGTGTGTGTCAACACCACGCTTGCCAATCAAACTGTCCATTTCATCAATAAAGATGATTGCTCTGTCTTGTTTGTTGGCTTCTTGGAAAAGTGAATTGATGTTCTTTTCGCTGTCGCCAACCCATTTGCTGACTATATCAGAACCTTTTATGGCGTAAAACTTTGCACCAACTTCATTGGCAATGGCTTTTGCTATCATGGTTTTACCAGTTCCAGGCGGGCCATATAAAAGCACTCCACCGCCTGTTTTCTTGCCATACATTTTGTATTTGTCAGGATATTTAATCGGATTAATCATTCGAATTGTAATGGCTTTCTTAACATCGTCAAGCCCAGCAACATCACTGAAACTGATTTTTGGCACTTCTGCGGTTTGCCATTTTTTTACATCTTCATCTTCTTCTGAGTTATTGTTTTCGCCTTTTGGTTTTTCGCTTTTTTCCACTTTAATAGGTTTCTTGTTTAAATTGTCAGTAAGTTCCACCAATCGGCGCGCTCTGTCCATTCGCACTTCTTTAAGTTTTCCTTGACTTTGCTTAGCCATTTGCATCATAACTTCGCTTGCCAGCAAAAAATTTCTTTTGGCAAGTGCGATGTTTCCTTGTTCTTTTGCCTGTTTGCCTTTTTTCATGTAAAGGTCAAATTTGTCAGACAAAACACTTATGCTTGTATTTTTATCATTCATTGGCAAAAATCCTTTTATTTAGTTCATGTCAGATTCAATTTTCTTTCTAAGTTCTTCCATTTCTTTATCAATTGATTCAGATGACATTTCATCTTGGCTTGCTTGTTCTTCAATAAACTTTTCAAATTCTTCATCAGACATCTCTTTGCCATCTCTTGCCTTTCCTTGATTATAGAAAGTTTCTTGGCTCATTTCCATGAAATTATCCATTTGGTCAGCCTGAGTTTCAACAGCAGCCATTGCTTGCTCGAATTGATTTTGAATTTTGGCAAATTCTTTGGCATCTGCAAATTTGGTCATCTCTTTGCTGATGTCACTCATACCATGCAAAAATTCAGCAGTCATCATAGTTACATCTTTCATTTGTGCTGTAATTTCAAAATTTAAAAGCATTTCTTGTGCGCGTTTTTGTTGTTGAACAGTCATCTTATAACCAGAAAGTGCCAAATTATACTGAGCATCCAAATCTTTTTGCTTTGCCTTTTTTGCCGCATCAACAAACACTTGTTTTTGTGCTTCAAGTTTGTTGATTTGTTTGTTCATTGAGTTGATTGTTCTTTTAATCAACATCTTTTTTTCAATTGCCTTTTCTTCCTTAGATTTAAAAAGTCCCATTTTTTACTCCTCCAATTTCGCTTTTTTCTTTTTTATAGTTTCCTTTGCAGGTTCTTCATAATCTTCTTGTGCTTGATATAACTCACGCTCATCACTGAGTTGGTCTTCTTGTTCAAACATGCTTAAAAGTTCTTCTTCTTGCTTTCCAACTCCATAAATAGGCTCGCTGACATCATAAGCCGCTTGCACTTCGGCAAACAAGTCATCTGCACTTGTCAAAACATCTTCTGACTTAATTCTGGTTTGTAAAGCCTTATTTAAAAACTTCGCCAATCCTGTTTGGTCTTTCAAAAGTTCGCTGAGTGGAACTTTTGTTTGTGTTTTGAAGAAAGTGTTGCTGTCATAAGCATCTTTAAGTTTATTCATAAGACGAATGTTGTAAAGCAAATACATTCCCCTTTCCATGCAAGTTTGTTTTTCTTCGTTTAAATGACTAATTTTTTTTGCGTAGAAAAGTTGAAGTTCTTTATTCTTTTCTTTCTTACCTTTTTCTTTTAAAGCGTCAATTTCTTTCAACTTTTGAAAAACTTCCGCTTCCACTGTTCTTTCCTGTCTTTCTAATTCGCAGATGGAATTAACAAGGTCTTCTCTGTTTAGTTTTTTAAATTTATTTCTCTTAAATGGTAACCACATAGTCGCTCCTTTTTAAAAATTGTCGCCAGCATTGATTTTATGTATGTTTTCCAGCATATCTTCAAATCGTTTTTTCTGGTTTTTGTCAGCATAATTCATTGCGTTTTCATATTCTGGCAAATATATTGCCGTTTTATAAAGAATGGCGTTGTCTGTCAAATCATTTTCGTTTGATAATTGAAATTTTGTAAGCATCAAACCCCAATAGGCATCCGCACACTTAGGGTCAAATTGCAACACAATTTCAAAACTGAGTTTTGCTTGTTCAAACATCCTGTCTTCCAAATTCAAATATCCAAGATTAAGTTCCTTTAACGCTTTTTCTTTCTCTGCCACATCGGCTGAAACTTGATAGGTTCTTTTCATTAAGCCTGTTCTTCCTTTTTGCGTTGAACAATATATGCTTCAACTTCTTCCAACAATCTGAAACATGTTTCCTGTGTGTTGTCTTTTGCTACTGCAATTTTAAGGTCATCAAGTTTGGCTGAAAGTTTGGCGTCAACTGCCAAAGCCTTTTGATTTGTTGTTGGGTTAAAAAATCTGATGTTGTCCTTAACTTCCACCAAACGATTACAAAGAGTGTCGTTTCCGTTTGCATAAACAATAATACTTTCCACATTTGCCACCATGCTTTCAATGGCTTTTTTGTTTTTCATTACACCACGACCACCTATGTCAAGTTTTTCACCTTTCTTTCTGTCGCCCTTATAAAAATATTCTTTCCAGATGTAAAAGGCAGAAACACCCAAAATTAAAATTAAAATAACTATTAAAAATGCCAACATAATTTTTCCTCCTATAATTTATTTCCGCAAGATGAGCAAAATTTTGCACCAACAGGATTTTCGGCTTGACAATTTGGACACAACTTGTTTCCACCAACTTTCTTACCACAATATGGGCAGAACTTGGCATCTTCTTCCAATGCTTGACCACATCCTTTGCAAAAGAAACCATTTTCCGGCTTTTCTTGACTTTTAGGGTTTTTCAATTCTTTAAAACGCGCCGAAAGTCGTTTGTGATCATTTTCTTCTATTATAATGTTTGCAATGTTGAAAGAAAAAACCGCAATTCCGTATTCATTCATAAGTTTTTGGTTTAATTGTGTCAAAACCTTGGCAGAAACCTTTTTCTTGGTAAGCGAAAGTTGATTGAAACAAACTTTGTTTGCTTCGGCAAATTGCATAACGACATCTTCCAAAACGGAAACAACATTTGATTGCAACCTTTCTTGCAATCCGTCTGCTGTCAAGTCATCTGCCACTCCGACAAGATAAAGATAGCATTTTCTTGGGTCGCCAATTTGAACTTCAAAATCACCGCTCATGCCGACATGGTAATCTTCATCCAAAACAAAATCATAAAGTGTAAATCTTTGTGCTGTTCCCCACAAAAGTTTAAGTTTTGCGGTTTTTGACATAAACAGAACTTCCAAAGTTGAACCAGCATCTTCTTTTTGGTCAACAAATGAATCCAATCTGTATTTCCCAGAAGACAAAGTTTGCAACATTTGCCCATCTTTAACCAAAATGGCGTTGTGTGTTTCTGGAACAATTATTGTCTGTCGAACATCCAAACTTTCCAAAAGACATCTTGAAAACAATTTTTCATTACTTCCAGAAAAAGTAATAGTTTTTTCCATAGTTTCTCCTATGATATAATCTTACAAGTTAATTATAACAAAAAGAAAAATAAAAAGGCAAGCGTAAAAAGAAATTAAAAAATGTTTTAAACCATTTTTCTTTGCAAAACTGTATGAAATCTGATAAAATAGTTTAGCTTGGGAGATATAAAATGAAAAACATTGCAATAATAACTGGTGCTTCATCTGGCATGGGACAAAAGTTTTGTTATGAAATTGACAAACTTGGCTTAGATGAAATTTGGGGAATTGCACTTAAAACTGATGCAGTTGAAAAAATGCAAAGTGACCTTAAAACAACTTTTAAGTTTTACTCGTTGGATTTAACCAAAGATGAAAGTTTTAAAACACTTGAAGAAGAACTTAAAAAGGAAAAAGATGTTTGCGTCCAGTGGCTTATAAATGCCAGTGGTTACGGAAAGTTTGGTCGTTATGATGACATTTCAACAGAAGCACAAATTGGCATGATTGACCTTAACTGTAAAGCATTGACACATCTTACACTTCTTTCGCTTCCTTTTATGAAAGAAGGTGGAAGAATAGTCGAATTCGGTTCAATTGCCGCATTTCAACCAATTCCATATATTGCCGTGTATGGTGCAACAAAAGCATATGTGTTGTCTTATTCTCGTGCATTAAACCGAGAACTGAAATCTCGTAAAATCAGCGTGACTTGTCTTTGCCCTTATTGGACAAAAACTCCATTTTTTGACAGAGCAACAGATGTAAAAACAAAAGAAACCGTCATAAAAAAATATGTTGCAATGTATAATGCTGATAAAGTGGTTAAGCGCGGAATGAAAGCAGCATTAAAACGCAAAGAAGTTGTGCTTTATGGTTTTAAATCTAAAGCCCAAACTGCACTGGTCAAAATCTTGCCACATAAATGGATTATGTCAATCTGGGAAAGACAACAGAAATTTAAAAAGACTTATAAAGGAAGATGATTTTTTAAATTTAACAAGCAAAAAAACATAAACTAGATTAAGGAGAAATAAATGAAATTTTTAAGAAATTACATCGACAAAATGCAAACTAATGCTTATGAAGGTGAAAACTTTGAATTAGTTGATGAAACCTGCGAATCAGAAAAGGAGTTATCATCAGGATTCACAACTTCCACAACTGTTAAAACTTATGAAAGCGTTTTGGAAGATAATGTAAGAAGTTTATAAAAAAAGAAGTCGATCTGACTTCTTTTTTTTGTTAACTATTAAGCAACCACTGTTTGTTCTGGGTCAACTTCAATGCTTGGTTCTTGATATTCTTCATATCCAACTAAGTCTGGAAAAACAATTGTGTTGAGTGTTTCAAGTGTCAAAACTTCTTGACCCTTTTGAGAACCAACAACTTTTTCCAATTTTCCGTCAACAAAGGTTAAACTGATTTGAGCGGTAACTCCTTCATGTTCACCACTGCAAACAAGTTCAGTTTTGTTTCCATCAACTTTTTTGATGAATTTGGTGTAATATACAACTGCTTGTTGTTTAACCAAGTTTGTAACATGGGTTACATCTACTGAATCCATAATGGATTTAAAATAAGGACCATATTCAGTGTCTTCAATATCTTGAACGTTTGCCCAAACTTTTGTATCTTCTGTGTCAAGGTATGCTTTGCCATCTTTAATGTATAACTTGAAGTTTTCAGCGCTTTGGTTTGATTCATATTTAAATTCCGCAATGTTGCCATTGTTGAACTTTACTTGTGTAGAAAGAATTCCACCTGCCATTTTATATAAATATCCACCAGCAAACTTACTTTCAAAATCTTGTGAATTAATGAAAGTTTGTGCCTCTGTTGCACTGATTTCGGTTTCTGTTGGACCACCGCATCCAGCAAGTGTCAAACCACCCACTAAAATCATAGCAAAACATGCCATTATTGTCATAAGTTTTTTCATTATATTTTACCTCATTGAAAATTTGTCAAATATTTTATGAAAAAAAAGAAACTAATGTTCCTTTTTATCTTTTAACTATAGTTCTTTCAGGTCCTTGGTTTACAGGTGCTTGATTTTGACTTGAAGCGTCCAAATTATTGTTGGCAATTTGAGAAGACAATGTTTCTTTTATGCCATTAATTGCTGACATTGTTTCATTATGATTTTCTGATGCTTGTCTTTCACTTTCTTTCTTTTTTTGTTCTTTTTGAATTTGCTCAGCCATCGCCAAAATCGTGTTATCAGGTCCTTTACCTTGTTGCCTTTCCAGCCTTTCTCTTGCTTCTCTTTGTTGAGCTTGTCGAGCTCGTTCTTCTTCCATTTCAAGAATTTTGGCTTGTTCGTTGATGTATTTTAAATATCTTTCTTCTTCTGTCATATCCATTCTTGTGTTTCTCCTTATGCCTAATTATAACATTTTCATTGCCGATTGGCAATATTTATATTAACAAAAAAATTTTTTATGCACATTTTTTTTGGTTTTTAAATACATTGTTAATGTGCAAGAACTTTAAGCACACAAAAGTCGTACATAAGAAACTTTTAGGAGGCACAAATGAACTTTTTTGGAGGCTCAAATTGTGGCGAAGTAGGCAGAGATTGCAACTGCGGTATGGACTGCTGCTCTCTTATCTTCTTACTTTTGCTCTTACAAAACTGTGGTTGTGGCTGCGGAAACATGAAAGGTGGCGAAATCTGCATCGATTGTCAAACATTGTTGTTCTTGATTTTGCTCTCTAACTGTGGTTGCGGTTGCAAAAACTAATCAAGTTTTGGGAAAAGACCTGCGTTTGCAGGCCTTTTTTTGTTGTTATTAAACAAATATTTTGCAAAAACTGTTTACTTTTTTATTATTATAGTGTAAAATAAAGAAAAAACAGGAGAAATTTGTATGAATGTTGAAAGATTACATGGAAAAGGTGCCGAACTTGTATGGCACGACAGAAAAAGAGTTTTAGGAATGCCACTCTCTTTCACTCGTTATCGCCTTGTTAATAAACCAGGTTCTTGGTTTAAAGTTTTTTCCGACATTGGTTTCACTTATTCTGCTTTGGAAGAAGTCAATCTTTACAGAGTTTGTGACATTTCTTTGCGTCAATCTTTGTTTGGAAAATTGCTTAACACAGGAACTGTCATTTTGTCAACCAACGATGAAAGAGCCCCAATCTTTGTTTTGAAAAACATTAAAAATCCTTTCAGAGTAAGAGAAATGTTTTCAAACTATGTGGAAGAACAAAGAAAGATAAACAATGTTCGTCTTACAGAATTTCACACACACTAAAATTAAAATTTAAAAATTTTTATAATTTGATTGACAATCGCCTTAAAATGTGATAATATTTTAGGGCATATGGGGGTATGGCTCAGTTGGTAGAGCACCTGCCTTGCAAGCAGGGGGTCATCGGTTCGAATCCGATTATCTCCACCACATAAAACAACTTAAATTCTGGATAAGAATTTGGGTTGTTTTTTTATTGCAATATTTGCTTAAAAATGATATAATAATTTATATAGTCAAGGAAAAATTATGTCAAAGCATCCAACTTATGATAAATTGGAACCACGCTATTTTTTGGAACTTAAAGAAATTATGGAATTTTCTAAATCTAAAAATCGTCCCTATTTTTTGGAAAATGGTGAATGGTCTTGCATTTCAAAACTAAAAGAATATTATATATTCAACTTAACAAAACTTGGAAAAGAAAATCCAAAGGTAATGAAAAGTTACATGGATTTTTACAATATCCAACATAAAGATGTTTTTGATTACAAATCAAATTATAACATAAAAACTGAATTTGAACTTAAGTCAAAAGATTCAATTACTATAAAAATGAAAAAATATGGTGCGACAGATAAAGAAATAAAAGAAGCCATTGATTTGTGGATTAACATTAACGAAATAATGGCAAAAGAAAATAAAAACAATTTTAATTTAAACAGTAATGAATAACATTAAAGTTCATCGTTTTTTAAGACAATATTATTGTTTGCTTTTTCATTTTATATAAGTAAAACTAGTTTACTGAAAATTTAGAAATTAACTTATTAATTATCATTAAATTTAAGACATAAGTATTATAAAAACAATTTCATAAAAAACAAGGCACTAAGGTCTATAAACTTTGAAACTAGCAAAACAATGAACTAAATTTATAGTTCATTTTTTGTTGAAATGCTAACAATAAAATATATCAAATTTTTCATGATAAATTGAAATTTAATTTTTATCAAAATTTTTATAAACAAATTTTACTATGACTTTATTGAGAAAATAAAACCCATAAGCGATAGCGATACTGACTAATGCGCCGCCGATTACAATGGCTGCCATTATGCCTGCACCCATTTGAATGGGATCAAGAAATGAATGTATAAAATCTTGGGTAATAACGCCGTGAATTTGAGAAAATAAATAATAAATGGCAATAGGAATAATGGTAATCGGAACAAGTCGCAATTTACACTCTTGCATTGTTAAAAATAGTGTATATAACATAGAAAATAAAGGATTTAATAAATGTAGAAAGAGCATATTTCCGACGAACCCTTGTTGAAAAACTATCGAGCCAAGCATTACTATAATTAAAAGAGTTGACGGCATAAGAAACAGTAAATGTGGTATCTTAATTTTTAGTAATACCACAACTCCACTAACGAAATAAAATATTCCACTAAAAAAATTGCTAATGAAAGTAAGTTCTATTCCAAAACCTTGCCACTCAATACAGGGTAAGACAATAAACCAACACCCTAAAATAATAGCACCTATACCAGAAATTAAATTAAAGATTTTATTTACTTCTTTCATACATTACTCCAAAGTTAAATTATTATATATCTAATAAAAATTATAATATAATCTTCTTAAATTTGTATCAAAAATTACAAAAAAATTTATAAAAAATCAATACTTTGGCATTTAGACGTGTGCTTGTCTTGATACAAGTGCTGTCGCTTCGCTCCAGCATACAAGCACACGCCCAAACTCAATATTGCTAGCAAAAGAGCAGTTGCTGGCAGAGCATAACGCACACCGCTCTTTTGCTTTTTTGTTTTCTTCTCTCTATTTTCTAGTGTAAGTGAATATTCTTTGTTGTCAAGGTTAAAGTGAATGTCTAGTTATTTGTAATCTATCTATTTTGACAACAACCTGTGACAACGGCAGAGATATTCGCTTTTTTAGCAGTCAAGAGAGGGTTAGGAGCAAAAAGAAAACATAGGCAGATTTGTCTGTGTTTTTCCTTTAATTATTCCGCTAGTTTCAAAAGTTAGTGACTAAGCCTTGTTTTTTGATTTTATTTTGTTGTCTTTCTAGTTTTCTTTACTGGTTCTACAATCACATCTTCTTTTGCTTCGTTTTGTTTTTTAAGTTCTTCCAAAATTCCTGCCAAAAGTTGTTCTTGAGTTGGTGATGGTTCAACTGGTGCTGGTTTATTCTTTTCTCTGAGTTCTGCTGTTGCTGCAATAACCGCTTTTCTGTCTTTCATATTTACGCCTTGTTCTTTTAAAACTTTGCGTTCTTCTTTTGTTGGGCGTTCTTTGCTTGCTTTTGTCAAAACTCCTTGTGCGTTCATCATTATTTTCAAAATTAAAAACAACACAAATGCAATTAAAATAAAATCAATGATGGCTGTAATGAAAGCACCCCAATCAATGTAAATTGTTGACGCCCAATTTATGCCACTTTCTGCAAGCCCTGGTGTGTTGTAAACAGGTTCTCCAAGAATTGTTCTTGCTGATTCCAAGCCATCACCACCAGCCAAAGACAGTAACAAATTGATAAGTGGCATAATGATTTTATTTGCAAGTGCTGTAACAATTGCACTAAAAGCACCGCCAATAATAACACCGACAGCCATGTCAATTACATTTCCTCTGGAAATGAATTTTTTAAAATCGCCAAAAAACTTTTTAACTCTTTTCATAAATTTTCTCCTTTAATTTCAATGTAATAATAAAACAAAATAAAATAAAAATCAAACAATTTAAAGTATGTTAAAAGATATTTTTCAAAGGTAATTTGGTTGACATAGAATTTTGTCAATGTTATAATGTTTGTAACCATAAAGAGTGTGTAAGGGACAAGCCCGTTGACCACACAGCAACCTATCATTATAATAAGATAATTGAAAATGACAAGGTGCTAATGCTTGATGCGATGGAAACTGTTTCAACTGTCGCATATGTGGCAGTCTTTTTTTACTCTTATGACCAAGGAGAAAACTATGAAAAAAATTTTAACAAGCGAAAGCGTAAACATTGGACATCCAGACAAAACATGTGATGTAATTGCTGACGCTTTTTTAGATGAAGCATTAAGACAAGATGCCAACGCACAAATGGCTGTCGAATGTGCCATTAAAAACAACAAACTTTTTGTTTATGGTGAAGCAACCACAACGGCAAAAATTGACTGGAAAAAAATTGCCAATGAAATTTTGACACAAATCGGATATAAAAAGAAATTTAAAATTGTCACAGAAATTTCCAAACAAAGCCCAGACATTAATCAAGCTGTTGTAAAGCAAAAACTTTGTGCCAATGATCAAGGAATGGTTTATGGTTATGCCACAAATGAAACAAAAGAATTTATGCCACTCACAATTACAATGGCACATAAACTTATGAAACGCTTTGAAGAATATCGTCAAACCACAGACGAATTTTTTGCTGACGCCAAATGTCAAGTTTCTTTCTGTTATGATGACAATAAACCCCTTTACATAGACACAATTTTAATCAGCGCAAGTCATAAAAAAGGTTGCGAAAATTTGCAAAGCAAAATTCAAACCAATGTTGTGGATGTCGTTTTGGAAGAATATAGAAAATTTGTTAAAAAGGAAACTAAATTCATCATTAATCCAAGTGGAAAATTTACAATTTGGGGCAGTTTTGGTGACAGTGGCTGTGTGGGAAGAAAAATTGTTGTAGACACCTATGGTGGAATCGCCAAAGTTGGTGGTGGATGTTTTTCCAGTAAAAATGCCACAAAGGTTGACCGCTCTGGTGCATATTATGCGCGCTATGTTGCCAAAAATTTGGTTTACAACAAACTTTGTGACAAATGTGAAATTGAAGTTTCTTATGGCATTGGCATGGAAAAACCTATCTCTCTTTGCATTGAAACTTTTGGCACAGAAAAAATCAGTTTGGAAAAAATATATGAAATAGTAAACAAAAATTTTGATTTCTCACCTGACAATATAATCAAAGAATTGCAACTTTTTCGACCAATCTTTAAACAAACAGCATGTTATGGTCACTTCGGAAATCCTGCTTTCCCTTGGGAACAAGTAAAGAAAATTAATAAATAAATACATTACTTTAGTTACTCAATTTTGAAACTAGCTGATCATTTAAAGAAAAACATAGACAAAACAACTGGATAATATTTCTTTTGACTAATTTTTACTTACATTAACTTTATTTAAATGTATTGCAATAAAAAAGAATTTATGTTATAACTATCTTGTCGAGGTGGATAAGTGGAAGAAATTAAAATTGATGAGTTAGAACAAAAACACTCCAACTGGTTGATGAAAGGTTTTAAAGAAAGAAAAATTTTTGTTTTTCCAGATGTTCTTTTTGACTATCTTCGTCCGTATAGTTTTGGTGGTTTACCGGTATCTATTTTATTGTTTATAATCGAAATGAATAATGGTCATTGTTATGATAGAGCAAAGTTAATGCAATTGGCTTTTGATGATTGCAAAATAGTTCATGCAAATATTGAAAGTTTACGCATTAGATATAGTGAAGAAGAATCCGAACATGCTTACATAGAAACAGAGGAGTTTGGTGATGGTAAAACTTGGGTTGTTGATACATCAACAAGTCTTATTTACGAAAAAACATATTTTGACGAGTTTGAAAAGCCAAAGATTAATCATGTTTTTACAAAAGAAGAATGCATGCAAGATAAAGAGATTCAAGATATTCTTGCATCTAATTTTGAAAAAGAAAAATGGTCGCTTGTTACAACACTTCCTATAATTGAATCTTGTATTGAACACTCAAACTATATGGGAACTGTTATATATAGAGAGAAACTTCAAGAAGAAATTGCTAAATTAAAAAAATCAATTGACTTTGAAGCAATGCAAAAAGAAGTTGAAGAAGATATAAAACTTATGAAAACAGACCCTGCGGCTCTTGACAGAAAATTTAAGATTGTTAGAGATAAGTACGGCAGAGAGATATCTCGAGATGGAGTTAAAAATCCATATTATCAAAAAACAAATAAAAAAGATTTAGAGTTAGACTCTACTATTGATGAAAAAATAATAAAAAGAATTATTAAAACACATAGAATAGAAGATTCAAAAACTCGAAAGAAAGCATCTAAGAAATTAAAAATAATTAAACAAAACCCTACGCAAAATGTTTACGAGAATTTTGAAAAATAATAAATTAAACCACGACATTTGTCGTGGTAATTTTTTTGTTTTAGTTTTGGTTGGTTTCAAAATTTATAGTTGTTGTCCTGTTTTTTAATCAAAATCAATGCCAATGTCTGTAAGTCCAGTTTCTTCGGGATTCCATTGATGTTTTTTTAAGTCTATTGTGCCATCCTTTTCAAATACAACTCCTTCCGCTTCCAAAAGTTTTCTTTGCTCTTTTTCTCCACCAAATGCAAAGCCTGTGCAAACCATGCCAAAACGATTTACCACCCTGTGACATGGAATTGTGGATGGATCTGGATTGTCATGTAAAGCATAACCAACAATTTGCGACCGTCTTGGATTTCCAAGAATTTTGGCAATTTGTCCGTATGTTGCCACTTTGCCTTTCGGGATTTGTTTCACAACTTCATAAACTTCATTAAAATAACTCATATTCCGTCCTTAGATTTTGTTCTTCTTCCTATTATTGCCCCATTTTTAAACATTATAATAACAACAAATTTTCTTGTCAATTACTTTGTTTAGTTTTAAATTAATGTTAGAATATATTTACGGAAGGTTTTTATGTTTAAAGGATTTGAACCAGTTTATGACAAAAATTCTCGCATTTTAATTCTTGGAAGTTTTCCAAGTGTTAAAAGTCGCGAAAATGGTTTTTATTATGGGCATAAACAAAATCGTTTTTGGAAAATGCTTTCTCAAATTTACAACGAAAATATTTCTGAAGATGTTGAAAACAAAAAGAGTTTTCTTTTAAAACACAACATCGCTCTTTATGATGTCGTGCTTGAAAGTGACCTTAAAGGTTCAGCAGATTTGGATTTAGAAAAATCACAAATGAAAATTGCAGACATGTCTTTTCTTCTGCCACCCCACACCAAAGTGGAAAAGATCATTTGTAATGGAAAAACTGCTTACAACCTTTTGATGGAAAATTTTAATACAACTATTCCTATTGTGTATCTTTCTTCAACAAGTCCAGCTAATCCAAGATTTAACATTTCTGATTGGCAAAAAGAGTTAATTTAAATTAAAAATTGTTAACAATAAAATTATGTTAAAATAGTTTGAAAATTGCGAAACATTTATAAACTAAAAATTTCTGAATGTTTAAAAGTTGCAACGAACACTGAAATTCATTAAAAGGAGAAACTTATGTACAACAGAAAAATGAGTATATTAGGAATGATAATTGTATTCGGAATCGGCATTGCAGTTGTCGTCATTTCTCTTGTAAACTCACCGGCACCGAACTTTACTCCACCTGAAAGAAGATTTTCTCTTTTCTTTTGGGGCGTGGAAGATGTCAACTTTGATGACTTTGACGATGTTGTCACTGCACTGCAAATTAAAACCATTTATGTTGGGTCTGAAAGTCCAGATAAACCTTTGGATTTTGGGTCTAATCAATTTAAACTCACTTTTGCACATGCCAAACAAAACAACTTGAACATGTATGTTATTTACGACCAAAAGCATGCTGACTTCAATCAAAATCAAATTGAAATTCAAGCGATGGTTGACAAAGTGACCGAATTTAACAAAAACTCAAACTATAAAATCGCTGGTGTTGCTGTTGATTGGGAATTTCACACCACGGAAGAATACAAAAACTTAACAACAGACGAAGAAAGAATTTCAATGCTTCAAAACTATGTAAATGTCATGAAAAATTGTTATAACTATTCCAAAGAACAAAATCAAAAACTTGTTGCTTGCATTCCAACTTTTTACGACAAACTGAATGAAAGTTGTTTGGAAGAACTTATCAAAGATGGTTGTGATTATGTTCAACTAATGAACTATGAAAAAGCAAACATGATTGAAAACATGTCAAAAGAAATTGAGTTTGCCAAAAAATATAAAAAGCATATCGAAACAATTGCCGAACTTCAAAAGCCAACTGAAAATCATGGCGGAATAACGGAAGAAATCACTTTCTTTAAAGATGGAATTGAAAAATGTTTTCAAAAATTTGAAGAAATTGATAATTATTACAATTACACTGATCTGCACTTCTGTTATCACTACTATAACCCAGTCTTGGAACTTTTAAATGACAACAATTAAAAAAGATTGCACTTTGCAATCTTTTTTTTCTTTCTCACTTTATTATTTCACTAAGAAAAAACTTTTTAAAGTTGTTTACCACAAATTTGAAAGTTTTTTGAAAACCAACTCACCAACTTAGTTATTGCAGACAGAAAGCAATTTGAAAATTTCTTCATATAAGCCACAATCTTTATACATTTCAACTTTTAAAAAACTCTTTAAAACTTATTTCTTTTCTTTACAACTTTTTATTTTCAATTGCTTTATATATGTCATACCAACTGCAACATCTAGTTATATTCCCCCCCCCGCATTTTTTGTTATAATCATTATCAAAGCAAATTACTTTGACAAACTTTGATAACTCATCTATGTTTTTGGGGCTGTCTTCAATCATAATGTCTATTTTGTTGTCAAGAATCTCCATAACTTTTCTTTCATCTTGTGCTTTGCAAAATACCAATTTTTCATATAAGATTTTATTATCAGCAAGCCATTTCTTTACAGTCTTTCGCATTTTATTGCCAATTTTATCATCCCTGTTTGTCAGCCATCTTGCTGTAACAATAAAAATCTCATGACCAAGACTTCTAAGTTTTTTTATAATTTCAGACGCAAATGGTCTGGCTTTTACATGTTTTGAATAAAATTCTATATATTCATCCCAAAACTTGTCGGCATCAATTTTGTCAATTCCAAAAGTTTTTGACTCGTCATAAAAACTTTCTCCGACGCAATAATCAATGTTATTTTCAACACAGAATTTACTTAAATAATCTAAAATAAATCGGTATACATCAGTTAAAACTCCGTCAATATCTATTCCTATTCTCATTATTTTCTCCTTAATTTTTACAGATAAGTGAATATAAAGGGTTGTTTGTTTTTATATAACAATAATATTGTGGCAGTTGCACTTTTGGATTGACACTTCTTAACTGATTCAATGTAACAGGATTTTTAAACTTTTTAACATCATAAAGTCTTAAAGCATAGCAGTTTTTGTTTGCTTGTCCAAAATATTCAACTATTTCATATGTGTCATTTCTCTTATCATAACCCGTTAACTTCAAAATTTCAGTGGTATTTCCATGCAAAATTTCTTTCACCTTAAAAGAACCTATAATCGACTTGTCATCCTTTGCAGAATAAACAAAAATTCACGATTTAAATCAGAAGTTTTCAGCGGTCTTTTTCTAAACTCAAAATTTTTAGTTCCATCAAATATTTGTTTGGCATAATAAGTCAAGATGGACATAATCATAACACCGTCTTGCATTTAAATTTACCACTCCTTTAAAAAGTTAATTCAATAAAATTTGGCGCTCTCAATAGGATTCGAACCCATACGCCGAGTTCCGAAGACTCGTGTGCTATCCATTACACTATGAGAGCATTTCTTTCTTATTATAATGTCTTTTGAATGTAATGTCAATTTATTGCCTTAAAACTGAAAAAATCTTTGTCTTTACTTGCTTTTTTTTGTTTTTATGTTTAAAATAAATCTATAAGGAGTTTATTATGTCTAAAAAAGTAAAAAAAGGTAAAATAACAATTTTTGCTTTATTTTTAATTTTCGGTGCTGCTGCTGGCGCTGGAATCTCTTATGCGTTAGACAGTGGTTTTAACACTTCTAATCTTTTACAATATGGTGGCATAGGTCTTGCAGCCGGATTTGCGCTTTGGCTGTTTTATTTGTTTATGACAAAGCCAAGCAAAGATTTAACTAAATCCCAAGGAAAAACATCTAGTGGCGATGTCATGGATTTGAACTATGATGCAAAATGGCTTAAGCCAGAAGAAATTAAAGATCAACAAAAATTAATTGCAACAACATGGTCTGCTTTGCCATCTTTAAAGAAAACAGGAATTGTGTTTAGAAACACAATTGAAGGCGGAAAATATCAAATTGCCATGAAAGATGAATATCATTGTCTTATCATCGGAACGACGGCATCTGGTAAATCAACTTTATGTTTAATTCCTTCAATCAGAATTTACGCTCACTCTGGAGAAAAACCTTGCATGGTAATTTCCGACCCTAAAGGCGAACTTTACACAAAGACCAGCAAAATTTTGGAAGACGAAGGCTACAGAGTCATCACACTTGACCTTAGAGATCCGTTTTCTTCCACAAGATGGAATCCAATGGAACACGCATATGAAACATATCACAAAGGGAAAAATTGCAGACACAACATTAAAAAATTCCCTGGCAATATAAAACCAAAAAACGCTGGCTATGAAGAAATTCCAAATGAAAAATATGGCGAATTTTGGTTTGGTTTTGAAGGAGTGGCTTATCCAGATGAAGACAGTTTAAGAGTTGCCGTTGCAAGTGCCGAACAAGTTTATTGCGACCTTGCACAAAACGAACTTAAAGAAATTGTCAACACAATTGCTCCAAAATCTAAAGCACAAGACCCAACATGGGAAGAAGGTGCACAAGATTTCCTTTATGGCGTTGCCCTTGCTATGCTGGAAGACAGCATGAATCCTGAACTTGGCATGACAAAAGAAAAATTCAATTTCTATAATCTTTACAAAATTGCCACTTACAGAGATCCAGATGCCGAAGCACCTTTTGACACAATCAGAAGATATTTGCTTCAAGGCAGAGATGATGCAACATCCAATGTTCCAAACTTGACAAGTGCCGTAATCAACAACTCTCCAAACACAACAAAATCTTATTTGGGTGTTTTGAACGGAAAAATCTCTTTCATGAACGACATTGGAATATCTTACCTTACTTCTCAAAGTGACATAAGTTTTGACGATTTCACAAGCAAACCAACCGCGTTTTATTTGATTATTCCTGATGACAGAGAAGAAAGACACAACTTGGCAATTCTTTGCTTGTCACAACTTTATAAACGTTTGGTTGACAAGGCAAACTCATGCGCTGGACAAAAACTTCCAAACCATGTTTACTTTATTTTGGAAGAATTTGGTAACTTGCCACCTATTCCAAAATTTGACAGCATGATCACCGTTTCCCGTGGCAGAAACATTCTTTACGAATTGGCAGTTCAGTCCTACACTCAGTTGGAAACTAAATATGGTCAAGAAGCAGCCAAAACAATCATTGGAAACTGCAACGCTCAAATCTTCATCGGAACAGACGACCAACCAACTCGTGACAGTTTCTCTAAAATGTGTGGAGAGGTTCAGTTGCTTCACGAAGAAACATCGGTTTCTAAAAATGATAAAAACATTTCTGAACGCAATACGACAACCAACACACAAAGAACAACTCGCGCCCTTATTTCCCCTTACGAACTTGGTCAGTTGGAAGTTGGAACAGTCATTGTTAAACTTTTCAGATATAACCCAATGCGTTTAAAACTTACACCTTATTATCAAACACCGTTCTTCTATACAAAAGACGCACAAAAGTCAGTTGGAATCATGAAAAGTCTTGACACAGCAAAAGTTCATTATGACATCAAGATGAGAAACAGCAAAGTTTTGAAACCAAGAAATCCATTTGAATAAAATAAAATTTTGGCAAGTTTTTAAAACTTAAATTTAAATAAAAAAGAAAAGCACAAATATTTGTGCTTTTTTGTTGTCAAAATAAAAAAAGCAAACATAAAAACAAATATGAAATATGAGTATAATGACGAAATGATGCCAGAAGATTTTGAAACAATTGCAAAAGCATATTCAAAATCACTGAAAAACAAAGGTTTTGTTTTTATTCGCTTGGAAGATGAAGAATTTAGATTGCTTATCGGAGAAGTTCTTGTCATAATATCTAAAATGCAGGCTTGTCTTAAAAAACTTGACAGCAATTTGGATTCAGGGCTTTTAAAAGAGCGTCTAAGTCAAGCACAAGAACTGCTTTGTGAAAAGTTTGATTATAAAAAACCACACAAAATGAAATGTGTGGCAGATGATAATATGGCATTTTTAAGTCTTGTTTCTTTGGAAAACTTGCTTATTTTAAAGACGATGATGTTGTCAATTAAAAGTGGAGAACTTGAAATGTGCAACCAAATCATCACATCAGTTTCTTCTGTTTTTGCTGAAAGTTTTGCCACAGAAGGCTTTATGGTTGTTGACTAAGACACTAAATATTCCAAAACACGTTTAATGCAATTGTCAAGCGCGGTTGTGAAAACTCTTTCTTTTTGTGGAGAGTATTCAATTTTCTCTTTCTTTATTTCAATAAGATTTTTTGGGTTAAGTTTCAATTCATCCACAACACCTTCACAAAGCAGATTTGTGATGACATGTATGGCGTTGTTTTTGGATATGTTTCTGTTTTTTAATGCATAATATAAAATTTCTTCATCATCAATAATGGCTTCAACAACTTTTCCCAAGAAAAATTCCAATTTTTCCATGGCGAAGATGTTTCCGTTTGCCCCAGCCAAAATAAGCCAAGACATGTAATAGTTGTAATTTGGACTTAACAAATTTGGAACACCACGGTTGAAAAAATATGCTACACAATCTTGTGCAACACAATCGCCAGAAAGAGCAATGGCACAAAGTTCTGTGAAAGCGTCCATAAATCTTCCGTCTTCTTCGTGGTCTAAAACTGCTTTTCTGTAAGCAACAAAACCTTTGTAAGCAACATCTCTGCTTGTAAAATCACTTGCGTCCAACTTATTCTCCTTTATTAAATTATAACCAAAAAACAAAGGTTTTCCAAATACTATTGTGTTTGTGTTAAATTTAATTGACAAATTCCCCCCCCCCGTTTATAATTAATTATGAGAAAATAATAAAAAGGAGGTTGAAATGAAAGGTTTATTAAAATTCTCAAAAACACCACTTGCAATTATTTCAAGCATTTTGTTTGTGGCATTTATGGTGGTTCTGATGGTGGTTTGCTTAGTTCCACACGGCACTACATATCATTATAGTGCAAAAATGGAATTTGGCGGGCAATCTGCTGAAAGCGTAGCATATTATACTTTCAAAAACGCTAAAGAACTTGAAATAAAATCAGAAACAAAAATAAATGGAGAAGTTTCAGAAGATTTAAGCATGGATCCAATGATTGTTTTCTATAAAATAGAAGACGGCAAACTTCTTATTGCTCAAACAGAAGATAGCTTATATAATGAAGTAGGAAAAATTAATTCATTTGAAATTAGCGGACTTAATCCAACTACAAGTGAAAAAATGATTATGAAGTGCAACACATCTTTTGTTTTAAGAGATTTGTCAATTGCTTTTATGGTTATAGGCGGAGTTCTTCTTGCAGCAAGCGTTACTTTAATTATCCTTGACAAAAAAGGAATTATCAAATAAGTCAGTTTGACTTTAAAAAAGACTTTACATTTTGTAAAGTCTTTTTTTTGTTTAAAATATTTCTGAAAACAATCGGAATATTGCCTGTAAAAATCTTGTAAGCGGGCGTTTTCTTTTAAAATAAGCTTTATCGGCATAAAGGCAATGCTTTTCGTCTTCTTTGAAATAACCCTTATATTCATTGTTTAAATCCTTTGAAAAAAACAAAACAGTGTCTTCAAAGTTAAGCCCAAACGAACGATTATCAAGATTGCATGTTCCAATGGAAAGTTTGTTGTCATCCACAATAATGGTTTTGCTGTGCAAGAAACCGTTATATAAATAAACTTCCACACCAAGGTCCACAAATTCTTTTAAATAAGAAAGTGTCACCCAATAAACTGTTCGATGGTCAGGTTTTCTTGGAACCATGATTTTAACCTTGACACCACTTGCCAACGCGATCCGCAGTGCCGTTGCAAAAGATTCATCAGGAATGAAATATGGTGTTTGAATGAAAACTTCATTCTTTGCATTTGTAATCATCTTAATGAAAGTTTCTTTTATGCCTTGAATAGGGCTGTCTGGACCCGAAGTAACAACTTGCATAGCAATGTTTCCAGTAAGTTCTGGAATTGGGAAATAACCCTTTTCAATGTAATAAAGTGGAGCATATTTTTCTTTTTTAATATATCTCCAATCGTTTAAAAAGCAGTTTTGAAGTGGATAAACTCCCAGACCTTCAATGCGAACATGAGTGTCACGCCATGGAGAAAGTCTTTTCTTTTTCCCCATGTGGTCATCACGAATGTTAATTCCGCCTGTGTAACCAATCTTTCCATCAATCACGACAATTTTTTTATGGTTTCTGTAATTGAGTTTTAAATTGATTAAACGAATGTGTGCGAATGGTGGGAAGAATTCAGCCACTTCTCCGCCTGCTTTTTTCAAACGACGGAAGAAGCGTCTTGGAGCATGCAAACTGCCAATGGAATCATAAATGAAACGCACTTTAACGCCTTCCTTTGCCTTTTTGACAAGCACATCCATTACACGCTTTCCAACTTCATCATCTTCAAAAATGTAATATTCCATATTGATGCTGTGTTTGGCGTTTTCAAGATCGGCAATTAAGGCATCAATTTTGTCTTTTCCCCACAAGAAAATTTTAACTTTGTTATTAGGGCAAAGAACACTGCCATATTTGTATGCACAAGCAACCAAACTTGCATCGTTTTTAAAGTCTTTCCAGATTTGATTGTCAGAAATTAAATAATCATTAATTGCTTCATCATATCCTGATTCATAAAGTTTGTGTCGGGAAATCATTCGTCTGACACGAATGGAAAGTCCACTTCCAAAAATTAAATAAAGCACAAAACCAAAATATGGCAAAATTGTCAAGATTGTCGTCCAACTGATGACAGCTGACAGTTTTTTTCTTTCCAAAAACACCATGGAAATGAACAGCAAAAAATTTAAAGAAATGTAAGCAATAAAAAGCCAAAAACCTAACATGTAATCACCCCTTAAACACCATCATCCGTGGCAGGTGTAGTGAAAGTCACTGTAAGGAAGAAATATTTTCCGCCAATTTCAACATAGTATTTTGCTGTAGTTGGGAAAGTGATGATTCTTATGTTTGTTTCCCTTAAATTGCCTTTTTCGTCATAATATTTCACTTCTGACGATGGCAAACTTTCGCCTTGCAATCTGTTTATTTCATCAAGCAACATTTCATCCAAAGATGTCAAATAAACAAGTCCTACGCTTGACATTTCGTATTCAAGATTTACAGCAAGACTGTAAATAGTGAAAGAAATTCTGATTTTGAAATTGCCTGCAATTGTTCCTCCTTGTTTGTATTGCACCAAATAGTCCACACTTAAAGTGTTTTCTTTGTGTGTTTCTGGAATGACAAACTTAGGGTTTTCCAAAAAGATTTTGTTGGTTACTTCAAAAATTTCAAACTCGTCACATACGATGTTTTTTGAATCCAAATTTTCTTGAACAAGATTGTTAAGTTCTGTTTCAAAATTTTCTGTGGAACTTACTGTCATGTTTAAAAGTGTAGTGTTGTCTTGAACTTTAACAAAATCTACTCTGTATTTATAGACAATTTCTTCATCGTTGTTGGCATTTTTTCCAGTAATGATGTATTCTCCAATTTTGTTGAAACTTGTTTCCATTCCAGTTAATTTCATGTGTAAATCATCAATAACTTTATAAATTTGTCTGTCTTTTAAATCTGAAATAAGATTAAGGTCGAACGCACTTGTGTTGTTTGTAATCATTACTTTTTTATCCACGACTTCATTATATGCAAAGAAGGAAACTGTAATGTGTTTTGCAACTCCATCTTTAACAAATATATAGTCTTTAAGTTTATTGGAAGAAGGTTCCAAAAACACATTTGATGAAGTTAATTCTGCAATTTTTCCAGATTGATTCAGTTCATACCATGTGCCTCCACTTAAAATGTTGTTCAAATCATAAGAACTGCTTCCACTTGTGGAATCCACTGTAATTTGGTAAATGTCATCTTCTGACTGTCTGTCATAAACCCAAACTGTTTTGTTTACATATTCTGTTGTATACTTGTTTTCGTTTGCTTTTCTTAAATTCACAGCAATTGTCACTGTGTATTTTCCACTTTTTGTAAACACATGATTTGGATTTGAAATATATTTGCCATCGATTGCCACGATTCTGTATGACTTATTGAAACCTGTTGTGTTTTCACTTGCAATTGATGCATCAACAGATGTGTTTACTGGGATTGTGTAAATTCCATCAGCCACATTTTCTGTTGAATGATTCAACAATGAAACACTTATTGCGCTGTTTGCGCATGTATAAACTTGTGCAGGAGTGCCATAGTTTGCAACCATAATGGCAGGGTTTGCCACATTGTTAACTTGAATAACTCCACCATTTTCATCAATGTTGACAACAGCATTGTTAAATGTTGCGGTTTCATCAAGCATAAATTCAAATTCACCAAGTTGAATTAAATTTTGGTCATCTTCAAATTGCCCATTGTTTCCAGAAACTTTTAAATAAAGTTTTACAGAGAAGCGATATGCGGCTATTTGAATATTGGCATCCGTCACAATTAAACCTGTGGCTTTGTCTACGGAAGCACCTTTTGTTGTTTCAAATGCAAAAGCATAAGGAGATTTCGTTGACAACAATATTGGAAGGATGTTTCCGTTAACACTATAACATGGAATCAAACGAACAAAACTTGCCCAACTTTCAAATGGAATTGCATATGATGTTTGTGTTCCAGAAGTAACCTTGATATAGTCTTTAATTATCGTTGTAGTTTCAGTTGTTCCTGCCATGTTATAAAGTCGATATACTCGGAAGTTTGCTTCTTTTTGGTAAACATAAGTTTTTACATTTCCATCTATTTCTTCTGTAACAGAATTTAAGAAATATAAAGTTGTCGTCTTAAAGTTGGAACCCATAAGTTCTTGTTTGCTGTTGATGTTAAGTTGAATAGAGTTGTCTGTGTAATTTTGAATTGTAAATGTGCCTTTGTTGTCGTTTGCATTGTGGTTTTTAAATATTTCTGCTCCATTGTAATAATATCTTGGTCTTCCAACACAATCTGTTTCTTCAATAGTTATTCTTGAAGAAGTCATCAAGTTTGAAGACAAACCTTTAAGATTTCTTGTGATTCCAACATATTCTGTAATTGTGTAATCATGAGAATTGGTTAATTCCAAAACATCTGAAATTACACCGTCAACTGAAATTTTAAATTTAACACTTTCATCTTTTTCAAGCACAACTTCCAATGTGTCATTGATAAGGTTTAAGCCTGTTTTTGCCACAATGTAATCACCATTGTTCACTTCATAATAACCTGAACTTAAATTTGCATTTGCAAACAAATCGTTGTCATCTTGTCTTTGAACTTTGACATCTCTGGAAATTACGGCTGTTTCAGTTCCCAATTTAATGGTTACATTCATAGTGACATCGACATAATTTTTTGTGCCATAGTAAATTCCGTCAATCTTAGGAATAATCATATAGTTTCCATCAACTGAAATTCCACCTGTTGCAGCAGCATCTTTGTTAAAGTCATAACCTTTCACAGCAAGTAAATTAGTTTCAACAAAACTGTATTTTGAACCCGTAACTAATTGAACTCCATTTTTTCCGTTTTCAACATTTACTGCTGCCACCGGATTACCGTTATTTTTGCCATCAATCAAAAATTCGATGCCAACAACTTGATAACCATTTACTTTGGACTTTCTGCAAGAGTTTTCGTCAATGCCTTTCAAAAGGTTTGAATATGCATATGCATCAACATCTTTCAAGAATACGACATCAGTGTTTTCATCTCCAATCGTCGCTTTTTCTTCCACACCAATTACATGTTCGCCAGTTTTAAGCACAGTGCCACCATAGGAAACACTAAACATTGTTGGGCTGTTGGCTTCCGTTTCTTGTCTGCCAACTTTAAGACTTAAATAGAATTCACAACCTGCAAAACTGCTTGCATCGTTTATTTCTACTTCCGTGTTATTGCTGTCATAATATTTGCCAGTCAAACCAATTGAGTTTCCTGAAAAACCAGATGAAACTGTTCTGGTTAATGTTCCATGAGAAACGGTTGTTGTTTGCAAGGTGTAGCCAGTAATAATGTTTTGTGGAACAGTTATGGAAGTTTTGCCTTCTTCATATAAGAACTGATATGAAGTCATGCCTTCTTCTCTGACTTTGTGGAATAATCCTCCAAACACAATCTTGTTTCCTTCTGTAAACACTGTTGTTGAATCAGATGCACTAATTGTAGGATTGTTTGAAGCGACAAGTCGGAAATAAAATCTTGCTTTATATCCGAAACCATTTTCCATGGTTATAACATAATTTCTTGCGCCTAAATCTATTTTCTTAATTTTTATAACTGTATTATTAGAGTTTTCCCAATTGATATAATTATTTGCTTCAATGGAATCTTTATTGTAATTAGTTTCAATATTTTTCTGATAAGTAAACTTAAATTTGTTGGATGAAGAAACATTTGAACCATACATTTTTGCACTTAAAACATCTGTCAGCACAATTCTTTTTTCTTCTTCTTTCAAATCTTTATCAATAATTTCATAAACGCCATTATTGTAATTTACGCGTTGGTTATTCACCTGCTTAACATTTGTTTCCGAAGGATCAGATGTTGGAGAAATTTTCATGTCAACTTTTGAATTTGGTTCTACTTTAAACAAGATGTCAAAAGTTTTTGAAAGATATTGTTCTCCTATCTTTGCTGAATAAGCCAATCTCATAAGAACAAAATTACCATCATTGTTTGCACCATTAGCAATTAATGTGTAATCTACATTTCGATTGCTTAACATTGTTGGTTGATAGTCCATAAAGTTGAATTCCTGACTTCCACCTTTTACATAACCATCATCAAATTCATCTGTGTTTCCCAAATCTACATTTCTTGGAGCTAAACCATTTTTATAAATGATTTCAAAATCGCCTTCTTTAATGGCAGTTGAACGAAGTTTTTCATGCAAGCCATAAGCAATTTTATTTTCACTTCGCAATGCCACATTGATTTTTCCATAGCCTGTATTTCCTTCACTTGGAACAAGTCCATAAATCCAAAGCCCAAGTGTGGCATCAGAATTTTGAATGTCTTGTGAACTGTAATATTGCCCTGTCTTTTTGTTTTTAATGCCAAACAAATCTGCAAGTCCGTTTTGAGAAGATGTGCCAAGAAGTGTTTTTCTTGTTCCTGCATTTATTGAAACATAGTCATATTTGTTGATGTCAACAACTGCTTTTTCAACATCAAAAGCAATGTCAAGATAAAGGTTATAAACAAAACTTGAAAGTTTAAATTCAATTCCGTTTGTGCTGACTTTTGCTTGAACAGATTTGGTTTTTTCATAGTCATTAATTGTCAAAGCAAAAGTGTCTTTGCTTGTTTCAGTTTCTGTTTCACCATCTTTATTAATCAAAATGAATTGTGTGTCATCGTCAAATTCAACATCAAGCCCACCATAGTAAATAACAATAATTCTGCTTGTAAGTTTTGGTTGACCATCGTCTTCAAAAATGGTTGCTTTATTTGTGAAACTTCCGTTTGTGTAAACACCAGTTATGTCAAAACCTTTATAACTTCTTCCAAGGTCATAATTGACTGTACCTTTGTTTGTTGAAGTTATTTTAAGTTCTTTCGTTTGATATTCACCAGTAACTTTGTTGTGCAATCTTAAATAATATGTGCCTGCCGTGAAGTTTTCTTTTAAAGTAAATTTCAAGATTCTGTCATCTTTGAACAATTCTTGTTCTTGTGAAGCGTATTCATCCAAATAAATTGTTTCTTTGGCATCATCATAGTTTGTGGCATTTGGTGTCACTGAAATTATGTCAGTTGACAAAATTTCAACATTATAAACAACATCAACTGAATTTACTGTAACTGTAAACTCAACATTTCCATTTCCTATTGATGTGTTGACCAAAACAAAGTTTACATCAATGTCAGCAAATGAGTTTACTCCGCCAACTATTTCAACACCAGCATTGGAATATGTTTTCAATCTTCCGTCTGGAGTTGTAACATTAACTTTGGCATTTTCAATGTTGGAAATCAAGATGGATATTTCATGTTGTCTTGTTCCATTTTCAGCCAAACCTAAATCTTGAACTCCAATTCTGCTTGCTTTTCCAAATGGAGCAATGCTTGCAAAATAATCTTCAAATTTAATTGATTCAAATTGATTTGTTGTGCTGTTCAAAGTTGTTCCCACATATTCCACTTCAAGTTTAGCGGTGCTGTTTGGCACAGGATAGTTTGCAGTCAACTTGACATTCATAAGCACTTTATAAGAATAAGTTGCGTTGAATGAGAACAAAGGTTCGTCAAAGTTTGGAATGACAGTTCCGTCTTCTTCAACGGTCACAGAACTTGCGAAGAAATAGTAAACTATAAGTGATTCTGTCATGTCCTTATCTGCTTCAACATTATCATTTGTGATTGATTTTGTTGTTACAATTTCTGTTGGACTTAAAGAATAAGCTTCATATTCTGTCTGCTTTGCAAAATATTTTTTAAATTCGTCGCTTTCAATGTCTATTTCAAAAGTGTCACCTGAATAACGGTTTTGTCCTGAAATGGTTGGCTTGTTTAAAGTGAAACTTTGTTTAACAGCAATTTCAAATTCATCTGTATAGACATTTTCACCTTCTGTGATTTGCACTGTCAATTTGAATGTAGTGTTTTCTTGAAGTTCTGCAAAACTGATGGTGTTTTCACTTAACAAAAGTTTATCTTTGTTGGTTTCCTTGTCTGAAATCAAAATGGTGTAAGAAACATCGTCCCCAAGCACATTATTGCCATTTACATCAGTTATGGAATTTACAATTTCTGAGAAATTGTATTCATTTCCACCAACCATTTCTTCGTTTGTGATGTTGATGACATATCTGCATGTCACAAGCAGATTGATGCGGAACATTACACATTTATCACTGTAAAATCCTATTTCAAAATTGTTGTCCTTAGATATTGTTTCATTTGGAGTAATGTGCAACACTTTTGCGTTTTCTGTTGTTTCACTGTTTGAAAGATAGAAATATTGATAGAAATTTTCTACTTGGGATTTAGTTACATCTGCCAAATAATATATATGATTGTCAGTAACATCATTTTTGTTTGTAACTGTCACTTTAACAAAAACATCTTGTCCATTTAAAGAATCTTCTGTGTGTGTGATGATATATTTTGTGGTGTCAAAACCAACTGTGTTATCAAATGTTTCCAAACTTGAATTTTGAACATTATAATATTTTGTCCCTTCTTCAATCACAAAATATTGATGCAAATAGTTTTCAACATTTTCGCCAGAAAGGTAAGCATCATATTCAGTAACCAAGTTTTCCACTGATGTTGAACCATCATAAACCAATGTTGTGAATTCTGTTTCGTTTGTGCCTGCACGAACAGTGGCATTATAGATGTTTGTGTTTTCAACATTTTCCAGTCTTGTGCCATTTTGTTCCACTTTTTCAGAATAAACTGGCGATTGATTAAACAACAGGATATATTGCATTGCACTTCCAAGCATCACAGCATCATTGTGATAGAATTTTCTTTCAACAATAACTTGGAAAGGCAACTCTGTTTTTGGTGTGATTTTGATTTCGCTTCCAACAATGCTGAATGAAACAAACTCTCCAAAATTTTCCACTCTTGAACCATTTACAAAAACATCTTTCACAGCGTATTTAAAGGTAACATTTTCCACATCTGTTGTAAGGTCAGAAAGTCTTTTGCTGTCCGTGTATTTGCTGTTTGAATTGTCAAGTTTTTCTTCCATGTCGATGACATAAACACCGTCTTTGTAATAGGCTGAATTTTCATTTAAATATTCGCCTTCTGTTGAATATGGATAGTTTACTGTGCCAAGTTCGAAATCTGAAACAACTTTAATGCGATAGAAAATGCTTTTGTTTATGGACGAACCATCAACTTCAAATTTAAGTTGAAGCACAATGTAAACATTGTCAAATTCGTTTGAAATATCTTTTAAAACAAGAGTTTTATTATCTTTTATTTCTGCAACTTTTTGTCCATCAATTGTTTGATTTTCCACAACAGAAAGTGTAAGACTTGCTTTTTTGTTGCCAAGGCTGGCATTTGTTGTTGCAAACAAACTGTTAAAGAAGAAGCCTGCTTGTTTATAGTTTGCAGTAACTCCATATGTGTCATGCAAAATTTCATAACTGTTGCCTGCGACAATTTCTTGATATATTCCGTTGTCACTGTTTCCATTTTCATCAACTTGTGGCAAAAGTTTTTGATAGTCACCGATAAACCATGACCAATCTACATTTGCAAATTTTTCGTAATAAACAAGTTGTTTTTCAAGTTGAGTTACTATGGCATTCAATTCAAGGTTAACTGTAAGCAATCCATCATAAGTTTTGCTCACGCGAATTTGGTTTCCGGTTTCTGTCACAAAAGATGTATAAGAATCCAACACTTTAATTGTCTTTTGTCCGATTGATAAGTTTGCATTTGAAACTTGTTCGATGCTGAAATCGTCAAAGACTGTGTAACTTTCACCACGATAGAACAACAAATTTGGTGTTTCATTGAAATTTACCACAGTTGGAACAGCACTTGTGCTTCCATCAGTTGTTGAAGCATTTTTGTTGAAGATTTGTCCTGCCATTACATTGACATCATCGTCGCCAAAACCAACATTGAAAACAAGTTTCATTGTGTCAGTGTTGTCAAAAGTTACCACTTGTTTTTCGCCGTCTGATGTAATAACCAAACCGTTTATATTTTGATTTTGTCCATTTTCAACAATGCTTACATAGAAACTTTGTTCCACTGTTTCGCCAATTTCTAAGTCAAGTCTGTTTTCAACATAACCAAACGCTCCACCACCTGATGTGGTTAAATTGGAAATTGAAACAAAATTTTTGTTGGATGTAACATCATTTTTTGCCGTGTTATCAAAGCGCAAAACATTGTTGAGTGGTGTCGCCTGTAAACCTTTTTCTTTAAAACCATCTTTTGAAACGCTGTCAGTGTATTTAAAGAATGCATAATATTCTGACAAGTTTGATAATGTCATATTTGAAAGGTCAATGTGGCTTGCATCAAAATCTTCTCCATTCTTTTGCACTGCAACATAGTTTGGATTGATATAGATGTTAAGTCGCATTTTGAAAGAAAATTCTGTCTTTATGCCATAATAGATGACAATGTTTGTCACTGATGTAAATGTGTAAACTGGCTTAATGTCAAGGTATAATTCATTTGTTCCTGCATATCTTCCAAGAGATATGATTGTTTCAGAATTGGATGTAATTAAATCAGAAATATTAGTGGAGTTTGTTCTCCATGAATATTCATAGTTTCCTGACTTAGAAGCAAGTTCTGCATAATCATCAAGTTTATATTGTTCGTCTGCAAACAAACTGTATAAAGCACCATTCTTAACCATGTAATCTGAATTTTGGTTGTAATATACATCAAATGTTGGAGTGCTTCCATTTACGGCAAATTTAATGTCTGACAACAATGTCAATTCAATCACTATGTCTTCGGCAAACAATTTGTGTTTCGCAAGAATTTTAATTGTGGTGTCTACACCGAAAGGATTTAAAATCATAATCTTAGAAAGATTAATGCCCGCCCAATTATCGATGGATGTAACATTTGTTGGTGTGTCAGCACTGTCCAAAGCCACAAGACTTATCATCTTTAAAATGTCTTGTTTTGCACTTGTTGTTGCAAATGAAGTTTCATCAATTTGATATGTAATGCCGTTTTGAATTTGAGTTTCAGTTTCTTGACCTTGTGTTGTTGTATAAACTTGAATAAGGTCTGCCACATTGATTTCCGAACCGCCTGTGCTGGTGGTGTATTTTGCGACTTTGGCTGTCGCAATGTTTGGAGAATTTTCAAAAGTGGTGTCTAAGCCTATTGTTTTGCTTGTGCTTTGTTTTACGGTTGAAACGCCTTCACTGCTTACAGAAAACTCAATTTGTTTTGAAAGTCCTTCAACTTCTCGATATTCACTTTCTGTTTCGCTGATTTTTGTAAGTTTTTCCACAACAACTTTAAGTGTTGTGCTTATTTTTTCTCCCCTTGTGGAAACAAAGCCAGCAATAGTGGATGTTCTTAAAGAAAGAATTGGATTTTTCCCCGCTTGTGTAATTTCTTCAAAACGATATCTATAAATGCTTTCGGCAGAACTTGAAACAGCAATGTCACTGTTCTTTTGGTCAAAAATTGTAAAGTTTAACAAGTCATTCAATGTTGCCAATGTCAAACTGTCGTTTGCACCCCATTTGATTGTCGTTTTTTCGGTTGTCATGACAACATCAATGCCATCTGTGTAACCTTCTGTTTCATAATTTCCTACCAAACTCTTGGCGATCTGTGTGTAAAGCACAAAGTGGTCTGTTGTAACTGTTGCACCTGTTCCTTCATCCATGTTGCCAGTAATTTTTAATGAAGATGTGTTCCCCATGTCATCAACATAGACAAGATAAGGATAGACAGCAATTCCGTTCTGCCAATCTTCGCTTGTGCCAACAAGAGATTCGTCAATTTGAAGTTCTGCTTCATATTCCAATCTGGTGTCATCTCCTGTTTCCACAGGTTTTAAATCTTTAAGTTTCAAATAGTTTAAGATTTTTGTTCCATTTACATCACGAATTTCCAATCTTAATGTTTCGTCTGCACCATCTCCAAAGGCATTTTCAATTTTCACTGCATCCTTTGATTTTGTGCCTGCTGTTGTGTCCATAAAGAACTTGAAAGTTAAAACTTTCTTTTGGTTTCCATTGTCATCTCTGTTTAATGTTGGAATGTATGTTTCATTGTTTTCAATGTCAAACACATCATCAAAAGCAAATTGTGCTGTCATGTCATTGACATTTAAAGTGCTGTTTACAGTAATGCTTTTAAGTGTTGTAAACGCCACAAGTTTAAAGCAACTTTGTCCGTCATCGTTTGTAAACATTTCAGGACGGCCGTTGATGTCTGTTTTGATTGTTGCTGCCACCAAATAAGCAGTGCCAGAATAACTTTTAAGTGCAGTAAGTTTTTCTTGTTCAAGTTCATAAAGCACATAGCCATTTGTTCCGTCCAAAGAACCAAGATTAAATGATTCACCTTTAAAGTTTTGCGTATAAAGTTTGCCATTGTCTTTTGTTAAGAAGATTTCAGAAAGGTCAACAGCAGAAGAATCAGCCACCAAGAAATATTTATATTCACGATAGATGTTGTTGCCCAATTTAACCGCACTGTTTTTAAGGTCATATTCATCTGCAATTGTAAGATTGTTGTTGTAATGAATGGTCATCGTAATTGGAGTAGTGCTTTCCCATTCAAGTGGTCTTTCATCAAGTGGTTTTGTGCCAAACACAAAAGTTTTTTCTTCTGCATCACTGTAAAGTTTTGAATATCCAGTGTTGCTGGAAAAACTGAAAAAGTTGACATTTAAAATGATGGAAGCATTTTCTTGGGAAGATGACAAAGCCCAATTATAATTTTCAGGACCATCTCCAAGTTTAGGAAGCACATAAAAACTTGCCCCTGCTTCATTATCCACTTCTTTAACTGCTGTAATTATGCCATCGGCAGAAACTTTCATAATGTCGCCGCCACTGATTGTGAAGTAAGGGTCATTAGGAATTTTTATTCCCACTTTTCCAAACAAGTTTGCAAGGTCTGAATTTCCATCGTCATCAGTGATTGTAAGTCCCAAAGAATGAGTTTGGTCTTCTCCGTGTGCTGTCAAACGGAAAATTGTGTCTGTGTTTGCCTGCAAACTTAAATTGTTTGTAATCGTCACAGAATTTACGGAAGCCTTTGTAACATTGACATTTACCGATTTACTAACACAGTCATTTGCATGACTTGAAAGATAGTTTGTAAAAAATCTGGTGTTGAGCGCTGTTCCTGAAAGACCTGCATTTTCCTGCAAAAATTTGTTTTCAAGATATGCATTGATGAAAGTATAGACTGTAATTGTATATTCTCCAGTTGATTCGCTGGCTTTAAATATGCCATTTTTTAAATCAACGATTTCAATGTCGTTTTCACTGCTTGGCATATAAAACAAAGTTTTAGTGTTTTGTGTATTGTTGTAATTATATCTGCTGTTAGGTTTGTCAAAAGTGGTGTCCACCCAGAAATTGTTGTTTGCAACAACCGCTTTGTCACCCCTTACTGACACTTTAATGCCAGAAACTGGCGTGTCAACAGCAACATATGTTTTAATGGTTTCAAGAAGTTTGTTTGAATCTGATTGTGCACGGATTGTTGTATTTCCCCCTTTAATCCAACCATCTTCATCACGAATAAGTTCCACTTGGAAACTTTCATTTAATTTAACTTTTTCTGGAATTTTAATTACTTGGTTTGTTATGTATCCATTTTCTGCCTTGCCACCTGTAAGAGAAAGGTTGACAACTTTTTCTGTTACATCCGCAGTGTTGGTTGTTATGGTCATTCTGAAATCATCAACCACTTTGAAAGTGTTGGATTGCTCGTCATAGGTTCCATCTCCAGATATATCATGAGAAAAACTTATGTCATTTGGTTGAATGACATTTTTATTAAATCCTCCTGTCAGGTATGTTCCCAGTAAAGCCAGCCCACAAACACCAAGCAAAGAACAAAATACAAGTATGAGTGTTTTCCAAAGACTGAGCGCTCCTCTCTTTTTCATAACAAACTCCAAATCTTAGATTTGTTAAACAAACAAAGGCTTGATAAACAAACTTATTGTCTGCATAATTTAACATTTTAATTATACAATTTTTTTTTAATTTTACCAAATAAAAAAACAAGTTATTTATAATTATAATTAAATAATATAAGCCGTGTTTTTCTCTTAGTTTTAAGTTGACAGAATGTGTTAAATTGGTTATAATAAACTTATGGATAGAAATTACGAAATTTATAATTATTTAAATTTAATTAATCGCCGTTTGGCAAAGGCTTATAAATATACTGGCGAGCGAATTTTGCCAAACAGTTTTGTGTTTTCCAAAGAAAAAATTATGGAAAGACTTTATCTTAACCAAATGAGAAAAGGTGTGGTTTATCCTAAATATTGCTATGAAAACCGAAAAGAAATGAAAAAAGTTTTGAAAAACTCCATCAAAAACATCAATAAAATTACAAAAAAACAACTTTATTTTGATTGGAATTTTTCCAAAGACTTTAAAATTAAACTGGATTTTTATTTCACGCTTAGAAAAGCACTTAGCACAAGACTTCTTAGAGAATTCAATAATTTGGATTTTAATGAATGTTCTGCTTATGCAGAAATTTATGGAATTAATCCAATTTTAACCGAACTTATGGAAGATTTAGGAAACAAAGATGTTGATTTTGAAAAACTTTTTGATGGTCTTGAAAAAAAATATATTGTTTCCTATCATGAAAAATTTAAGTTAATCAACGAAAAAAATAACAATCTTATGAAGAAAGCACGCGAAAAAATGCTGACTGATGTCATTGTGAAAGAACTTTCTAAACAAAACGAAACTGCAAAAGAAAAGACTGAAAATGCAATTTTGAAAAACGAAAAAACCACAAAGACGAAAAAACAAAAAGAAACAGTTAACACAGAAAAAACAATCGCCAAAACTGGCACAATAAAAAAGAACGAAAAAACAAAATAGTTGACAATTAAGGAGAAAAAATGATTCAGGCATCCAATGTTTCGCTGGCATTTGGCGGAAGAACTTTATATAAAGAAGTCAATTTAAAATTCACAAAAGGAAATTGTTATGGAATTATCGGAGCAAATGGTGCCGGTAAGTCTACCTTTTTAAAAATTTTGACAGGCGAAATTGAACCAAACACTGGCGAAATCATCATCACACCTGGTGAAAGAATGTCAGTTTTGGAACAAAATCAAAACAAATATGACAATGAAACAGTGCTTGACACTGTTCTTTTAGGTCATAAAAGACTTATGGAAATTCAAAAAGAAAAAGATTTGCTTTATGCAAAAGAAGATTTTTCTGACGAAGATGGCATCCGAGCAGGAGAACTTGAAACAGAATTTGCCGAACTCGGCGGATGGGAAGCGGACAGTGAAGCCAAAGCCTTGTTACAAAACTTGGGTGTTGAAGAAGCAAGTTTCTATGACCTTATGTCGACTTTGGACAGCAAAATAAAAGTTAAAGTGCTTTTGGCACAGGCTTTGTTTGGAAATCCTGACATCTTAATTTTGGACGAACCAACAAACAACCTTGACTTTAAAACCATTCGTTGGCTGGAAAACTTTTTACTTGACTTTGAAAACATCGTCATAATTGTTTCTCACAACAGACACTTTTTAAACAAAGTCTGCACACATATCTGTGATGTTGATTTTGGCGAAATTAATATGTATCTTGGAAATTATGATTTCTGGTATGAAACCAGCCAACTTCTTGCAAGACAAGCAAAAGACCAAAATAAGAAAGCAGAACAACGCGCCAAAGAATTGAAAGAATTTATTGCACGATTCTCGGCAAACGCGTCTAAGTCTAAACAAGCAACCAGCAGAAAGAAAGAACTGGAAAAATTGACTATTGAAGATTTTAAGCCTTCATCAAGAAAATATCCTTATGTGGATTTCAAATATGAACAAGACATTGGAAAAGAAATTTTGAAAGTGGAAAAACTTTCAAAAAAAGGTATGTTCAAAAACCTTTCATTTACTGTTGAACATGACCAAAAAATTGTTTTTCTTTCTTCAAACAGCCTTGTTCTGACCACTTTGTTTAACATCCTTGCCGGCAAAGAAGAAGCAGACAGTGGAGAAATAAGATTTGGCAAAACCATTAAATATTCCTATCTTCCACAAGATAACCGCGAATATTTTGAAGATTGCCATTTAAGTATAGTGGATTGGCTTAGACAATATTCCAAAGACAAAACCGAAAGTTATGTTCGTGGTTGGCTGGGAAGAATGTTGTTTTCAGGAGAAGAAAGTTTGAAAGAAGTTAATGTTCTTTCTGGTGGAGAAAGAGTCAGATGCATGCTTGCAAAGATTATGCTTGAAAGTGGAAACTTCTTGATGTTGGACGAACCAACCAATCACCTTGACCTTGAAAGCATAACTTCATTAAACAAAGGCATGACAAATTTCAAAGGTTCAATGCTTTTTGCCACAGGTGACCAAGAAATTATCGAAACTGTTGCAAACAGAATTATTGACATTGTGGATGAAAACACAATTATTGACAAACAAATGTCTTATGAAGAATATATGGAAAAATTTAAAAATTAATTATTTATTTAATTTTAATAAAAAAAATAAAAAATTATTATTAAAAT